>NZ_JAXUAA010000002.1:0-412098 GCF_050586305.1 Campylobacter australis | reverse complement strand
TTTTTGATGGGGGCTTGTTTTATGCCCCAGCAAAAATGTCGTTTAGTGCCTCACTTGTGCTTGGGTGAGTAAAAATTTGATTCTTAAATACATCGGCTTTTGCTTTAAGTTGCATGGCAAGAGCTATTTCGTTAATTAGCTCGTGAGCATTTTCGCAGTGAAATGTCGCACCTAAAATTTCTTTATTCTCTTGATCTATAATAGCCTTTAAAAAGCCAATTTCTTTGCCTAAAATTTTGGCATTTGGCACTGATGATAGTGGTATTTTTAGTACTTTAGCATTTTTAGCCATCTTTTCGCTAAAGCCAATTTTTGCTAGCGGAGTATCAGTAAAAAGTACATTTGCATGTATGGCTCGGTTTTTTGTCGAGCGAGACTTATCGCCAAAAAGATGAGAAAAAACTATCCTAAAATCATCAAGCGATATATATGTAAAAAGTTCGCCACCTTTAGCGTCCCCAACAGCGTAAATATCGGCATTTGTTGTTTGTAAAAACTCATTTACGACTATCTCTTCGCGCTCATTTGTGCTAACGCCAGCAGCTTTTAAATTTAGCTCCTTAGTATTTGGTGTCCTTCCAGTAGCAAACAAAAAAGCATCTGCTTTTATTGTTATCTCTTCATTTTTGATAGAACATATCATCGTATCATCTTGTACGCTTTTTGGACTGGTTGATAGTAAAATTTCTATCCCTTGTGCGTTTAAAGCTTGTTTTATGCTATCCCTTACATCGTCGTCTTCATCTGGTAAAAACTCATCTTTTCGAACCAAAATGCTAACCTTAGAGCCAAAATTTGCATACATAGAGGCAAATTCCAAGCCTATAAAGCCACTTCCTACTATCACTAAATGTTTTGGTAGCTCAGACAGTGACAAAAGCTCTTTGCTTGTATAAATTTTGTCTGAGTTTACTAAAATTTCAGGCTTTTTATCTATTGAACCAGTGTTTATTATGATTTTGTCAGCAGTTAAAGTTAGGGTTTCTTCGTTGCTTTTAACAACTTTTATCGTTTTGCTATCTAAAAAACTTGCCTTTCCATCAATGATATCTAAGTTTTCTTTATCATTTAACATCGCATAATTTTTGGCTCTTAGAGCCGCTATAAGCGTATCTTTTTTGCTCATTGCCTCTTTAAAATATGCTTTTTTGTCTGTATGAAATTTTGCCTCTTTTGAAAGCATTATCAACTTTTTACTAGGTATACAGCCTATATTTATGCAAGTTCCGCCATACATTTGTGGGTTTTTCTCAATTAACGCGACTTTTTTGCCAAGCTCTGCTGTTTTTACGGCTAGAGTTTTTCCAGCCTTACCAAATCCAATAATAATCAAGTCGTACTTCATTTTAAGCCTTTGTAGATAAAAATATTGCTAAATTATAATGATAAAAATCAAACATGAGATAAATTTGAATAAAATTTTAAAAAGAGACTCCGAGCATTTACTCTCGGAGGTTTAGAATTATTTTTGTGATTGAATAAAGTCAGCTACAGCTTCGATATCTTCGTCGCTAAGTGGTGTGGCGATAGGCTTCATCATAGCACCCATGCCATATTTATTTGCGCCAGTTTTGTAGCTTTTAATGCCAGCTACGATATTATCTTTTGAAAGTGAAGTAAGAGCTGGAACTTTGTTGTTAAAAACTTTCTCAGCTTTGGCACCATGACAGGCAACGCATTTTTTATAAATAGTCGCACCATCAGCAGCAAAAGCGCCAGTTGCAAGCATAGCTGCAACACCAGAAACGATAAATAACTTTTTCATTTTACATCCTTTGTGAAAAATTCAAGGGCTATTATATTATAAAAAAGGTAAATGAAAGTTTTTCTTTTATTGGTAAATAAATTTTTTTATGTATAATAGCATTATGAAACAAAATAAAGCACTTTTTTTAGATAGAGATGGCGTTATAAATGAAGATCATGGCTATGTTTATAGGGTTGAGGACTTTAAGTTTATAGACGGAGTTTTTGAAGCATTGCGTGAATTTAGCGCGCTTGGTTATATCTTGGTGGTCGTGACAAATCAGTCTGGTATCGGGCGTGGATACTATACTCTTGAAGACTTTTATAATCTTACAAAACATATGCTAAAAGCCTTTGAAAAAGAGGGAATAGAAATTTCTAAAGTCTGTTTTTGTCCGCACGCGCCAGAAGAGGAGTGTGAGTGTCGCAAGCCAAAACCAAAGATGATAACTGATGCAGCTGCTGAGTTAAATATTAATCTAAAAGATAGTATAATGATAGGCGACAAACAAAGTGACATCAAAGCCGCGCAAAACGCTTGCGTTGGGCAAAGCTACTTGCTTGATGGTGTAAATTTCACAAGCGTGAAAGATGTTTATGAAAAGATAAAAAGTAAAGGTTTGATATGAATTTTAATAAAAAACGCATAGTGATAACTGGTGGTGCTGGCTTTATAGGTTCGGCACTGGCACATCATTTTGATGAGCATTATCCAGAGGCAAGCGTACTTGTGGTTGATAAATTTAGAAATGATGATGTTTTTAGTAATGGAAATTTAAAATCATTTGGTCATTTTAAAAATTTGCTTGGTTTTAAAGGAGAGGTTTTTGCTGGAGATATAAATAGCAAAAAAACGCTTGAAAAGATAGGGTGCTTTAAGCCAGACATAATTTTTCATGAAGCAGCGATCTCGGATACAACGGTAAAAGAACAAGACGAGCTTATAAAAACAAATGTAAATGCCTTTGTGGATCTGCTTGAAATTTGCCAAAAGCATGATATAAAGATGGTTTATGCTAGCTCTGGTGCGACTTATGGAAATGCAAAAAGTCCGCAAAAAGTAGGCGAATGCGAAGCTCCAAACAATGCTTATGGATTTTCAAAGCTTGCTATGGATAATATCGGTCGCAAGTATGCACAGCAGGGTGTTCATGTGGTTGGACTAAGGTATTTTAATGTTTATGGAAAGGGTGAGTTTTTTAAAAACAAAACGGCTTCGATGGTGCTTCAGTTTGGTTTGCAAATTTTAGCTGGTAAAACACCACGCCTTTTTGAGGGTAGCGACAATATAAAACGAGATTTTGTCTATATCAAAGACATAATAGACGCAAATCTAAAAGCCGTTAGTGCTAAAAGTGGCGTTTATAATGCAGCTACAGGAACTGCAAGAAGCTTTCAGGATATAGCTGATATATTACAAAAAGAACTCGGTACAAATTTAGGCAACGAATATATTCCAAACCCATTTGTTGGGTCATATCAGTTTCACACAGAGGCTGACATGGCGGCGACAAAGGCGGGGCTTGGCTTTGAGAGTAAGTGGAGTCTTGAGGATGGTGTGGCTGATTATATAGGCGAGATAAAGCGTATATTTAAGGAAGAGCTAAATGGCTAGCTATGTTAAAATTTTAGTTGTTGGCGATCTTATGCTAGACCACTACATTTGGGGAAGTTGTGATAGAATTTCACCCGAAGCGCCAGTTCAAGTCGTAAAGATAAATAGCGAAACTTACAGGCTTGGTGGAGCTGGAAATGTCGTGGCAAATTTGCTCTCGCTTGGTGCAAAAGTAAGTGTGGCAAGTGTTGTTGGGGATGATAGTGTAGGTAATAATATAAAAAATATGCTAAATGACATTGGTGCAAAAACTGACTTGCTCAAATTTGAAGATAGCCGCAAAAGCTCGATAAAAAGCCGAGTTATGGCGACCCATCAACAAGTTGTGCGCATAGATAGTGAAAGTGCCGAGCCTATAAAAGATAGTAAAAATTTTATAAAAGATATATGTGAGAATTTAGATCATTTTAACGCTGTTTTGTTAAGCGATTATGGCAAAGGCGTGCTTATTAGCGATGTTTGTCAAGAGATAATCAAAAAATGCAAACATATGCAAATCCCAGTTTTAGTTGATCCAAAGGGTAGTGATTATAAAAAATACAAAGGCGCAACGCTTCTTACGCCAAATAAAAAAGAGGCAAGCGAGGCTACTGGATTAAAAATAGATAGCGACGAAAAGCTTCTTATCGCCATAAAAAATCTAAAAGAAACGGCTGAGCTAAAGTACTCTATCATCACGATCTCAGAAGCTGGTATAGCGCTTTTTGATGATGAGCTAGAAATTTTTCCAGCTGAAGCTAAGGAAGTTTTTGATGTTACGGGTGCCGGAGATACGGTGCTAGCCACGCTTGGATATATGCTTGCAAGTGGTGCAAACATTAAAGAGGCGATAAAAATGGCAAATCTTGCAGCCGCGGTTGTTGTCGGTAAGATAGGTAGTGCTACGGCAAATTTTGCCGAGATAAATGAGCTTTTACAAGATCGAGAAAGTATTCATTATGAAAAAAAGATAAAAAGTGCAGATGAGTTGGTTGAAATTTTTGCTCACAAGGAGAACAAAAAGATAGTCTTTACAAATGGTTGCTTTGATGTGCTTCATGCGGGACATACCAAGTACCTAGCAAAAGCTCGTAGTTTTGGGGATATACTTGTAGTTGGGCTAAATTCTGATACTTCAGTAAAAAGACTAAAAGGGGCAAGTCGTCCCGTAAATTCACAAGATGACAGAGCTAGCGTGCTTGGTGCGCTTGGTTTTGTTGATTATGTTGTGATATTTGATGAGGATACTCCGCTAAATTTAATAACAAAATTAAAACCAGATGTACTTGTAAAGGGCGCTGACTATGCCGATAAAGAGGTGGTTGGTAGCCAAATAGTAAAAGATGTGCGTCTTGTAGAGTTTGTAGATGGTAAGAGTACGACTGGCATTATAAAAAGGATAATAGATGCAAATAAATGAAATGATAAAAGCAGAAATTTTAGCTCATATAAATACCGCAAATAAAATGTCTTTGCTTGAAAATGATATAAAAAAAGCTTGTGAAATGGTGGTAGATACGCTAAAAAATGGAGGTAAAATTTTAATATGTGGCAATGGTGGTAGTGCGGCTGATGCACAGCATTTTGCAGCAGAGCTTACTGGAAGATATAAAACCGAACGCCTAGCACTTCCTGCGATAGCACTTACGACTGATACTTCGGCGCTTACGGCGATTGGAAATGACTATGGTTATGATATGGTTTTTGAGCGTCAGTTTTGTGCACTTGCAAAAAAAGGTGATTTGCTAATAGGAATTTCAACTAGCGGAAATAGTAAAAATGTCATAAACGCACTGAGTATCGCAAAAGAATTTGGCGTAAGAACTTTGGGGCTTACAGGAAGAGATGGCGGCGCTATGAATGAAATTTGCGAGCTAAATTTGGTTATGCCAAGCTCTGATACTCCACGCATTCAAGAGATGCATATCTTAGTTATCCACACTCTTTGTCAAGCAGTGGATAACGCATTTTAGGCTTATGAGCGCCACTTGAGCGCTCTTTTATCCTTTAAAATCAAACTCATCAGGGTGATCAAGCGCATATCTAAATTGCGTTAGATCAACTTTTTTATCCCATATTGAGATTATCATACAACCAACGGCATTTCCACATAGATTGCCCACAGCACGCATCTCTGACATAAATTTATCAACGCCAAGTAACACAGCCACGGTTACAACTGGGATGCCAGTGCTTGGTAGAGCAGCTAGCGTGCCAGCAAGCACTATAAAGCCAGAGCCAGTAACGCCAACAGCACCCTTGCTTGTAATCATAAGGACAATGAGAATGCTGATGAGATGCTCAAAGCTTAGCGGTATGTCAAAAGCCTGCGCCAAGAATATCACGCTAAGACTTAGGTAGATATTTGTACAGTCAAGGTTAAACGAGTAGCCAGTTGGTATGATAAGACCGACTGCACCCCTGTTAATGCCAGCACGCTCAAGTTTTTGCATAAGTGGAGCAAGTGCAGTTTCTGAAGAACTTGTAGCAAAAACTACAAGCACCTCTTTTGATATAAATCGCATAAATTTAAATACATTGACCTTCGCAAAGTAGCATATAGCACCAAGCACACCAAATATAAAAAATAAGCTAGCTGCAGCCATGACAGCTAAAAGCTCTAGCATGCCAAGTAGTGAACTAATACCAAATTTCCCTATCAGATAAGCCATCGCAGAAAAGGCTGCTATCGGACTAAAAAGCATTAAAATACTAAGTAATTTTAGCACATAGTGCTGGATAAATTCTAGCGGTTTTAGGCATGTTTTTTTATGCTCATGTTTTAAAAAAGACAAGATTATCGCCACACAAAGAGCCATAAAAAGCACTTGAAGTGTATTTGAGTTTATAAACGGTGTGATTGGATCTGGTGGAACTGCACTTTTTAGGATCGACCACATTGAACCTACATCACGATCAACATGTGTATATTTATCAACACTACTTGGGTCTAGTTTGGTGTAGTCTAGATGCATGCCGTGTCCTGGTCGCAAAATTTCACCAAACAAAATTCCTACCGCAAGCGCTATAGTGCTTACTATCTCAAAATATATAAACGCCTTAAGTCCGATAGATCCTAGATCTTTTAGGCTCTCAAGTCCAACTATACCTGAGACTATCGTTAAAAAGATGATAGGTCCGATGAGGGCTTTAAGTGCTTTGATAAAGTAGTCGATACCAGGCTTACTTGCTATGCCAAGCTCTGGTGCAACGATACCAACGATAATTCCAGCAATAATTGCAAAAACAACCCAAAACGCAAGGCTTGTCGCCAGTTTCAACCAGAAATTTTTCTGGGCTTGTGTCTGTTGCATATTAGACCTTTATAAATTTTCTTTAATCTCTGCCGAAACGATCTCATCACCCATGCTAATCGCGTCAAGCACCTTTAAACTCTCCTCATCTATGCATTTTCCAAATACCGTATGAACGCCATCAAGGTGCGGCTGCGCGCTATGGCAGACGAAAAACTGCGATCCACCAGTATCGCGTCCAGCATGCGCCATACTTAGGCTACCGCGTTCATGGCGAACATTTTGATCATCGCATTCGCACAGGATTCTCCATCCAGGACCGCCAGTTCCAGTGCCGTGTGGGCAGCCGCCTTGTATAACAAAATTTGGAATAACTCTGTGAAAATTTAGACCATTATAAAAGCCACTTTTTATAAGCTCAACAAAATTTGCTACCGTTTGTGGCGCTTCATCTGCGAAAAGCTCTAGATTTAAATCGCCCTTGCTTGTGTGAAATACAGCAAATTTTGCTTTTTTTAGCTCATCTATATTTGGTTCATAAATTTTTAATTCATCAAATCTCATACATTTTCCTTTAAATTTTACTCAATATTTGTATAAACAGCCTGCACATCGTCATCATCTTCTAGTTTGTCAAGCAGGCGTTCGATGTCTTGCATCTGTTCTTCGCTTAAGTTTATGGTAGTTGTTGGGATGTATTCAAGCACGCCTTTTTTTAGTTCAAGACCAAGCTTCTCTATGCCCTCACTTAGTGTGCCAAAGCTTGTGTAGTCGCCATAAAGCGTTACGCTTTCATCGCCCTCATCAAGCTCTTCAAGACCAAAATCTATAAGCTCTAGCTCTAACTCTTCAAGTTCTTGTGATGGCTTTGAAATTTCAAATACGCTTTTTCTGCTAAACATAAAGCTTAGTGCACCGCTTGGTAGAACCTCGCCACCATTTTTGTTAAAGATAGCCTTTACATTTGCGACAGTTCTAGTTGGGTTGTCAGTAGCCGTTTCTACGATTATTTGTACGCCGTGAGCTGCCTTTCCATCGTAAAATATAGTTTTGATGTCTGCACTATCTTTGCCATTTGCGCGTTTAATTGCTGAGTCTATGTTGTCTTTTGGCATATTTTGCGCCTTTGCAGCAGCAATCGCGGCGCGAAGTTTTGGGTTCATATCAGGATCGGTGCCACCCTCTTTAGCTGCTACGGTGATCGCTTTTGCAAGTTTTGGAAAGACCTTGCTCATCTTGTCCCAGCGCGCTTCTTTAGCCGCTCTGCGATACTCAAATGCTCGTCCCATTAATGTCCTTGTTATAAAATTTTCCTTGCAATTATACAAAAGGCTTACTTAAATTTTTACTTTTTTTGGATGTTTGTAAAAAATTTATGTTTTGATTCTATAATTGCCAAATGATTTTACAAGCTCAAACAACTGATGCAAAAACTTGCATTAAATTACTCAGACTTGCTATGGAAGATGCGGCATTTTATCTTGCAGGCACCAGTGATGATAGGCTTTGTAATGAAATTTTGTCTAAATTTTTTACAAGTGAAGTAAATCGCATAAGTTATAATAATGTCTATGTATATAAAGAAAATGGTACCGTTGTGGGGGCTATGTGCGTATATTTTGGTGGAGATTTAGATATACTTGATACTGAAATTTTAGCAAATGCAAAAGCTTTAAATAGCAATCTTGTTCTTGCAAATGAGTGCGAAGAAGATGAGTTTTACATCGATAGTATCGCTGTAGATGAGAAATTTAGAGGTAAGGGTATCGCTAGTAAGCTTATATCGCATGCATTTGTAATTGCAAAAGAGAAAAATCATAAAAAAGTCTCGCTCATTGCAGATGAGACAAAGCCCAAAACTTTAGCGTTTTATGAGAGTTTAGGTTTTAAAAATATTGGCAAAAAAGAAATTTACAAACACAGATATCATCATCTGATAAAGGAAATAATATGAAAAAATTTAAAGTCGCAAATATCCACTGCCAAAACTGCGCAAATACTATAAAAAACGCACTTGAAGATGATTTTGGAACTATTTTAGTTGATCTAAGTTGTGAACCAAAAGTTGTGAGTGTGGAAATTTCAGATGAGCGCGTGCAGGAGTTTAGGGCTGAGCTTGAGGATCTTGGATTTAGCGTAATAAAAGAGTTTTGATGAGCGAGCGAGTTAAGCTAAATATCGCTGGCATGAGCTGTGTGAATTGCTCAAATTCTATACAAAAGGCAGCTTTAAAAATACCAGGTGTTAGCGAGGTAAATGTCAGCTTTGCAAATGCCAGTGGAGAGTTTGTGATAGAGAGACCAGAGATTTTGCCAGCGCTTGAGGCAAAGATAAAAAAGCTTGGTTTTGAGATTGCAAAAGATATAGATGAGCTTGAGAGAAAACGAAGTGAGCATATAAAATCTTTGCGTGATAAATTTGCTTTTGGTGCAGTCTTAAGCGCTGCTATCATGGGCTTTGAGATGTTTGGTGAAAAAAATTTCATAAACTATTTTATGATGATCATCTTAGCGGCTCTCGTAATGTTTTATAGCGGTAAGAGCTTTTTTGCTCACGCTTTAGCTGCTTTAAAGAGTCGTAACTATGATATGAATGTGCTTGTTGCACTTGGAACAGGCAGTGCATTTTTATACTCGCTTTTTGTGTTTTTGTTTCCCAATGCCCTTGATAGCGAGCTAAATAATATGTATGTTTCAAGCTCAGCTATGATAATTACCTTTGTATTACTTGGTAAATTTTTAGAGGAGCGCTCAAAAGCAAAGGCTGGAGACTACATTAAAAATTTGCTTAAATTTTATCCAAAAACAGCACTTGTTATAAAACCAGATGGGCAAAATGTTGAAGTTAGTGTAAATGAGTTAAATGTAGGCGATATAGTTGTTGTTAAGAATGGATTTAATGTCCCAGTAGATGGGACGATAGTGCAAGGTGGCGCAGAGATAGATGCCTCTATGCTTACTGGTGAGAGTTTGCCAGTTTATAAAGAAGTAGGGGATGTTGTTTTTGCTGGGACGCTAAACACAAATGGCTATATAAGCGTAAAAGTAGAGAAAAAAGCAGCACAAACCCTGCTTTCTCAAATCGTCATACTTTTAAATGATGCGAGTGCAAAAAAGATGCCTATTTCGCGTCTTGCTGATAGAGTCGCAAATATCTTTGTCCCAAGTGTAGTTGCTATAGCTATTCTTACTTTTTTAGTTTGGTTTTTTATGGGTGCACATTTATCATATGCTATATCAAGCGCGATTTGCGTGTTGATAATCTCTTGCCCATGCGCACTTGGACTTGCTACGCCAATAGGCATAATCTCTGCGCTTGCATGCGGGGCTAGGAGCGGAATTTTGATTAAAAATCCCGAGGTCTTAGAGCTTATAAAAGATGTTAAATTTGCAGTTTTTGATAAGACTGGTACGCTTAGCAAGGCTCAAATAAGCGTAGCAAGTCACACTTTAAGCGCCCCAGAGTTTATGCAAATAGCAAGCGTTGAGGCACTTAGCGAGCATCCTATATCAAAAGCTGTTGTGGAATTTGCTGAGCAAAACTACCAAAGAGTAAGAGCTGCTAGTGGTGAGTTTAGCAATATCGTAGGTCAGGGTATTAGCTATAAAGATGAAAACGGGCTTATATTAGTTGGCAACGCAAAACTTTTAACACAAAATAATATTGCTTTAAGCGATGAGCAAAGGGCACAAATTTTAGCTGCTACAAGTGGAGGAAGTGGCGTTGTGCTTTGTGCTATAAATGATAAATTTGTTGGTTTTATAAGCATAAGCGATAAGATTAGAGATGAGAGCAAGAGTGTTATATCACAACTTAAAGCATATGGCGTAACTACTGTCATGCTGTCTGGGGATAATGAAAATGTAGTGAGCTCTGTTGGCTTAAAGCTTGGCGTTGATCAAACCTATGCAAACGCTATGCCACATGAAAAACACGAAGTTATCAGTAAATTTAGCAAAGAGGGTAGGGTGCTTTTTGTTGGAGACGGCATAAATGACTCGCCATCTTTAAAGTCTGCTGATGTTGGCATAGCGATGAACTCGGGCTCAGATATAGCAAAGGCTGCTGGAGATATCGTTCTTATTAAAAATGACCTACAAGGCGTTTTAAGCTCTTTAAAGCTTGGAAAAAACACCATAAGAACGATAAGAGAGAACCTTTTTTGGGCATTTATCTATAATATCATTTGTATCCCAGTCGCTGCAGGGGTTCTTTATCCGATGTTTGGCGTACTTTTAAATCCAGTTTATGGCGCTTTGGCTATGTGCTTTAGCTCTGTGACGGTTGTTTTAAATTCACTAAGACTTCGCTTTTTAAGACTTTAAAACGGTAAAAATTCAGCAAAAATAGTTATAATTTTGCAAAAATTTAAAGGAATACGATGAGAGTTGGAGAGCTTTACGGCGTAGTTTCACTCGTTCTAGCAAGAAATTTTAATTCAGCACCAGACATAACCGATGTTATGAAATTTAGAAAAAGCAATAGCTGGCTGATTCAAAGAGATAGCAAAGCAAATGTTCTTGGAAGTGAGCATTTTGCTAAATTTTTAGCTGGCGAGAGCGTTGCTATAATTAGCGATGACTTTATACATTTGGGTAAATTTCTAAAAGTAAGCCACTATATAAATGGTGCAAATGAGGATCTGACTAAGTTTTACGAAGTGTGTAAATTTGAGCCAAAATTTGGCGAAATAGACTCATTATCAAACCAACTTTTACTCATAGCAAGCGTCTTAAAAAAAGAGCTTGACGAGCAAAATGGTAAATTTTTGATACGCTTTTTAACGGCATATTTTTTGCCCTACGCAACAATAGCAGCAAAAGATATTAGTCAAAATGCTCAAAGTGAGTTTTATAAGGCTCTTGGGTATTTTTTGGATGATTTTTGCATTGCGCTTTGCGAGATGTTTGGCATAAAGCAAAAATAGTTTATATTTTTTCGTAGCCAACTTGCATTATGGCTAATTTTATGCCTAATACTCCAAAATTTAAAAATTTTAGCTATAATCTCTAAAACCTAAAAATAAGATATAAAAATGAGTGAAATTAAAAAACTTAAAGAGCAGGTTAAGGAATTTTTACTAACAAGATACGGACTAAGTGGGCTTATAAACTCAGATATAAAAAATCTTAATTTTTATATAAGCGACAAAACCCATAGTATGATAAGCACGATCCACGAGCCTTCTGTTTGCATAATCTTGCAAGGTGCAAAGTCGGTTGGCTTTGATGGACAGATGTTTGAGTATAACGAAAACACCTATCTTTTAACTTCTACACATATTCCGCTTAATGTTAGCCTTACAAGAGCGTCAAGTACCGTGCCTTATGTGTCTTTATCGCTTAAATTTAGCCTAGAAGAGGTCTATGAGGTTCTAAAAAATATAGACTTAGATGATAAAGCTTTGCAAAAAAATCAAAAAGGTCTGTTTTTATCTGAGCTAAACGATGAGCTTTTAGAACCAGTTTTAAGACTTATTTTACTACTTAAAAAACCACAAAATAACATAAAGTTTCTTGCAGAGCTGATTAAAAAAAGAGATACTTTATTTGTTGGTAACTTGTGAAAAAAGTGGAGCATTTTTAAGGGATTTTGCCTACAAAGGAAGTAGTGCAAATAAAATAAGCCAAGCTGTAGGCTTGATAAAGCAAAATTTTAGCGATAAGCTTAATATAAAAGAGCTCGCAAAAAATTGCGATATGAGTGAAAGCTCGTTTTATCAGCATTTTAAGACGATAACATCATTGTCTCCACTTGCTTTTCAGAAAAAAATTCGCCTTGAAGAGGCTAGAAATTTACTTTGTATGCAAAAGGGTAGTGTGTCGCAAGTTGCTTATAATGTAGGTTATGAGAGTGCGTCACAGTTTAGTCGAGAGTATTCGCGTATGTTTGGTGTTTCGCCAAAGCAAGATTATAAAATTTTAAGCTCTAGCATTGCTTAAATTTAAACTAAATTTTATAAAATTAGCAAAAAACAAAAAGGAAAAACTATGAAAAAGATGTGGGAAGGCAGATTTAGCGAGGCGAGTGCGAAGCTTTTGGAGGAGTTTAACGCCTCTATACATTTTGATAAAAATTTATTCGAACAAGATATTGCAGGTAGCAAAGCACACGCTAAAATGCTAGGCTCACAGGGCATTTTAAAACCAAGCGAGAGCGAGCAGATCGTCGCTGGGCTAGACACTGTTTTAGCTGAAATTCGAGCTGGTGAGTTTGAGTTTCGCGCCGAAGATGAGGACATCCATATGGCGGTTGAAAAGCGGCTAAGTGAGATTATCGGCAAGGAGCTTGGTGGCAGACTTCACACGGCACGAAGCCGAAATGATCAGGTTGCGCTTGATTTTCGCCTTTATGTTTTGGAAAAAAATCAAGAAATTTCAAGCAAAATCAAAGCCCTTATCGCTACTCTAAACAGCCTTGCCGCAACACATCTAAACACGCTAATGCCGGGCTTTACGCACCTACAACACGCTCAGCCAGTTAGCCTTGCGTATCATCTGATGGCGTATGCGTTTATGTTTCGTCGTGACGCGCAGCGTTTTATAAGCTCTTTTGATCGAAATAATCTATCTCCGCTAGGATCTGCGGCACTTGCTGGCACGCCGCACAAGATCGATCGCGAGATGGTAGCGCACGAGCTTGGCTTTGCTGGTGTTACGCAAAATGCGATGGATAGCGTGTCTGATCGCGATTTTGCACTGGAAATTTTATTTAACATCTCTGTTTTGATGACCCACGCTTCACGGCTTTGTGAGGAGCTTATTTTGTGGAGTTCGCAAGAATTTGGCTTTATAACGATTAGTGATGCTTACTCGACTGGAAGCTCAATCATGCCACAGAAGAAAAACCCAGATGTAGCCGAGCTTATCCGCGGCAAAACAGGTCGTGTAAATGGCAATCTGGTTGCACTACTAACCACGATGAAGGGCTTGCCACTTGCGTATAATAAAGATATGCAAGAGGATAAAGAGGGTGTGTTTGATAGCGTTTCGACGGCACTTAGTTCGGTTGAAATTTTAAATGAGATGATAAAAACGGCGAAATTTAATGAAGAAAATATGCTAAGTGCGACAAAAAAAGGGCATTTAAGCGCGACTGATCTAGCGGATTATTTGGTTCGCGAGAAAAATGTAGCGTTTCGCGAGGCGCACTTCATCACTGGCAAAGCCGTGTCTTACGCTGAAAATTTAGGCGTGGATCTAAGTGAGCTTAGTGGGGAGCAGCTAACACAAGTTGATATAAATTTAGGCGAAGACGCTGTGAAAGTTCTTGATCTAAACGCATCAAAAGAAGCGCGTAAGTCAGCTGGTGGCACGGCAAATGCAAGCGTACAGGCACAAATCGATGAGATTTCGGCGTGGCTAGGAGTGCTAAAGTAGCAGTTCTTTGCAAAATTTTTATTAATAAGTTTAATTTTACACGATAGTATATTTTGTACCGTTGACTTATCTAGAAACACCAGATATACTATTTGGAGTAAAATTAAGGATAAATTCACATTTTACAGCTTAAGCGAACCAAAAAATTTGCTTAAGCTTTTATGTCTATGCTAGCTTTAGCCCATGCATTTATGTGTTTCATACTTCTCATCGCCTTTTATATCTAGCACAAGACCGATAAACTCGCTGTTTGATTTATATGCTAAAGAGGTATTAAAGCCCTTGTAGTCGCTTCTGTATTTACCGATTAACTATTGCGTTTGATATTTGATAGAAATGCACTATGTTCTTTGCAAAGTGAGCTATGACGCTTGCGGTTACGAACACCAAGAAGCGCTACTTTTTTACCTGTAAATCAACTTCACCAAAGTTCATCAAGCTTGTCTTTCCAAGCCTTAGTAAACCGCCATCACCGTATGTAAAGCTAGCTAAGACGATAAGCTCAAACTCAGAAATTTTACCACATCGGTATCTGCTATATCAAAAATTTCTGCTCCGCTAAGCTTGCTTGCTAGAATTTTGCACGCAGTTTCTGTAAAGTCCTTACAGTTGCGTAAAATATGCCAGCTTTTGCCATTTTGTCCCTTTTGATTTAGTTTTTACGATGTAAAATTTTACTTTGAATAGCTAAAAATGTAATAAAATTATAACTTATTAAAGTTTTGTTGGCAAACAAAATTTATGCAAAAAAGATATTTAATATGACAAAAAGGGCATATTAGCCCTTTAAATTTGTGTTATTAAAATGTACTTTGTGGATTTGTTGCGCTATCAGTCCAGCCAAGTTTTGCGCCGCTAAGCATATGAAAATGCAGGTGCATAACCTCTTGACCGCCGTTCTCGCCGCAGTTTGTGACAAGTCGGTAGCCGCTTTGATCCACGCCCATGAGCCTTGCTATGCTTTGGATAAATGTAAGCATCTCGCCCATCAGGCTAGCGTCCATCTCTTGGATGTTTGCGAAGTGTTTTTTTGGGATTATGAGTATATGGATCGGTGCTTTTGGGTTTATGTCGTGAAATGCGAGAAATTTATCATTTTCTAGTACTTTATTGCATGGAATTTCGCCAGCTACGATTTTTTCAAATATTGTCATTTTTGCTCCTTTGTTTTTGGTAATTATATCAAATAGGGCTTAATTTTATGTGCTTTTTAATAAAATTTTACTAAAATCTAACAAAAATTATAAAGGTGGTAAATTGCAAGAGTACGTAGATAAAATCCAAGCTTGTAAAGAGCTTGCGGAGCTTGAAAAACTCAGGGTTGAAATTTTTGGTAAAAAGGGCATTTTGACTTCAAAATTTGCTCTTTTAAAGGATATGGATGAGGATGAAAAAAAGGGCTTTGCAGCACAACTAAACAAAGATAGAGACGAATTTACCGCGCTTATCGATGCCAAAAAAGTAGCTTTAACGCAGGGCGAGCTAGATGCCAAGATGAAAAAAGACGCTGTGGATATCACGCTATTTAACGAGCCTGTCGCAAGTGGCGCACTTCACCCTGTGATGGATGTTATGGATAGGATAATTGAGTATTTTGTATCTCAAAATTTTTCACTTGAGACTGGTCCGCTGATCGAGGATGATTTTCATAACTTTGAGGCGTTAAATTTGCCAAAATACCACCCAGCGCGCGCGATGCAAGATACATTTTATCTAAATGATAACAGGCTTTTAAGGACACATACGAGCCCAGTGCAAATTCGCAAAATGCTCAATTCAAAACCGCCTATTCGTATGATAGCTCCTGGAACAGTTTTTCGTCGCGATATGGATCTAACGCATACGCCGATGTTTCATCAAGTTGAGGGTCTTGTTGTTGAGCAAGGCAATGGTGTAAGCTTTGCAAATTTAAAGAGCATGCTTGAGGGCTTTTTAAAGCACATGTTTGGCGATGTAAAAGTGCGTTTTCGCCCTAGTTTTTTTCCATTTACCGAGCCTAGTGCGGAGGTTGATATAAGCTGTATATTCTGTCACGGAGAGGGCTGTAGGGTATGTAAGCACACAACATGGCTTGAGGTTTTAGGATGCGGCGTGGTTGATCCAAATGTATTTAAAGCAGTTGGCTATAAGGATGTAAGCGGCTATGCCTTTGGGCTTGGAGTGGAGCGGTTTGCTATGTTGCTTCACAGGGTGCCAGACTTGCGTTCGCTTTTTGAAGGAGATTTAAGATTATTGGAGCAATTTAAATGATAATATCAAAACATTGGTTAAACGAATACATAGACTTAAGTGCGATTAGCGGCGAGGAAATTTCAAAGATTTTAAATTCTATCGGGCTAGAAGTTGATAGCTACAAAGAGATAAGCGTTCCTAAAGGTATAGTCGTAGGCTATGTAAAAAGTAGAGAAAAGCACCCAGATGCCGATAAACTAAGCATCTGTCAGGTTGATATAGGCGGTGAAAATTTACAGATAGTTTGTGGTGCTAAAAATGTCGAAGCAGGGCAGTTTGTAGCTGTAGCGACGACAGGAACTACTATGCCAAATGGACTTGAGATAAAAAAGGCAAAGCTTCGTGGAGTTGAGAGCTGTGGCATGATATGTAGCTCAACAGAGCTTGGATTAGTAAAGATAAATGATGGGATTATGGTTCTTGATGATAGTATCGGCGAGCTTAAGCTTGGCAAGAGCTTGGCTGAATTTGAGGCTATAAATGATGTTGTCATTGAGGTTGATGTTACGGCAAATAGAGGAGATTGCCAGAGTATTAACGGCATAGCTCGCGATCTAGCTGTAGCGCTTGATCTAAATTTAAAAGAAAACGCCCACTATTATGAGCCTGAAAATTTGCCGGGCATCGGAAGGATCGTATCTATCAAGGCTGACGATGGGCTAAAAAGCTCGTTTTTGTATAAAGCTGTTGAGCTAAAGGGAGGAGTTAGCGAAAATTTACTAAGCAAGCTTCGTTTGGCGATGATTGGCTGTGAGAAAACAAATTCATTTGAAAGACTGCTAGAGTACGCTACTTACAGCACTGGAGTATTGTTTCGTGCGTATGATTTTGCAAGGCTTAGCAAAAACGATGAGCGCGTTACTTTTGAGATTAAAAAGGGTGAATTTTCGCAAAGCATAGTAAGCTCAAACGGCAAAATTTTAAGCGTTGCTGGCATTTATCAAGATGATGTTGCAAAGATTGACGATAGCTCAAAGCTTGTTATCATCGAGGCTAATTACAGCGAGCCTGATGTGGTTGCTGAAAGTGTTGCGTTGGATAAAAATATGCCACGCGATGAGCATCTTTACCGCGCCAGCCGAGGTAGCGAACCTACGCTTAGCTATGGCATGGACTATCTTTTTAAACGACTTTACTCATTTAAAGAGCTTGGGCTTTATGCTGGAGCCTCTGGAGCTGCTATCAAAAAAGAGCAGACTATACTTAGCTTTTCTACTGCAGACATCAGTCGTATGGTTGGTCAAGAGATCAGTCGCGCAGAAATTTTGCGCATCCTTAAAAAACTTGGTTTTGAGATAAATTTCAATCAAGAGGCTGAAATTTTCAATGTCAAAGTACCATTTTTCCGTCATGATATCTTAAATATTCACGATATTTGCGAAGAGATCGTACGCCTTGTTGGCATTGATAATATCGTATCAAAACCGCTAAAATTTAGCGAACAAAATAGGCTAAATGATACATATCAAGAGTATAAATTTGCTCTAAATTTGCGTCGTCGTGCAGCTGGAGCGGGCTTTTTTGAGAGTGTGCATTATGTTTTTGATAACCAAGAAGAGCTTAGTGGACTTGGATTTTTGCCGTGCAAGGCTCAAATTTTAAATCCAATAAATGCCGAGCTAAATATGTTGCGTCCAACTCTTGCAAACCACCTTTTAAGCTCGTGCGAGAAAAATATCAAAAATTCTAAAAAATCAATCAAGCTTTTTGAATACGGTGAAATCTTTAGCGAGCAGGGCGAGCAGAGTATGCGACTTGGATTTGTGATGAGTGGACTCAAGTCTGAACCTACTTTGCTAAATGGTGCAAAGCCAGCTGAGGTCGATTTTATCAGCTTTGCAAGCGCGGTACAAAATGCTATCGGAGAGTTTAATCTCTTGCCAAGCTCTGAAATTTCCTACCTTAGTCCGTTTGAACAAGCAAGGATCATAAAAGATGGCGTGGATGTGGGCTATATCGGCAGGGTGCATATAAGCGTTGAAAAAAGAAGGGATCTGCCAAAAACCTACCTTTGTGAGATAGATTTTGATAGTCTTAAAAATGAGAGCGTTAAGGCTAAGCCATACTCGAAATTTCCAAGCATTTCGCGAGATTTAAGCTTGATCGTGCCAGATGGGTTAGAATTTTCTAAAATTTCAGCTTGTATTGGCGCGCTAAACATTGCTCAGCTTAAAGAATTTACCCCAGTTGATATATATCGCTCAGCAGATCTTGGTGCAAGTGCTAGTATTAGCGTGAAATTTATATTCCAAGATATGGAAAAAACGCTAGAAGACAGCGATGTGGCGGAGTTTATGGATAAAATTTTACAGAGTTTAAAAAATGAACTAAATATAGGGATAAGATGAAAGTTAAAGCCATACAAAATCCTATAAAATCAACACTAGAACAAATCTCAACCGATAAATCCATCTCGCATAGGTGTGCAATCTTGTCACTTTTAAGCGATCAGCCAAGCATAGTAAGAAATTTTTTAAGAGCCGAAGATACGCTAAATAGCCTTAAAATAATTGAAAATTTGGGTGCAAAAGTCGAAGATAGGGGCGAAGAGATTATCATCACACCATCCGCAAATTTGCGTGAGCCAAGCGTAGTTTTAGACTGCGGAAACTCAGGAACCGCGATGCGGTTATTTATGGGATTTTTAGCGGCTAGTGAGGGATTTTTTGTGTTAAGCGGAGATGAGTATCTAAACCGCCGCCCTATGGCTCGTGTTGGCAAACCGCTAGAAAAGGTCGGAGCGAAGATCGACGGAGCTAAAAACGGCGATCTGGCACCGCTTTGTATCCGCGGTAAAAAACTTGATTATTTTAATTACCAAAGTCCGATCGCATCTGCACAGATTAAGTCTGCGCTGATACTTGCGGCTCTAAAATCAAATGGATGTAAATTTTCAGAGCCAGAGTTAAGTCGCGATCATACTGAGCGTATGCTAAAAGGCATGGGAGCTGAACTTATCACTGATGGGCTAAATTTGGAGGTTAAGCCGCTTAAAGAGCCTTTAAAACCGCTACAAATAGATGTGCCAAATGACCCAAGCTCGGCATTTTTCTTTGCGGTTGCGGCGGTGATTATCCCAAATTCTCACATTGTACTAAAAAATATGCTTTTAAATAAAACTCGCATAGAAGCGTATGAAATTTTACGCAAAATGGGGGCTGATATAAGCTATAAAACGACAAGTGAAAAATACGAAATTATCGGCGAGATAGAGATAAAATACGCCCCTTTAAAGGCGGTTGAAGTTAGCGAAAATATAGCGTGGATGATAGATGAAGCCCCAGCCCTTGCCATAGCTTTTGCGTGTGCTAGCGGTACAAGCAGGCTAACAAATGCAAAAGAACTTCGTGTAAAAGAGTGTGATCGTATCGCGGTTACGGTGGCTGCGCTTAGGGCATGTGGGATCGATGCGAAGGAGCTTGACGATGGCTTTGAGATCACTGGTGGGACGGCAAATTCCGCGATCATCGATAGTCACGGTGATCACCGTATAGCGATGAGTTTTGCTGTGCTTGGGCTAACATGCGGTATGGTTATTGAAAAGAGCGAGTTTATCGCCACAAGTTTTCCAAATTTTAGTAAAATTTTGCGTCAGTTAGGAGCTAGTGTTGAAGATTGAGCTTGCGAGCAGTTATGGTTTTTGTTTTGGTGTAAAACGCGCCATAAAAATCGCCGAAAACGCTAAGGATGCCGTAACAATCGGTCCGATCATACATAATAATGATGAGATAAACCGCCTGAGTTTAAATTTTAATGTAAAAACTCTTGAGGGGATAGAAGAGATAAAAGATGAGAAAAAGGCAATCATCCGCACACATGGTATCACAAAGGGCGATCTAGCCGAGCTTCAAAAAAGTGATGTTAAGGTTATAGACGCCACTTGCCCTTTTGTTACAAAACCACAACAAATTTGCGAAAAGATGAGCAAAGATGGCTATGATGTCGTAATATTTGGCGATGAAAATCACCCTGAGATAAAGGGCGTAAAAAGCTATGCTGTCGGAAATGCCTTTGTTGTGCTTGAAGAGAGCGAACTTGATGGTGTGAAGCTGTCTCAAAAAGTTGCTGTCATAAGTCAAACAACTCGCAAAGTTGAGAAATTTATGCAGATTGTAAATTATTTAATGTTGCGCGTAAAAGAGGTGCGCGTTTTTAACACGATTTGTAATGCCACTTTTGAAAACCAAGACGCAGTGAGAGAGCTTTCAAAAAGGGCTGATGTGATGGTTGTTATAGGTGGTAAAAATAGTTCTAATACAAAACAGCTTTATCTCATATCAAAAGAATTTTGTCCTGATAGCTATCTTATAGAAAATGAAGCAGAGCTTAATGCAGCATGGTTTGATGGTAAAAATCTTTGTGGGATTAGCGCTGGAGCTAGCACTCCTGATTGGATCATACAAAATATCGTTTATAAAATAGAGAATTTTACACAAAATTCATAAAATGAAGCCAAAAGGGACTACATGCAAAGCTATGCGCTTATTTTAGCTTGCTTTATCATAGTTTTTTTGCTCTTTAAAAGCCGAAAAAGCGAGCTTGAGATAGCACTTTCAAAAACACCAAATTTAGCTCTTTTGCTAACTGATAAACATAATCACATAAAATTTATAAATAAAAAATTTGAAAGCATTTTTGGATTAAAAAGTAAAGAATTTATTGGCAAAAGCTTAAATGATCTTCTTAAAAGACTAAAATTTAGTGAGTTAAACGAGCTTTTTACGCTTCATGCAAAAGAACAAAATTCGCGTGAAGTCGTTATAAAAAATGGCGAAAATTATCTTAGATTTCGCCTTTCAAATGTTCTAAAAAATGCTATAAAATTCGAGGGCTACATCCTTAGCGTAGCTGATATAACACACGAGAAAGAGCTTGAGCTTGCCAAAGTAAAAAACGAGCAAATGCTACTTTTAAACTCCAAGATGGCGATACTTGGCGAGATGGTAAGCGCTATATCGCATCAACAGCGAAGTCCGCTAAGCTCGCTCATGCTTTGTCTTGATGAGATAGATGAGCTTGCTATGAGTGGGCAGACTGAGGGCATAGATTTACAAGTAAATCGTGCTAAGCAAAGCATAAAACTTATAAACGAAACGATCGGTTCTTTTGCTAAATTTTACAAAAATGACGATAGTGTAAGAGATGTTGATGTTTTGCAGATTATTGCAGAGCTAGTGCTTATTATTAAGCCAAAGCTAAATGAGCATGGCATAAAATTAGTTTGCGTGTGTGACAAAACTCAAAAATTTATCACTAAAAGCGTATCATCATATATAAAGCAAATTTTACTAAGTCTCATCTCAAATGCAAAAGATGAGCTTGTAAAATTTGCATCACAAAATTTTGAAGCAATACCTGAAATCACGATAAACTTAGAACAGATAGCGGATGAAATTTGCATAAGTATCAGTGATAATGGCACAGGCATAGATGATGCTAGCCGTATTTTTGAGCCATTTTTTACAAACAAGGAAAACGGCACTGGAATGGGGCTTTATGTTGCCTGTGAACTTTCAAAAAAGCTAAATGCTAGACTTAGTTTGCAAAGTGCGAAAGCACCAACCAAATTTTGTCTTTTTTTAAAAAATAGAAAAATTATTTTTTAGTCATACTTTTTAAGTATTATACCGCTATCGGAGAGAAGATGTATAGTAAAATCAAAGAAATTTTAAAAAATGTGAAACTTTTAGTTGTTGATGATGACGATATGCTTAGGCAGGGGTTAGAGGTTTCTTTAAGGAGTTATGTTAGTGAAATTTTCCTATGCAAAAATGCTGCTGATGCGCTTGAATGCTTTAAGAAACATAGCCCAAATTTAATACTTTCAGACATCCAAATGCCAAAAATGAACGGCATACAGATGGCTCAGATCATAAGAAAAGATGATGAAAATGTGCCCATTATATTTCTTACAGCATTTGATAGCGATGAAAATATGCTGGGAGCTTTGGAGTTAAAAAGCCAAGCTATGCTTAAAAAGCCATTTGATAAGCGTGAGCTGGTCATGAGTTTAAGCTTTGCTGCTAATAAATTTCAAAATGACTTTGCTAGTGTAAATTTGCAAAATGGTTTTACATTTAATGCGATGACCATGGAGCTTTTTAAAGATCACGAGCTTGTAGCGCTAACAAAAAAAGAGCAAAAATTACTTCATCTTTTGCTAAAAAACCAATCAAGAATGGTAAATTTTGAGATGATAGAAAATTATGTATGGTGTAGCGATGGCTGCACGCCAGATACGATACGAAATTTCGTTCATAAACTTCGTAAAAAACTCTATCCAGAGCTCATACAAAGCTGTCATGGCTGTGGATATACGCTAAGTTTAAAGCATGAAAATTTACGCACTGTTTCAAATATTAGTTATATTTAATAAAAAATTATATTTTAATCATATTTTTTCATTATAATTGCTTAAATTTTTAAAAGGAGATGTATGAAAAAACTTGTAATGTCCGCTCTTTTGGCATGTTTTTTGTATGCTGATGGTGAGGTTTATTCTGATGTTGTTAAGCCAGTTTTTGCTGATGCGGCATCTAAAACATCCATAGGTAGGCTGCTTCCAACAAATGCAGTCAAAATTTTAGAAAAATCTGGCGATAGAGTAAAGATAGAAGTTAGTGGCTATCAAAACCCAGCTGTGCCAAATGTTATCTATTTTAGCGATTCTGAGCGTGTTTTTACACTAGCTTTCGCAAAGACAGCTGAGTTTAAAACCCAGCTTGTTAAAAAGGGAGAAAATGGTAAGTGGGATATGGTAAAAACTACTGTATTTACGACAGATAGCGACTTTTATGATGATGTAAAACCTATGCTAACTCGTGCTGAAGAGCTATATAAAAATAGCTGTGGAGTATGCCATAAGCTTCACGATACTGACCACTACAAAGCAAATCAGTGGCCAAGCTTGTTTAAGTCGATGCTAAGCAGAACAGCGATAGATAAAAAAGATGAGTGGCTTGTTATTGAATATCTACAAAAAAACTCATCTGATGTGAAGATAAAATAAAAGGAGAAAAGATGCAAAGGCGAACTGTATTAAAAGGTATGGCAAGTTTACCACTTCTTTCAGGCGTAACAGCTACAAATTTGATGGCTGATGAAGCTAAAAAGTCGCTTATAAAAAATGGCAAAGTTCTTACTGCAGCACACTGGGGTATGCTAGATGTTGAGGTTAAGGATGGTAAAATTTTAGGCTCAAAACCATATCAAAAAACAAGTGAAATTTATAATGCACTTCAGTACTATACTCACGATATGGTTTATAAAACTCGTATAAAATATCCTATGGTGCGAAAAAGCTATCTTGAAAATCCAGATAGCCCAAAGCCAGAGCTTCGTGGCAAGGATGAGTGGGTTAGAGTAAAGTATGAGGACGCTATAAAGCTTGTGGCTAGAGAGCTTAAAAAAACAAGAGAACAAAAGGGCAATCAAAGTGTATTTGCAGGAAGTTATGGCTGGAAATCAAGCGGAAATGTGCATAATAGCAGAATTTTACTCCAGCGCTTTATGAACCTTAGCGGTGGCTTTGTAGGAGATTTAGGGGACTACTCAACTGGCGCAAGTCAGGTTATCATGCCACATGTTATGGGAAGCATTGAAGTTTATGAGCAGCAAACTAGCTGGCCTGTCGTACTTGAAAACTCAAAAGTTGTTGTAATGTGGGGCATGAACCCACTTGCTACGCTTCGTATAGCATGGACTAGTGCTGATGAGCATGGCTTTAAATACTTTGAAGAGCTTAAAAAGCGCAAAGATATTGAAGTTATCATCATTGATCCTATACGCAGTGATACTGTAAAATTCTTTGACAAAGCAAAACATATAAGACCAGTGCCAAATACCGATACAGCAATGATGTTAGGTATGATGCACTACCTATATACAAGTGGTAAGTATGATAAAGAATTTATGGCTGGCTATACTTATGGATTTGATAAATTTCTACCTTATTTGCTTGGTCAAACAGACAAAACGCCAAAGTCGCCTGAGTGGGCAGCTAAAATTTGCGGCATAGATGCTAAGCTTATAAAATCACTAGCTGAGAAATTTGTAAGTAATCGCACTATGCTAATGTCAGGCTGGGGCATGCAAAGAGCTCATCACGGCGAGCAACCACACTGGGCACTTGTAACGCTTGCTTCAATGATCGGTCAGATAGGTCTTGCTGGTGGTGGATTTGGTCTTAGCTACCACTACTCAAACGGTGGCGTGCCTACTTGCAAGGGAGGTGTTATCGGCGGTGTTAATGCAGCAAGCGTGGGTATATTTAATGATAAGGGCGAGTTTATCGGTACAGCTGATAGCGAGATAAAAGATGGTAAATTTGTAAAAAAAGCGGTTACAGCTGGCGAAGATGTCCCTGCGTGGCTTATTAAGACAACAGAATTTGCTTTCCCTGTTGCTCGTATAGCTGATGCTTTGCTAAATCCAGGAAAAGTTATAGACCATAATGGCAAAAAGATAACTTATCCAGACATTGACTTTATCTACTGGGTGGGTGGCAACCCTCTTGTTCATCATCAAGATACAAATACAAATTTAAAAGCATGGAGAAAGCCAAGAACAGTTGTTGTAAATGAGCCATACTGGACACCAACAGCAAAAATGGCAGATATAGTTTTCCCTACAACAACATCTTATGAGCGTAACGACATTACGATGACTGGTGATTATTCAAATATGAATATTGTTCCTATGAAGCAAGTAGTTGATAAATTTGAAGAGTCAAAAGATGATTATCAAATTTTCTCTGACCTATGCAAAGCATATGCAAAAGACCTTGTTTTGGCATATACAGAAAACGGCAAAGAGGAATTTGACTGGATAAAAGAGTACTATGACGCTACTTACGAGCAGGTAAATTCTATACCTGACTTTATCCATGAGATGAAGCCATTTAGCGAATTCTGGGCAACAAACAAGCCTGTTACATTTAGTTCTACGCCTGAGAGCGATGCATGGATAAGATATGGTGAGTTTAGAGAAGATCCTATCCTAAATGCACTAGGAACTCCATCTGGTCTTATCGAAATTTATTCAGATACGATTGAAAAGATGGGTTATGATGACTGCAAGGCGCACCCTATGTGGTTTGAGCCTATCGAATGGCTTGGCATGAAGGATAAGCCGGCTGAATTTCACATGCTAAGCCCACATCCAACGGATCGCTTGCACTCACAGCTTAGCCACACAAGTTTGCGTGATAAGTATGCAGTAGCAAACCGTGAGCCAGTTTGGATAAATACAAAAGACGCGAAAGCAAAAGGTATTAAAAACGGCGATTTGGTTCGTGTGTTTAACGCTAGAGGCGAAGTTTTGGCTGGCGCTGTTGTAACTGATGATGTTATGCCTAGCGTTATAAAGCTTTGCGAGGGTGCTTGGTATGATGGCTTTGATAGTGGAATTTGTAAAAATGGCTCACCAAATGTCCTAACTATCGATATCCCAACATCAAAGCTAGCAAATGGAAACATTAGTCATACTGCTTTGGTAAATATTGAGAAATTTAATGGCAAAGCTCCTGAGCTAACAGCTTTTAAAGATCCGAAAATCGTAAAATAATCCCATTGCCCCGCCGCTCATTATGGTGGGGCAAATTTAAATAAAATTTCTACACCAAACTAAATTTTTACTAAAATTTCAACCGAAAATAAGCCTTTTTTAAATATAATAAGTAACTTTGCCGCAAGGTAATAGAAAATTTAAAAGGATCAAGATGGCTGTGAACAGAAGCGTTCAGATTGAAGCAAATGAAGAAGAAGATTTTGCTGCGATGTTAGAGGAGTCCTTTAAGAGGACTGAGGAAGATAGCGAAGGCGTTATTGTTGGCGTTAAAGGTGATGTTGCGATCGTAAATATCGGCATAAGAGGCGACAAAGAGCTTGCCTTGTCTGAGATTACTGATGCAAGCGGTAAGCTATTATATAATGTTGGCGATAAGATAAAAGTTGTCATCACTGGTCGTGGGCAGGTTTCGCATAAAAAAGCCCTACGCAAAGAGAAAGTTAAGGCTTACATAGATGCTTATAGCCCTGAAAATCAAGACGAGATTGAAGTAAAAATCGTCGGCAAAAATAAGGGTGGCTTTATCGCGACTGACGAAAATGGAGTAGAATTTTTCCTACCAAAAACTCAAAGCGGCTTTAAAAACGCTAACGATATCGTTGGCAAGAGCTACAAGGTAAGAGTTATCAAGGTAGATAAAGAGGAGCAAAGTATTGTTGTTTCTCGCAAGAAAATTCTCGACGATGATCGCAAAAAACGCAAAGAGGCACTCTCTAGCATAATTGATAACGCTGATGTTATGGAAGGTGTGGTCAAAAAGATCACAACTTACGGTATGTTTGTTGATGTGGGCGGCGTTGATGGTTTGGTGCATTACAGCGAGATAAGTTATAAAGGACCAGTCAATCCTAGTACAATTTACAAAGAGGGTGATAAAGTTGCCGTTAAAGTTATCAGTTATGACAACGAAAAGCGCCACTTATCGTTATCTATCAAGGCTGCGATGCCAGATCCATGGGATGAGATTAAAGATGGACTAGAAGTCGGTGATACGATCAAGGTTATCGTAAGTAACATTGAGCCATACGGCGCATTTGTCGATCTTGGCAATGACATCGAGGGCTTTTTGCATATCTCTGAAATTTCATGGGATAAAAATATCAAAAATCCAAAAGATCATATCACTGAGGGCGAAGAGATCGATGTTGAGGTTATTGAGATCAGCGCAAAAGATCGTCGCTTAAGAGTGAGTCTTAAAAATCTACTTCCAAAACCATTTGATGAATTTAAAGCAAAATTTAAAGAAGGCAGTGTCGCAAAAGGCGTTGTGACGACAACTACTGCATTTGGTGCATTTGTTCGTATTGATTGCGTTGAGGGCTTATTACATAACGAGGATGCTTCTTGGGATAGAAATGATAAGTGCAAAGATCTGTTTAAAGTAGGTGATGAGATTGAGGTTAAGATTGTAAAAATCGACGACAAAGAGCAGAAAATTTCTCTTAGCCTAAAAGAGTTAAAGCAAAGTCCAGTTCAAGAATTTACTAAAAAACACAGTGTTGGTGAAGCTGTAAAGGGCAAAATTCGCGACATCAAAGACTTTGGAGTGTTTGTAGAGCTTGGCGAGAATGTTGATGCACTTATCCGTAAAGAAGATCTTGGAAGTGTTGATGCTAACACCCTAAATATAGGCGATGAGATAGAAGCAAGCATAGCATTTATAGATGATAAGAAAAATCGCATTCGCCTTAGCATCCGTCAGCTTGCACGCGCAAAAGAGCGCGAAGTGCTAAATGAGATAAACAGTGACGACAAGGTAACGCTTGGCGACATTATAAAAGAGCAATTAAAATAAATTTGCATGGGCAAGCACACTTTACTGGCAGTTGTTTTGTTTTTACTATTGCTAGTGGTCGTGCTTGGTATATATCTGTACAAATTTGCAAACGCGAACCAAACGGCAGTAGCTTATGCTCAGCCAGAGGTGCTAGATAACGAAACTGTCCAGCCAACTAGTATAAATGATGGCTGGATTTCTCAGCTTGCAAACATAACAAAACAGGACTTTTCGCTTGCTGTAAATGAAATTTATATCCAATACAAGCGTCCAAACAAAAATGCTTCTCTAAAAACAGCTTTTGAGCTTTTTATCGATAAAAACGATATTTACTCTATGTTTTGCCTAACTCAAACTCTAAAAAATACAAATGTAAATTTCACTATTGTTAAAGATGGTGTAAAGAGTAAAATTTTTCTAAACACACAAGACTCTGAATTGCTGCAGCGCATCATTTTGGAGCTTAAAACTTACAATATACACTCAAGCATAACGGAGGTAAAGATATGAAAACCATCATAGTTTGCGATGCGATCCATGAGGCTGGATTTGCGCTTTTAAATAAAGAGCAAGACATAAAAGTCATTGATACTGTAAATACGCCAAAAGATAAGCTGCTCGAAATTTTAAGCGAAGCTGATGTGGCGATCACTCGTAGTTCGACCGATGTTGATGAGAAATTTCTAAACGCAGCTAAAAAGCTAAAAGCGGTTGTACGAGCTGGAGTTGGTGTGGATAATGTTGACATAGACGGCTGTTCTCGCAGAGGCATCATCGCGATGAATGTTCCTACTGCAAACACCATTGCCGCCGTTGAGCTAACGATGACGCATATGTTAGCTGCTGCTAGAGCATTTCCTTATGCGCATAACGATCTTAAAGAGGCTAGAATTTGGAAGCGTGAGAAGTGGTATGGTGTTGAGCTTTTTGAGAAAAAGTTGGGCGTGATAGGCTTTGGCAACATAGGCTCAAGAGTCGCCACGCGCGCAAAAGCATTTGGTATGCAAATCATTGCCTATGATCCATACATCGAGCCTTCAAAAGTACTTGATATGGGTGGAGTTTATACGACAAATTTTGATGATATTTTGGCATGTGACTTTATCACAATTCATACTCCAAAAACTAAAGAGACGACAAATATTATCGGTGCAGAGGAAATTTCAAAGATGAAAGATGGCGTGCGTCTTATAAATGTCGCTCGTGGCGGACTTTACAACGAAGAGGCGCTTGTGGCTGGGCTAAAGAGTGGAAAAATAGCATTTGCTGGCATTGATGTGTTTAGCAAAGAACCAGCTACCGATCATGCGCTGCTTGACCTGCCAAATGTAAGCGTAACGCCGCATCTTGGCGCAAATACACTTGAAAGCCAGCGAAATATCGCGATCGAGGCAGCTGAGCAAGCAATTAGTGCGGCGCGTGGCATCAGCTATCCAAATGCTTTAAATTTACCGATAAAGACCGAGGATTTACCGCCATTTGTTGAGCCTTACATCGAGCTGGTTAGTAAGATGGCATTTTTGGGTGCGCAGATAAATAAAAAGGCTATCAAGGCAATCCGTATCGAAGCCTGCGGTGCCATTGCAGACTATGCAAATTCGCTACTTACATTTGCGATCGTTGGCGCTCTAAAAGAGAGTTTAGGTGATGGAATAAACTATGTGAATGCGAAATTTTTGTGCGACGAAAAGGGTATTGCGACAGAGGCTAGCGTGGGTGGCGAGAGTATATTTAAAAACCGTGTAATCGTAAAGATCACGACCGAAAGCGAGCTTGTTAGCATTAGCGGTACGGTCTTTGGCGAAAACCAGCCTCGTATCGTAAATATCAACGGCTTTAAGACCGACTTTAAGCCAAAAGGCAAGATGATCATCTTTAAAAACAACGATGTGCCCGGCGTTATTGCAAGCATTAGCTCTATCCTTGCAGCTGAAAATATCAACATCGCAGACTTCCGTCTAGGACGCGACGATCACGGCATGGCACTTGCAGTAATCTTAGTTGATGAGCATATCAGCAAAGAGGTGCTTGCTAAGCTAAATGCGCTAGATGCTTGCGTTTGGGCAAGTTATGTTGTAGTTTGATAAATTTTGGTGGCTTTTTAGCTGCCAAAATTCTCTGTTTTTATAAAATTCTGCCAAAAATTAAGATTTTAATTACAATTTCATAATATTTTATATAAAAATTTTGCTAACTTTCTAAGAAAATTTATAATTATTAATCTTTATAAAGCCGATAAAAACGGCAAATATACTATAATTTTTACTAGAAAACTTAAAAAAATAATTAAATTCTAGCTTGTTTTTATTTTTGTTTGTAATATTTATTTTGTTCTGCAAATTTTCCATATCTTTAAATATCCTTAAAGTAAAATTTATCTTAAATTTGCCAAGTGTTTAATAGAATTTTACTCAAAAACATAAAAACTTATTGCTAAAACTTCATTGAAAATATTTTAAGTTATAAAAAAGAAAAATAATAAAGCCTAAAATTTGAAATTTTTAACAAATTCTTAATAAAACTAATTAATGATATTTTTAGTTTGTATTAAGTTTAAAATTGTAGTAGAATTTCGTCATAAATTTATAAAGGAGACAAAATGGAAGAGTTATTTGTGCAAAACTACAATCCTTTTGGTGACATATGGCTATCTGCCATAATTGCTGCAATGCCGATTTTTGTATTTTTGCTTTTGCTTGTTGTGCTTAAATTGAAGGGATATGTTGCTGCATTTATAACGGTATCTTTTAGTATAGTCATTAGCGTTTTGTTTTATGATATGCCACTTATAAGAGCATTTATGAGTTTTATTTACGGATTTTTGTATGGGCTTTGGCCGATTGCGTGGATTATTTTATGTGCAATTTTGCTGTATAAGATAAGTGTAAAGTCAGGGCATTTTGAGAATTTAAAGACTAGCATCACGATGATCTCTGCGGATCACAGAATTCAAGTGATCTTAATCGCCTTTTGCTTTGGTTCATTTTTAGAGGGTGCCATAGGCTTTGGTGCGCCAGTTGCCATTTCGGCAGCGCTTTTAATGGGGCTTGGTTTAAAGCCTTTAAGTGCAGCTGGATTAAGCATGATAGCAAACACAGCTGGTGCGGCGTTTGGAGCAGTGGGGATTCCAGTTACTGCCTTAGCTGGAACGGTCAATGTTGATCCCCAGCTTATCTCGACGATGGTTGCTCGTATGCTACCTCCTATCACATTTACATTGCCTTTTTTGCTTGTGCTTTTGGTAAGTGGGCTTAGAGGGCTTCTTGGTGCATTACCGCATGTGATTATTGTGGCGGCAAGTTATACTATTGCTCAGTATGTAACAGCAAAATTTATAGGACCTGAACTTGTTAATATTGTGGCGGCCATAGTTTCGATATTTTTACTATCTATTTCGGTGCGAATTTTTAAAATCAAAGAAATTTTTAGAGTTGAGGGCTCTGGGCACATGACACAAACTAAAAAATTGTCCTTTGGTGATATTATTAAAGCATGGTTGCCATTTATTTTAATTATCGCAGCTATTGGACTTTGGAATTCATCTACATTTAAAAGCTTTGCGGCATTTGCGACTATCAAATTTGAGGTATTTAATCTACACAATCTAGTCGCTAGCATGCCACCAATAACTACAGAACAGCAAGCGATGTCGGCAGTGTATGGATGGGATATTTTGCGAGCCACTGGAACAGCTATTTTGCTTGCAGTTGTTCTTTCTGTAGGAATTTTACGCATAAATTTTAACATTGTTGTTGATAGTGCAAAAGAAACAATCAAAGAGATGGGATTGCCAATTATAACGATTGGTTTTATTGTTGCTTATGCCTACATCGCAAAATACAGCGGACAGGCCGCTACAATGGGGCTTGCACTTTCAAATACAGGCAATGCTTTTGGCTTTTTCTCGCCAGTTATAGGTTGGCTTGGTGTGTTTTTGACTGGCTCTGTTACGAGTGCAAATTTACTATTTGGCACACTTCAGCAAGTTACCGCAAGTCAGCTTGGGGTGCCAGATGTAATATTTATGGCAGCAAACACTGTTGGCGGTGTTGTTGGTAAGATTATAAGCCCACAAAGTATAGCTGTGGCTTGTGCTGCGGTTGGAATGGCTGGTCGAGAAAGTGAAGTTTTAAAATTTACATTAAAATATTCGTTGTTATTTATCATTTTGGCTGGAACTATAACTTGGAGTGTTGTAAATATATTCACATTTCTTGTGCCAGTTGTGGCAAATTTTAACTAAAAGGAGTAAAGATGAAGAGAGTTTATATGTATTCTACTTGTCTTGGCACTGCGATTATGGGCAAAACCGTAACAAATGCCATTTCACTGTTGCAACGCGAAGGAGTTGAGGTGGTCTTTAAAAAGGATCAAACTTGCTGTGGTCAGCCTTCGTTTAATACGGGCTATTTTGAAGAGACCAAAAAAGTTGCCCTTTATAATGCTCGCCTTTTTGACAAGGACTATCCAATCGTAGTTCCTAGTGGATCTTGTGGCGGCATGATGCAGAGTGATTATTTAGAGCTTTTTCATGGTGACAAGGATTATGAGTTTATCAAAAACTTTAGCTCTCGTGTTGTTGAGCTAAGCGTATATCTGGATAAAATTTTAAATGTCAGCTATGAAGACAAGGGCGAGCCAATAAAAGTAACTTGGCATAGCAATTGCCATGCCTTGCGTGTCGCAAAAAGTGTTGAAAGCTCGAAAAATCTAATTCGAAGATTTAAGAATGTCGAGCTTGTGGATTTGGAATTTGAAGAGGAGTGTTGTGGATTTGGTGGAACTTTCTCTGTCAAAGAGCCTGAAATTTCAAACGCAATGGCAATGGCAAAGATCAAGGATATTGAAAATTCAAAGGCAAGTTGTGTTGTAAGTGGTGATGGCGGTTGCTTGATGAATATCTCAGGCACTATGCGTCGAAATGGCAAGGACATAAAAGCCATGCATCTTTATGATTTTGTAGCAAATCGCCTAAATGGAGTAGCAATATGAGTAATCCACACGAAAATATAGTAAAACAAAAGCTAAACGATGCTCAGCTTAGAGAAAATTTAACAAATGCCATGCACACTTTACAACGCAACCGCAAAAATCTCATTCGCAGGCGTTTTAACGAGTGGGAAGGTTTAAGAGAGCGTGGTAAAAAAGCAAAAAACAACGCCCTTTCAAATTTGGGTGAGCTACTTGTAAGGTTTGAAGACAATGCTACAAAAAATGGCTTTAAAGTCCATTGGGCTTCGACACCGCAAGAGGCCTGTGAGATTATACATACTCTAATGATAGAAAAAAATATCGGCAAAATTTTGAAGGGCAAGTCGATGGCAAGTGAGGAAATTCACCTAAATCACTATCTAAAACACAAAGGTATGGAGGCAATCGAAACTGACCTTGGTGAGCTAATAATTCAGCTAATCGACGAGCCGCCTGTGCATATCGTAGTTCCTGCTATTCATAAAAATCGTTACGAGATCGGTGAAATTTTCCACGAAAAACTTGGAGCAGCCAAAGAGAGCGAGCCAGAAAAGCTCAATGCTATTGCTAGAACGCATATGCGAGAGGAGTTTAAAACGCTAAAAATGGGGCTTGGCGGCGTAAATTTTGCTATCGCAAACGAAGGTGCTGTCTGGATGCTAGAAAACGAGGGTAACGGCAGGATGTGCACCACGATCCCTGATGTAACAGTGCATATTTGCGGTATAGAAAAAGTTGTCGAGCGCTTTGAAGATGCCGTTACGCTTGATACTCTGCTAATCCCATCAGCTACAGGACAGTTTATAACAAATTATAACAACATCATCTCTGGACCACGCAAAGATGGCGAGCTAGACGGACCTATGGAGTGTCATATTATCATGCTTGATAATCACCGCACCGATATGCTTGTAAATGAGGAGTATTACGAAGCGTTGCGATGCATTAGATGTGGAGCGTGTATGAATTTTTGCCCTGTTTATGATAAGATCGGTGGACACAGCTATCAGACGGTCTATCCTGGTCCTATCGGCGAAGTGATTAGTCCATGGCTATTTGGTATGGATAAACACGGAGATGTTGTGTCGCTATGTTCGATGTGCGGGCGTTGTGGCGAGGTTTGCCCAGTGCAAATTCCACTTCCTGATCTTATCCGCAAACTACGCCGAGATAAGGTAAAACAAGGTAAAAATCCGCCAACAGGAACCAAAAATTTAGACAGCAATATTACTGAGGCTATGATATTTAAAAACTATGCAAAAGTGCAAACCAGCGGATTTATGTTTAGAACAGCGATGAAAGGTGCGATGCTTGGCAATGGTATGGTTAAAAAATTTGGCAACAGCATACCAGTTATTAACAAGTGGCTTGAGTTTAAAGACCTTATGGACTTTGATTATGACTTGCATAAAGAGGTACAAAAGATCCCAGGAGTGATTTATGAGTAGAGAGAAAATTTTATCAAAGATAAAAAATGTTCCAGTTGATATGAAATTTCAAAGCGTAGATGTTGTTGATTTTATCAAAGATGAGGTTGGCGCGGACTTGGTTTCAGAATACATTGTAAGGGCGACGGAAAACAAAGCTTTTGTGCAAACTAGCAGTGATCTTGTCACTGATATAAATGCCATCATCACAAAGGAAAATGTTAAAAATCTAATCTATCCAACAAACTTGCCGATTGATCTAGACGCTGTTTTAGTGGAGTCAAAATTTGCATTTGACAAGCCTATAGAAGAGTTTAAGTCAGAGCTTTTTAGTTACGATGTTTCGATCATTCAGGCTAGAAAGGCGGTTAGTTCGCATGGCGTATTTTGCGTTACTTCTAGTCCTGCTCAGCCTAGACTGCTTAGCCTTACGCCAAAAGTATGTATAGTGCTTTTAAAGAGAGAAAATATCGTAAAAAGCCTATCTGTAGCTTTAAATGAGATAAAAGCCGAGGATGGGCGCCTACCGACAAATGTCCTTTTTATCTGCGGTCCATCACGCACATCAGACATCGAACTGGTGCCAGTTTTAGGCGTTCACGGTTCGCAGATTGTTTATGTTTTAGTATATTAAATTTGGAGGCGAAAGCCTCCATGTCCTTAAAATTTATCCATATTTTAAGTCGATTTTCGTTAGAATTCAATAAAAGTTAAACGAAAGAAAAGTATGCTTTTTAACTCATATGAATTTATATTTTTGTTTTTGCCAATTGTATTTTTTGGCTATTTTTATCTAAACAAAAAACGCCTTATTATCCTAGCTAAAGGCTTTTTGGTTGCTTCATCTTTGTTTTTTTATGCCTTTTGGAATGTGCTTTATCTTGTGCTTATTTTAGCTTCTATGGTTTTTAATTTTTTCATTGGTAAAAGGCTTATAGAGTGCGAAAAAACGCAGAAAAAACGCAAAATTTTAATATTTGGTATAAGTGCAAATTTGGCTCTGCTTGGCTATTTTAAATATGCCGATTTTTTCATAGATAACCTAAATTTTGCCCTAAACTCCGACATTTCAAGGCTAAATTTACTTTTGCCACTTGCCATTAGCTTTTTTACATTTCAACAAATCGCTTATTTAGTCGATATGTCTAGCGGGGGGGGGTACGAAGCAGTATAATGCATTAGATTATGCACTTTTTGTAACATTTTTTCCGCAGCTTATCGCAGGACCCATAGTGCATCATAAGCAGATGATGCCACAATTTGAAAACATTCGCAACAAACTCATAAACTATAAAAATATCGCACTTGGACTTTTTATATTTTCTATTGGACTATTTAAAAAAGTTGTCATAGCTGATAGCTTTGCTGTTTGGGCAACAAACGGCTTTGATAAGGCAGAAATTTTAACATTTTTTGAGGCTTGGACAACAAGTCTTAGCTATACATTTCAGCTCTATTTTGATTTTAGTGGATATTGTGATATGGCAATTGGTGTGGCACTACTATTTAATATTCGTCTGCCGATAAATTTTAACTCTCCTTATAAATCGCTTGACATTCAAGAGTTTTGGCGTAGATGGCATATAACACTTGGTAAGTTTTTAAAAGACTATATCTATATCCCACTTGGTGGCAATCGCCAAGGAAAAGCGCGAACATATATAAATTTAATGATTACTTTTATAATCGGTGGCATCTGGCACGGAGCCGGCTGGACATTTGTATTTTGGGGATTTTTGCATGGCTTGGCGCTTGTAGTGCATAGATTTTGGACTTCATTTGGGATAAAGATGAATAAAATTCTTGCTTGGTTTATCACATTTAACTTTATAAATTTTGCTTGGATATTTTTCCGTGCAAAGGAATTTGATGATGCAATAAAGGTAATAAATGGCATGGCAGGGCTTAGCGGAGTAGTCGTGCCAACATTTTTTGCAAGATTTGCCTTTTTAAGTGAACTAGGTATCGAAAGTGGAGCTTGGCTTACAGCTATTGCAAATAATGATAGTAAGAATTTAATCATATATCTTATACTCTCTTTCGTTTTTATTTTATATTTTAAAAATAGCATTGAAAAAATAGTATGTTTAAAATTTGGTGTTGCAACTTCTATATTTTGTGGATTTTGCCTTGCTTTGTCTGTTTTGTCGTTAAATAAAATCTCTGAGTTTTTATATTTTAATTTTTAAGGTCTAAAAATGTCTGTTAAAAAATGGCTAGTCTTGTGCTTTTTTACATCGTTTTGTTTTGTTTTTATTATTTTTATATTTAATTTTAAAGTAGATAGTTTGGGAATTATTGCAAGCGATAAAAATTTTTTATCGAGGACTGCATTTGAGTTAGAAAATGGAAAAATAGTCGCTGGAATGCAAGACTATGATGATAGAATTTTAACAAAACACAGGCTAAATCACGCCACAGTAAATCCAAAAACCATTGCCATAGGTTCATCTAGAACGATGCTTGTAACTAAAAATATGTTTTCTGAGAAATTTATTCCTTTTAAAAATTATGCAGTTTCTGGTGCTTCGATTGAAGATTATATGGCAATTACCCAAATTTATCTAGATAAATTTAACAAATTCCCTGAAAATATCATAATCGGAGTTGATCCTTGGATTTTTAACTTTTATAATGGACAGACTAGATTTGTCTCTATTTATGATGAGTATCAAAAGATGTTGGAAAAATTAGCCATAAAAAGTAAAGATAATAAAAATAAAATATTTAAAAATTTTTTATATCTCTTTTCGCTTGAATATGCAATTAAAAACTATAATAATATGGATTTAAATTTTTATATTTCAAACACTATACAAATCGATGATTTTGTAATAGATACCGATGGAGCTAGGTATAACAAAATAAGATCTTTAAATCCCAAAAAGGTTAAACATGAGGCAGTTGCATACACCAAAGGCGGTGTTTATAGCTTGGAAAATTTTAAAAATATTAATAAAGAAGTATTTGAAAAATTTATAATATTTTTGCAAGAAAATGGCACAAATGTCTATATTTATCTTCCGCCATATCACCCTTATGTTTATGATTTTTTATCTCAAAATGCAAAATATAAGATTATAAATGATATTGAAAAATATCTGATTGAATTTGCTAAAGATAAAAACATTAAGCTTTTTGGATCGTATAATCCGCATATTTTAAATCTTGACGACTCTTATTTTATAGATGGAATGCACCCTTTGCAAGAGGCTTATTTTAAAATTTTTACAGATTTATTTAATTAAATTTATCATAATAAAAACAAAATTTAGCTAATATCTCACAAAAATTTAAAGGCAAAATTTTGCAAAGATACCCAACAAAACAGATTAAAATCAGAGATGTAAAGATCGGCGGCGATGCTCCGATATCCGTGCAGTCAATGACATTTTCAAAGACAAAGGATGTAAAAGGCACATTAGAGCAGATAAATCGGCTCTATTTTGCTGGTTGTGACATCGTGCGTTGTGCGGTTTTTGATAAAGAAGACACGATCGCACTTCGCGAAGTGGTTGATCAAAGTCCGCTACCAGTCGTGGCTGATATTCACTTTAATCACAACTATGCTTTGATCGTGAGCGAATTTGTCGATGCGATCCGTATAAATCCTGGCAATATCGGCTCGGCAAAGCACATCAAAGCGGTCGTTGATGCGTGTAAGCAGCGAAATTTACCGATACGAATCGGCGTAAATTCTGGCTCACTTGAAAAGCAGTTTGAAGATAAGTATGGTCGCAGTGTCGAAGCTATGGTGCAAAGTGCGCTGTATAATATAAAACTGCTTGAAGATTTTGATTTTACAGACATTAAAATTTCGCTTAAATCAAGCGATGTCGAGCGGACTATGGCGGCATATAGGGCACTTCGTCCGCTGGTTCATTATCCGTTTCACCTTGGCGTAACTGAGGCTGGAACGACATTTCACGCGACCATAAAGTCAGCCATAGCACTTGGCGGACTTTTGATGGAAGGTATTGGCGATACGATGCGGGTTAGTATAACTGGAGAGCTTGAAGAGGAGATTAAAGTAGCAAAAGCGATCCTAAAAGATAGCGGTCGTCAGCGTGAGGGGCTAAATATCATCTCGTGTCCGACCTGTGGGAGGCTGCAAGCGGATTTGATGGCGGCTGTAAAGCTAGTTGAAGAAAAAACAAAGCACATCAAAGAGCCATTAAATGTGAGCATAATGGGCTGTGTGGTAAATGCGATTGGCGAGGCAAAGGGTGCTGATGTAGCGATAGCCTTTGGGCGTGGTGATGGGCTTATAATGCGTCACGGCGAGGTTGTAGCAAAGCTAAAAGAAGCCGAGCTAGTCGATCGCTTTTTGGCTGAGATTGATGATGAGATAAAATCAAGAGCGTGAGTTTAAATCGCTTTGAAATTTTAAGAAATTTGGCTTGGTTTTAGAGCTAAATTTAGCTGTATTAGGCAAAATATAAAACAAGCAAAGGCGGCAAAGTAAGGCAAATTTAAGCCGCCAAAACAAAAGGAAAAATATGGCAAAAGCAAAATTTGAAAACATAGACATGCACAATCTTTATGACCTTGATATGGAGCGAGCCATCTTAAGCTCTGTGTTGCTAAACAACGATGCACTGGGAGAAATTTTTGATATTATCCGAGCAGATGACTTTTATCTAAAGGGCCATGCTGATATTTTTGCTGCGATGATTGAGTGTTTAAATGCAGATCAGCCAATGGCTGTGGCATTTTTAAAAAATAAATTAGGAGATAAATTTGATGATAATTTGATGTCGGAGATATATGGTACAAGTCCTATCATTGACATCGAAAAGTACGCTACTGAACTTAAAGAAAAGTCGATCAAAAGAGGTATAGTAAAGGTTGCGCAGTCTATGCCAGCCACTGTAAATGAAGATAAGCCAAGCCGTGATATGGTTGATGAGATAAGCGCAAAAATTTACTCATTAGTTGATGGAGAAAAAAAGGGTGCGATCAAGCAAAGTCCACAAATCGTTGAAGATCTTATAGAGTATATAAAAAAGCAAGCTGAGCTTGAAGGGCAAGCAGTTGTTGGACTTAGTACTGGTTTTCGCAGTTTAAATGAAAAGACAAATGGCTTTAAGCGTGGTGATTTAGTCATTGTCGCAGCTCGTCCGGGTATGGGAAAAACCACGCTTTGTTTAAATTTTATAAATCAAGTCCTAAAAGAGAACTTGGGTGTTGTCTTTTTTTCGCTTGAGATGCCTGCTGAGCAGATCATGATGCGCATGCTTTCTGCTAAGACATCTATCCCATTGCAAAATATCATTAGCGCAAATATGAGCGACGAGGAGCTTTCAAGGCTAAATTCTGCCTGCGAGGAGATGGCTAGCAAGAAGCTTTTTGTGCATGATAGTGGATATGTAAATATCCATCAAGTCCGCACACAGATGCGAAAACTAAAGGCAGCACATCCTGAAATTTCACTTTGTGTGATTGATTATATTGGTCTTATGATGAGTACAAGTAACTTTAATGAGCGACATCTGCAGATAGCTGAAATTTCGCGTGGATTAAAGCTTTTGGCAAGAGAGCTTGACATGCCTATCATAGCACTTTCTCAGTTGAACAGAGGGCTTGAAAATAGGGCAAACAAACGACCTATGTTAAGTGACTTGCGCGAGTCAGGTGCGATAGAACAAGATGCGGATATGATACTTTTTGTTTATCGTGAAGAGGTTTATCGAGAGCAAGAAGAACGCGAAAAAGAGCAGCAGGCAAAGGCTGATGGCAAGGAGTATAAGAGTAGTTTTGAGCGTAATAAGATTGAGGAGAAAGCAGAGATTATCATTGGCAAGAACCGAAATGGCGAGCCAGGGCATGTTGATGTGGTCTTTCAGTCAAGATTTACTCGGTTCGTAGATCCTGTTAGCCAGCCCATAGCTGAGGTTGCATTTCAAGGATAGTGAAGCTTTTTTATACTTGGGGTGAGCGCGGTTGGTGCTATTTTATCTTGCTTATGGTTTTTGGTGTAAATTTAGCCTACGAGTTTACAAGATACCATGAGTTTATGAGTGAGAGCGAGCGTGAAATTTTAGCAAAAGTGGTGCATGTTAGCGAGCGTGAAAAGAATGGCTTTAAATATACAGTCCTAAGACTAGAGCATGAAAAATTTATTATTTTTACCACTTCAAGATCTTTAAAATTTAAACAAAATGATGATATAAGCGCCACCATCCATACGCTAGATATCAGTTTTACTGACTTTTTACGACAAAGATTTTTTGCACCCACAAGCAACTTACAATTTGTTAAAAATGAAGAAGGTAAGAGCTTGAGGGCTAAAATTTTAGCAAATATCGCCGCACAACACAAAAGTATCAAAATCACAGAGCTTTACTCCGCACTTTTTATGGCGGCACCAATTTCACAAGAGCTCCGTGATGATGTAATGAGACTTGGAGTTAGTCATCTAGTTGCTATCAGTGGTTATCACTTGGGTGTTATAATGGCATTTTTCTTTGTGCTTTTAACGCCTGTTTTTCGTTTTGCTTATGCTAAAATTTGTCCGTGGCGAAACTATAAATTTGATATTTTCTTACTTGCTTTTTGTTTTTGCGCTATCTATTTTTTGCTTATAGGTTTTGTTCCTAGTTTTTTGCGTGCGTTTTTTATGGCTCTTTTTGGATTTTTTCTTTTGGTTAGAGGTGTGAGAGTTGTTGATTATGAGATGTTGTTGTTATGTGTTTGCGTTTTAGTTGCAGTGTTTTTGGGGTTACTTTTTAATATCGGTTTTTATCTTTCTGTAGCTGGCGTATTTTATATATTTTTGTATTGTAGATATTTTGGTGATAAATTTGGACTTTTAGCACACTCCTTTTGGCTAAATTTATATCTTTTTTGTGCGATGCAAGTATGCGTGCTTTACTTTTTTCAGATACTTGCGCCCACTCAAGTTTTAGTCATACCTGTAAGTTATATTTTTAGCATTTTTTATCCAGTAAGTTTTATTTTGCATATTTTTGGTTTTGGTGGTTTATTTGATGTTTGGCTTGAAAAATTTTTAAATTTAACCGCTACCACAAGCCAGATAAAGATAGAATTATGGCAGTTTTTGCTTTATAATGTTATCAGTTTATCGGCTATAAAGTCAAGGGCGTTAATGATTTTTGTAGGAATGATTGGAGTCTTTATTTTTGTTGTTTTTCAAATTTAGACGGGCAAAAGACCCGCCTTTTATCTCTCTTCATCTAGTAAATTTTCATAGTGTGCGTCGTAGTTATTGATATGAGAGCTATCAAGTTTATAAAAAACCGTATCTATGTCGCGTACCCTAGTGTAAAACGGTAGCTGGTAATACTCAACTTCGCCAGTTTGAAACTCTTTTATAACCTTAAAGCTTTGGCAATCAGCAAATACACTGCGTCCATCCATAGCGATAAATATAAGTCCAGCTGCACTTTGTGAGCACATCTTTCTAAAGTCATCACGGCTTGGGTTCGGCTTGTATTCATAGCTTAGATAAGCACCGACGATGTCTGGGTGGATAAATGTAGTTCCCCTAAACGCACTTGTAACTTCGTCATAAATTTCTTTATTTGGCACGATGATGACTGAGCGATGATAAAGGTAGTTTAGTATGACTGTATCGTTTGTTTGTGGTGCTACGCCGGGTATAGGAAGGGCTCTTTGCTCTAGCGTGTCAAACACTTCAAAGCGAATTTTTGCAAAACCACCACCTTTTGATATGACACTTGTGCGAGCTATAATAGAGCTTGTATTTTGGCTAAAAGTATGCACTACAACGCCACTAGAACCAACAACTATATCAGGACTATCTATAATGGTTGCAACATCATTTTCGTCTATGCTAATAATGGGCGTTTTATACTCACGCATCGAGAAATCTAGTGAAAAAGCAAGGCTTGAAATAAGCGTAAGAAGCAAGAAAATTCTTTTCAAATTTATCTCCTGTAAAATTTTTGCTCAGATTATAGCCTAAAAAAGCTTTATTTTTTGCAAAACCAAGTATTATTTTTAATATAAAAAGTATTAGTTTAACTTGATATATAAAAATATAAGTAATTTTTTTGTAAAATACTGCATAAAATTTTCAAAAAGGCTGCTGATGCTTCGAATTTTGCTGGTTTTTTCGATATTATTTATCAATTTATATGCGTTAAAACCAAGCGTTAGCGAAGAAAGCTGGGAAAGTGGCGTATCTTTACTGCGTTTTTTTGAAAAAAACTCCATCCCCGTTTCACTTTTTTACTCACTCCCACAAGAGGATAAAGAATTAGCCGCTGAGATTGTGGCAGGTACTAAATACCAGATACTACACAGAAAAAATGGTGAAGTTTCACAAATTTTAATACCCGTAAGTGATGAGCTTCAAATTCATATTTTTAGGGATAGTGAGGATATATTTAGGCTTGAGTTCGTGCCAATAGCTTATCAAAGCGAGGATAGGGTAGATGTTGTAGAGATAACTCGCTCAGTAACTCAAGATATACATGAAAGTACTGGCTCTATCGGGCTTGCCTTTGCTTTTAGAGATGCTTTTAAGAGCGAAAAAAATATAAATTTTAATAAAGTACAAAAAGGCGATAAGGCTGTTATAGTTTATTCACAAAAGATACGCATGGGTCGAGTTTTCGGTACTCCTGAGATACATTCAGCATCATTTGAGACCGGTGGTAAAAGCTATAAAGTTTATAAATATGAGAATAAATTTTATGATAAAAACGGCAAGCAAAGCGATAAATTTTTTCTAACCAGACCTATCTCAAATGCTCGTATAACATCTGGTTTTACGCTAAAACGCTATCATCCTGTATTAAGACGCTATAGAGCACATCTTGGAGTTGATTACGGTGCTCCGCGTGGTACGCCTATACGCTCGGCTGGAGATGGAGTAGTAAAATTTGTTGGAAACAAAAATGGCTATGGCAAGACCTTAATCATCTCTCATACAGGTGGCTATGAGACACTTTATGCTCATTTAAATGGTTTTGCAAAGGGAATTTCTGTTGGCAAAAAGGTAAAGCAGGGCACTCATGTAGCTTTTGTCGGTAGTACTGGTATGAGCACAGGTCCGCACTTGCATTTTGGTCTTTATATAAATAACAAGCCGATAAACCCTGAAAGCATGCTAAAAGTTGTAAAACCAGCTATGGACAAGAAAGAGACTGCGGTATTTAAGGGCATAGTTGATAAAAATGATGTTTTAATAAAAAAAGCCGTTGATAGTGGTAAGATTTTGCAAAAGATAGAAACTTTTCCAGATGTAGTTAAGGTTGAATTTTAAGGATAAAAATGGTCGAATTAAACGAAGCAAAAGAGCTTATACAAACGCACATTGATAATGAGGACCAGGCTATTTTGACCCCTTATGAGCTAGCTCAGCATCTAAAAACTATTAAAGCGCATGATGAGGAGCTGTTTGCCGACTTTCTAGCTCGTCTTGATCCAGAAAGTCTTGGCGATGTAGCGATAGAACTTCCTGAACATATGCTAAAGGATGTCATCGAGACCGTGCCTAGCGAAAAGATGGTTCAGGCATTAGAAGAGTTAGAAAGTGACGATGCTACTGAGCTTTTAAAATATATTGAAGATATTGACGAAGAGAAGGCAAAAGAGCTTTTTGATAGTCTTGATGAAGATGATCAAAGCGAAATTTTACGCCTTAGAAGCTACGATGACGATGAAGCTGGCGCATATATGCAAACGGAGCTTTTTTGGGCTACTGGAGATGAGATTACTGGTGATGCGGTGGCTAGGCTTAGAGAGCTTAAGAGTGAAGGTGAGCTTGAAAATGTCTCCCAGCTTTTTATCATAGATAAGGATAAAATTTTAAAATTTGCCGTTGCTCTTGAAGAGCTTATACTATTTGACTTTGCAAAAAGCCTTGATGAAAACATCCAAAAATACGATGATGTCGATAAATTTAAGCCACACACGGCATTTGACAGTGACTATATCCAAGATGTTGTAGGTGTTGTTGAGGATTACGATCTAAATGTTATACCAGTTATTGACAGCAAGGGTGTCTTACTTGGTCGTATCACGGCAGATGATATCCATGACTTTATTCAAGAGAGTGCCACCGAGCAGATGTATAACTTGGCTGGTGTCAGTGATGAGGCAGAAGAGGAAGATACCCTTGTAAAGGCTGGCAAGGCAAGAGCATTTTGGTTGCTGATAAATTTAGGCACGGCTATCATTAGCTCATTTATTGTTGGGCTTTTTGATGAGGCGATAGCAAGCTATGTGGCACTCGCCATCTTAATGCCAATAGTCGCATCCATGGGTGGAAATACTGGAACACAGGCTCTTGCGGTTACGGTGCGTCGTATAAGCCTTGGAGAGATAGAATTTAAAGACGCAAAACATGTTTTAAAGCGAGAAGTAAGTATATCGCTTACAAATGGCATTATCTTTGGCGTTGTTATGGGACTAGTTGCTTGGGCTTGGTTTGGAGCTTGGCTTCTTGGAGGGGTTATTGCCTTAAGTATGCTTATAAATTTATGTCTAGCGGGTTTTTTTGGTACCATCATACCACTTACACTAAAACGCCTTGACATCGATCCTGCAGTAGGCTCTTCTGTGGTGCTTACAACCTTTACTGATAGTATCGGATTTTTTTGTTTTCTAGGACTTGCAAAATGGATACTACTATAACCGACCTTGAAATTTTACCCCTTGATAATCCAAAATTTCTAAAACCATTTTTGATGCGCTTTAAGCAAAATGGTATAAAGCGTAGCTGGGAGTGTGCAAAAGCTATGAACAGTGTTTCTACGCTGCTTTATCACACTCAAAAAGATGCGTTTTTATTTGTTAAACAGTTTCGCCCAGCGGTTTGGCTGGCTCAGCAAGATGAGGGGTTAAAATTTAATGAAAGTGGCTATACCTATGAGCTTTGCGCTGGATTAAAAGATAAGGGCTTAAGTGATGAGCGCACGGCTTATGAGGAGGTCATCGAAGAGTGTGGCTATGCGCCAAAACATATTGAGCGTATAACCACTACTTATGGTGGTTTTGGCTTTAGCGGACATATGCAAACGATGTTTTATGCAAGTATAGATGAGAGTATGCGAGTAGGCGAGGGTGGCGGTGTTGATGATGAGAGTATTGAGCTAATCTTTGTACCTAGGCAAAGTATGCAGAAGTTTATCTTTGATGAAAGCAAACCAAAGGGCTTTGGGCTGCTTTTTGCGTATTATTGGTGGAATGATAAATTTAGCCCGATTGATTAAAATTTAGGTGACTTTATGCAACATTTTTCACAAACGATGGTAGTTTTTGTAGTTGTAGTCGCGCTTTGCTTGCTTATAGATATTTTCTCTCATAAAAAAGATGAGGCTATAAGTCTAAAAAATGCTTCACTCTTTTCGCTGTTTTGGCTTAGCGTGTCGCTTTGTTTTGCTGGATATTTATATGTTGTTGAAGGGCGAGAATTTGCAAGTCTTTTTCTGGCAGGATACGCACTTGAAGAGGCTTTGTCGATAGATAATCTTTTTGTAATCATGGCTATATTTAAATGGTTTAATATACCTGAAAAATACCGCCACAGAGTTCTTTACTATGGTGTTTTGGGTGCGATATTTTTCCGACTTGTTTTCGTCTTTATCGGAACATCTTTGCTCTTGCTTAGTCATTGGGTTGAGGTTGTTTTTGCTGTTATCATAGCTTATACAGCGGTCTTGATGTTAAAAAATGATGAGAACCAAAAGAGCGAGGACTACTCTGAGCACATTGCTTATAGGACTGTTCATAAATTTTTTCCAGTGTATCCAAGGCTTGTTGGGCATAAATTTTTTATCACACGCAAGTATCTTACAGAGGTTTTAAGCGATAGTGTAGCTAAAAAAGGTGCGTTTATAGCTACTCCATTATTTTTAGCTCTTTGTGTAGTTGAGCTAACTGATGTAATGTTTGCTTTTGATAGCGTTCCAGCAGTCATTGCCATATCAAAAGAGCCGCTTATAGTTTATTCTGCTATGATGTTTGCTGTTCTTGGACTAAGATCGCTATATTTTGTGCTTGAGGCGCTTAAAAACTATCTAGTTCATCTTGAAAAAGCTGTTATAGTTCTTTTATTTTTTATCGCATTTAAGTTATTTATGAGTGCGATGAGTCATATTTTTGGATTTGGATTTGAAATTTCAGCAGGTGCTAGCCTTAGCATCGTGCTTGGAGTGCTTTCTTGTGGAATTTTGGTTAGTCTTATATTTAAGCCAAAGGAGTAAGTGAGCTAAGACTCACTACTCGTTGTTTTGTCTTTTTATTAAATAAAATTTTCCACGACCGCTCTTTTTAGCTTTGTAAAGTGCATCGTCAGCCCTTTGAAGTAACATATCAAATGAGCCGTGAAATGGCTTACCTTTGGCTATGCCAACACTCATCGAAAGTCCTTGAAATTTAGGCTCTTTGTTACATTCTTGGCTAAATTTGTCTATTAGTTTTTGTATGCGTTTAGGTATATTTTTTATATCAGACTTATCAGTAAATACACAGATAAACTCATCGCCACCCATTCTTACATTTAGTGCGTCTGGGAAAAGCTCTTGTATTAGTTTTGCAGCAAGTACAAGCACTTCATCTCCAGCATGGTGACCGTATGTGTCGTTTATTTGTTTAAAATAATCAAGATCGATACAAGCTATGCTCATATAAGAGGTTTGAAGCTTGCTTAAGAAAAGGTCAAGCTGGTTGCGATTAGCAAGTCCTGTGAGTTGGTCGTAGTGAGCTAGGCGCTCGATCCGTTGTAAGTATTCAAATTCTTTTGTAACATCGCGCGCAACACCAACTGTCCCAATAATCGTATCACCATCAAATATCGGTGTTTTATATGTTTTTAACTTACATAAATTGCCATCTGCCTTCATGACCTCTTCGTCAAAAAGTACTGTTTTTCTAGCTGCGATGACATCATCTTCGGTTTGCACGCAAACATAATCAGTTTGCTCATATACTTCTTTTGGTATATCCCAGATGTAGTAGTGATCTTTGCCTTTGATGTCCGATTTTGTTTTATTGACAGCGGTACAAAATGAGTCATTAACTTCTAGGTGAAGACCGTAGTAGCTTTTAAACCATATCATATCAGGTAGTGTGTTTATAGTTGCTTGAAACCATGTAGAGGTTTGCCATGCCTCTTTGCGTTCATAGATTAAAGATAGGGTTTTTTCAAAGCGAAATTTATCAAGCTCTAGTGAGCCTGAGAGCCAAACATCATCAGCTATGGCTAAAATTTCAGATGAAATTTCATCTGCATTATTTGCATAAACTATAAAAATGTCATCTTTGCTTATTCGCTCTTTTATCGTTTTTGATGAAATTTTGCTTTTAGTATGGGCGATAATTAGATACTGATGGGTATCAGGCGCTGGACTTGCGATCTCATTTGCGCTTTTTATGCTTTGAAATTTGTGCTCAAACTTTGGCATTAAAGCACATTTTTGCCAAGATACAAGCCTATCTTTAGGCATATCAGCTAGACATATATTTAGTAAAACTTTATACAAGAAGCTACCTTTTAAGATATTTTGATTATCATGTCATACTAAAATGAATATAAATTTTTGCTTTTAATTTTAGCAAAGGCTTTAGTAAAGCCTTTGCTTTGTTATCTTAATTAAATAATCCCTTTAAAAGCTCCTTGACGGCATCTTTTTGTGTATTTTGTCCGCCTTGATTGCTGTCGTTGTCAAACTGCTTATCTAAAAACCTACCAATTTCTTTTGAAATTTTATTCTTTATGTATTCTGAGCTAACAGTGTATTTTGGTTCTTTTGTTGTGCCTGTGATGTTGATTTTGGCATCTGTTTTTTCATAGCGAAAATCAAGCGGAATATTTATAGCCGAAGTTGCGGTATTTAGCATGGCTTTGGTGGTGTTTATATCGCTTCTTTGTGCTTGCATCTGTGCATCAAATGTGATAAGAGTCTTTGCTATATTTCCACGAACAAGACCATCTTTGTAAATTTCGCTTGTTATATCTCGTTGTGTTAGTGTTTTTATAGCCTTTGTAAAGTCGTTTGCAACGAGCTTGCCCTCTTTTATAGTTATGTCAAAGTCACCATTTTCATTTTTGGTGCTGTAGTTTAGCTTTGCACTTCCTATGCCTGAGTAAAAATGTGAGTAGCCAAGTAGGTCGCTAAGACCTTTAAAGTCAAAGCTGTCTAAATTTGCCTTTAGTTTTTCATCCTTAAATATTACATTAAGCTTGCCATTTGCAATATTTTGCGAGCTTACTTTTGCACTTAAATTTTCTCCGTTTTTTTGAACTTGTGCCACAAGCTCAAGACTTCCAAAAAGTGGGGTTTGTGTAAGAAATTTAAGCTTGTTTAGTTCACTTATAGTCGCGTTTAGGGAAGCATTTGCATTGTTGCTATTTAAGTCGTAGCTTCCTTTGATGTTTGTTAGGTTTGCTAGTGAGCTTAGGAGTTCGCCACTAAAATTTGCCACACTTTTTTGGATGTTTGTATCTATTTTGCCATTAAAGTTAATATCTTTTGGTATAGGTTTTTCAAGAATTTTACTGGCTTGAGCTTCGTAAATTTCGCCATTTTTTAGCTCTATTGTAGCGGTTCCGTTTAGATTTTTCATATCAAGAGAGTCTAGTTTTGTATTTAGATTTATGCTTGCGTTTGCAAGTGGTTGCTGGCCAACTAGCAAAAATAGGTCTTTTAAGTTTAAATTTGCTAGTTCTGCGATAAGTTTTTGCTCTATCATCTCAGCCTTTACATCTCCGCCAAGCGCCTTTCCATCAAGCCTTAGAGTGCTTAAGGTATTATCTTTTATGTTTGTTTGTGCTTTTAAATTTACTGCTCTGCTAAGCTTTGCGCCTACTATACTTTCAAATTTAGCTAAATCGCTTACATCAAGTAAGAACTCAGCATTACCGCCTTTGTTTTCGATATTATAACTGCCGTTTAAGTTTTTTATATTTAGCAAAGAGCTAAGCAAATTTGCGCTAAAATTTGCCACTGAGTTTTTAACATCAGCATTTATATCAAGCCCAAAATTTACCCCGCTTGGCATACTTATTCCAAGCTCTTTAAAGCCATTTTGATTGAGCTTGCCGGTGTCAGTTTTGAGATAAATTTTGCCAGCCATATTTTTGTTATCATTTATATTATCTATGCTTGCAACTCCGTTTATGTTGGCGCTAGCAAGGGCTGGTTGGGCGGCTAGCTTTAGTATCTCATCAAGTTTTATGGCATTTATCTTTGCGTTTAGTGTTGTGTCATTTAGGTTGGCTTGGATATTGCCGCCAAGACCATTTATGATGGCATTTAGCAGTGTTAGTTTATTGTCTTTGGTGGCTATATCAGCTTTTACAGTAAGTGAGCCTGATAGCTTTTGCTTTATGATAGGCTCAAGTTTTGCAAGGTCTGCAATGTCTATATTTAGATCTGTTTTTAGCTCTTTTGTTGCGATATTATAGTGTGTGTGGCTTGTATTTGCATTCGCTATGGGTGTTGAAATCTGAGTTAGCGTGGTTACTTCATTACCATTTATATTAGCTTTTGAGTTTGCCAAGATAGTGAAATTTGCTGGTAGTGTTATATTAAAATCTCTTTGAAAAAGCGCATTATTTGTTTTTGCGTTAGATAGCGTTATGGTTGCGTTTCCATCAGGCTTTGAGTTATTTTCTTTGATATCGGCAAGCACATCAACAGATCCACTAAGGTATTGAGGTTGTTTGGCTAGGGCTAAAATTTCAGATATACTAAATTTTCTTGCATCTAGTGTAAGCGTGAGTGGTTTATAGTCTTTAATGTTTGCTAAAAAGCTAAGGTGTGAGCCTAGAATTTCTCCGGCTCCATTTGTGTCAAAGTCGCTAAATTTGCCACGAATTTGACCCTTTATGCCGATAGGTTTTGTTAGGCTTAGACCAGCTGTTTTTAGATCGTTTGCGCTTATTGTATAGTTTAGATCCATTTTTTGGCTAAAAAGTGAGAATTTTCCGCCAGTTTGAACTAAAATTTCATCATTTATCGTAGCTATAAGATTTAACTCGCTTAAATTTAGCTGGAATTTTGCAAATTTTACATCAAAACCACTTTTTTCTTTTATGGTTTTTTCAACATAGCTTATTAAAAATGAGTTACCAAAGCTGGTAAAAAGTGTAAGATATATCGCGCATATAATCACTGCGAAAAATGCGAGAATATAGGTTAAAATTTTCATATTGTTATCCTTTAAATTTAGTTTATCGTATCATTAATATTGAGCCTATTTGACTAAAGTTATCTAAAAATTTTATATAAAATATTGACTTTTATACAAAAAAATGATAGTATTTCATCACTCAAAAATAAAGAGTGCTAAAAATAACTTAAACCAAAAGGAAGAAAAATGAACTTTCAACCATTAGGCAAACGCGTTCTTGTTGAGCGTGTGGAAGAGACTAAAACCACAGCTTCAGGTATTATTATACCCGACAATGCTAAAGAAAAACCTTTAAGCGGCAAGGTTTTAGCTGTTGGCGCCGAAGTAGAGGGCGTAAAAGTGGGCGATAGCGTTGTATTTGCAAAGTATGGTGGCACTGAAGTAACTCTTGATGATAAGGCGTATTTGGTGCTAAACATCGATGATGTTTTAGGTGTAATAAAATAAATTTATAAGGAAAAACAATGGCAAAAGAAATTTTTTACTCAGATGATGCAAGAAACCGCCTATATGAAGGTGTTCGTAAGCTAAATGATGCTGTAAAAGTAACAATGGGACCACGCGGTAGAAATGTGCTTATCCAAAAGAGTTTTGGCGCTCCAGCTATTACAAAAGATGGCGTAAGCGTGGCAAAAGAGGTTGATTTAAAAGATACGATAGAAAATATGGGTGCGAGCCTAGTTCGCGAAGTTGCAAGTAAGACTAATGACCAAGCGGGCGATGGCACTACAACAGCAACAGTTTTGGCTCATGCTATCTTTAAAGAGGGTCTTAGAAATGTAACGGCTGGTGCAAACCCTATCGAAGTAAAGCGCGGTATGGATAAAGAAGTAGCAGCTTTGGTTGAAGAGCTAAAAAATATCTCTAAAAAAGTTTCTGGTTCAAAAGAGATAGCACAAATCGCGACAATATCAGCAAACTCAGATGAAAGTATCGGCAAGCTTATCGCTGATGCGATGGAAAAAGTTGGCAAAGATGGCGTTATCACAGTTGAAGAAGCTAAGTCGATAGAAGATGAGCTAAATGTGGTTGAAGGTATGCAGTTTGACCGTGGCTATCTAAGTCCGTACTTTATCACAAATACCGAGAAAATGCAGGTTGAGCTAAGTAACCCATATATACTTTTGTTTGATAAAAAAATTACAAATTTAAAAGATCTTTTACCAGTTTTAGAGCAAATCCAAAAAACTGGCAAACCGCTTCTTATCATCGCAGAAGATATCGAGGGTGAGGCGCTTGCGACACTTGTGGTAAATAAACTTCGTGGCGTGCTAAACATCTCAGCTGTAAAGGCACCTGGTTTTGGCGACAGAAGAAAAGCTATGCTTGAAGATATCGCTATCCTAACTGGCGGTGAAGTGATCAGTGAAGAGCTTGGCAGAACGCTTGAGAGTGCTAGCTTGCAAGATCTAGGTCAAGCATCAAGCGTTGTGATAGATAAAGATAATACAACTATCGTAAATGGCGATGGACAAAAGGCTGCCATTGATGCTCGTATAAATCAGATAAAAGCGCAAATCGCTGAGACTACGAGTGATTATGATAAAGAAAAGCTTCAAGAGCGTCTAGCTAAACTAAGTGGTGGTGTGGCTGTTATCAAAGTAGGTGCAGCAACTGAAACTGAGATGAAAGAGAAAAAAGACCGTGTAGATGATGCATTAAGCGCAACTCGTGCAGCTGTTGAAGAAGGTATAGTAGTAGGCGGTGGTTCTGCGCTAATACTAGCTTCAAAACGTGTTAAACTAGAACTAAAAGGTGATGAGGCGATAGGTGCTGAGATAGTGCGCCGTGCGCTTCGTGCTCCACTTCGCCAAATCGCTGAAAATGCGGGCTTTGATGCTGGCGTAGTGGCAAACGCTATCGAAACTAGCTCAAATGATAACTACGGCTTTAATGCTACAACTGGCGAATATGTAGATATGTTTGAAGCTGGCATTATAGACCCTGTAAAAGTTGAGCGTGTAGCACTTCAAAATGCTGTGAGTGTGGCAAGCTTGCTTCTTACAACAGAAGCTACAATCAGCGAGATAAAAGAGGAAAAACCATCTATGCCAATGCCTGATATGGGCGGAATGGGTGGCATGGGCGGTATGATGTAAGCCCAAATTTGCCCCGTTTTAAGATGGGGCAATCTTCTTAAAGTACACATAAAATATCTATTTTTTAATAAAATTTTAACTACAATTACTCTATAATATCAACTTAAAATAAATTATGATAAGAATTTGGTAAAATTTAATGATAAACGAAATTTTTAGAGAGTATGATATACGCGGAATCTTTGAAAAAGACCTAAATGAAATTAGCGTAAAGGCGATAGGTTTTTGCCTTGGTCTTGAGATGAGTATGCGTGGCGTAAAAAGCGTAAGTGTAGGCTATGACGCGCGCCTTAGTGCGGATTTGCTCTTTAAGTGGCTAGTTAGTGGGTTAAACAAAGCTGGCCTTAGCGTATATGATATAGGTTTGCTGCCTACGCCAGTTGGATATTTTAGTGTTTATGCAGATCATTTTGATGCAAATATCATGATAACTGGCTCGCATAATCCAAAAGAGTATAATGGCTTTAAAATAACCATAAAAAAAGATAGCTATTTTGGTGAAGATTTACAAATTTTGCGCAAAAAAGTTAGCGAGTTTATAGGTAGCGGCAAAGAAGTACAAGATGATGTCAGATGTAAAAAATTTGATATTTTAAGCATATATGTTAGCTATTTTGTTGAGAAATTTTGGCACTTAAATGGTATGAAGCTGCCTTTTGTGGTTGATTGTGGTAATGGAGCTATGGGTGTTGCGCTTATGCCTATCGTTGAAGAGCTTGATTTAAACGCTAGAGTGCTTTACGCTCAGCCAGATGGAAATTTCCCAAACCACCACCCAGACCCAAGCGAGAGAGAGAATTTAGCCGATATTTTTGCTTGTTTGGAACGAGGAGAAAGTGAGCTTGGTTTTGGATTTGATGGAGATGGCGATAGGATAGCTGTCATCACACCAAAAAGAAATATAAAAGGCGACGAGCTAGCTTATCTTTATGCGCTTAATATGGAGCATCCAAAGGTGCTTGGCGAGGTTAAATGCTCACAAGTGATGTATGATGAGATCGCTAAGGTCGGTGAAGTTTTCATGGGTAAAACTGGGCATAGCAACATCAAAAAGATGATGAAGGAGCTTGATGTTGATCTTGCAGCAGAGGTTAGTGGACATATATTTTTTAAAGAGCGATATTTCGGCTTTGATGATGCGCTTTATGCGATGATGAGAGTACTTGAGCTTGTGAAAAAGGGCTTTGATCTTGATGCTGAGCTTGATAAGATGCCAAAGGTTTATAGCACTGATGAGATAAAGATACATGTTGATGAAGAGGGCAAATTTAAGATAGTTGAGAAATTTAAACAAGCTATAAAAAATAAAGAGTGCGATTTGCCTGAAATTTTAAATATTATCGAAATAGACGGCATTCGTATCCAGTTTGAAGATGGCTGGGCGTTAGTTCGTGCATCAAACACAACACCAGTTATTGTGACTAGGTTTGAAGCAAAAAGTGAAAAAAAGCTTAGTGAGATACAAAACATAAGTTTAAATATCTTGGGTGGCTTACAATAAAAAAATACTTATAGTTTTTGGTACAAGACTAGAGACCATAAAAATGACCCCACTTGCAAAGGTTTTGCAAAAAGAAAATGTATTTGAAGCTAAAATTTGCGCAACTGAATAGTGCTGATAGATGTTGTATTGTTTTGATACTGATAAGATTTGCTTGATTTGATGATTGCAATTTTACCGAATGTTTGATGTTGTAGAGGATTTTAGACTTCATATGGTTTTAGTCTATTATTGGCATACTTTGTTGTTTTTAAAGAGAGGCGAGTTTGTTTTTGCTAAATTATAGTTTTATGTTGAAACAGGGCATGAAATGGAATTTATTAATATAAAATAAAATATAAAATATTGGTAGAGGCTCGTCGTAGACACACTATGTTTAATGACTTAAAAAATTGTTTTAACAGAGAATATAGGTGTAAAATTTTGGTAGGAGATTTTTAAATATTTGTAAGATATTAAAAGAATTAGTGCTTGAAAATATAATATGAATATTGTTAATAAATCTATTAAGTCTACAAAACATTTATTTCGCGATGCCACTTGAATAATATAGTGGGTTTGTATTTATAGTGAATAATGGTATTTTATTGTGATTGATGGTGGCAATATCCAAAAAAAGTTTGTGTGGGTTAGTTTTTATTGCCAGAGATGCTATAGGGTATTTAAGGGGCTGCAGGTTAAGGGTATTGAAGTAAAGATGATATAGTTTTCAAGAATCAAAAAAATACTTGATGATAGCAATGCTTACAAAGCTATATCTATATGATTGTAAAGAAAGTGATTAATTATATTTATAAGGTCAAGAAAAAGAAAAAGTAATAAATAAAATTTTGATTTGTTGAGCTTTTTGTGGCGATTTTTGTTTGTAATATGTATAAAATACAATGTATAGAAGTAGTAAAGGGAACTTGGGGAATTTTTAGGAGGCTTTATTGAATTAAAATTAAAAGATAAGTTTTTCCTTCTGAGTATTTATCTTTATTTGCAAATTTAACAATTTGTCAAATGCAAATTGAAAGAGATTGTAGCGGAGTGCTAATATTGCATTGTAAGCCTGAAGGTATTATAAACTCGCTATTAGACAGAAAAACTTGATGGAATTAAACAGAATGGTCAAAAAGCAAAATGTATGAAATATAGTTCTGAAAAATTATTGACTGAGCTAATAAATATGGTTAATACATTGATGCAATAAACAATACATGTTTTATGATGATTTGGCTTATTGGATGAATACTGATTGGTCTTTGGGGCGATACCATAATCATTAATGATGAAGTTTATAATTTAGGATTTTTATAAAGATATTGAAAAGAGCTAAAAAGATTACATGATGGGATAATTTAATCCTAGGCAATCAAAAGCAATGAGCTAAATATCTTATTGCTTTTAAAAAGTAGAATGGATATGATCTTTTATATGACAAGACACTTCATCTATAAAGATGTAGTATCTTATACAAAAAACTAAACTCTGTTTAAACATCAAACAGATAAGAAGTTTACAGTTGTAATACAATAGTTCATGGAGAGATTAAAGATAAGAGATAAGGATAAATGGTGAGCGATAAGTTAAGAACAGAAGTATATTGATGAGGGTATATATGAAAGGATATTTGTATTTCGAGATCTACATGGTTTGCTTAATCTGTATTACGATATGATTAAGAAAGATATCATTAGCTAAAGAGATTTGGCAATCATCCTTGATGATAAAAAGTAGATATAGCATAAAACACACAATGATATATAACAGATGATTTTAAAGATTGTTGCATAATAGACATTTTATATAAGACCAGTAATGGGACGGTATATAAAAAAATATACATACTTTTTGCAAGATTGTTTGTTGTATACAATTTGCACTCGCAAAAATAACTACGATATAAATTCTAAATTTTGGGAAGTTAGCGATAGCTACTTTATAAAAAGTGTAAAAATAGCGAAGTTTACTAACTATATAAATAGCTATGTAATAAAATTAATTTAAATGGTTTAAAGAGTATAGAAAAATATAAGAAAAATGGATATAGCAAATTATGGCGAGAACATAATCTATACCCAAAAGCAGTAAAGTCAAAAGTTGAGCTTAGAAATTTACACTTAAATATAGTTTGATCTAAAATGCTTAAATATTGAGATATCAAAACAAGTCATTAATCAGTGCTATTAATTTATTATTTGTGTGTTTGCTGCATAATAATTAGTTTTAGTTAGAGTTAAAATTATATTAAATAAAAAATTACAGAAATTATTTTTGTTGATCAAAATTAAATTAATTAAAGATGTATTTGAGCGGTATATTTTATAAAAAATATAAATATTAATATAAAATACGGTTTTAATTTTTTGTATTTTTTGATATAATTTCCAATAAGTGTAAAAATGTATTTTTTTATAAATAAAGTATAGGATTTGGATGCAAGCATGAATAATTCGAAAAATGTTTTAAGGTATATGTTTGGAAGCGGTGCTTTAAATAATCTTGGCAATATTTTGGAAGCAAAAAAGTCAGAAAACAATTATGTTGTTTATTGTATAGATGAGTATTTTGAAAATTCAGATCTAATAAAGAGATTGCCAATCAAGAATGGTGATGAAATTTTTTACATTCAAACAAACGATGAACCAAAGACAAAGGATATAGATAATCTTCGAGATAAATTGATTAGCAGAGATAGAATTGAGCCAAAGGCAATAGTTGCCATTGGCGGAGGTTGTACTCTTGATACAGGCAAAGCTATTGCAAATTTACTTACAAATCCAGGAAATGCAGAGGATTACCAAGGTTGGGATTTGGTAAAAAATCCTGCTATATATAAAATAGGCATACCGACCATATCAGGCACAGGCGCAGAAGCTAGCAGAACATGCGTAATGACAAATCCCAAAAATGGCTTAAAACTTGGTATGAATAGCGATTTTACTATTTATGATCAGCTTATACTTGATCCGGATTTGACGAAAACAGTTGAAAGAAATCAATATTTTTATACGGGTATGGATACATATTTACATTGTGTTGAATCTTTAAATGGCAACCATCGTAATGCGATAGGGGATGCATTCTCGCATCAATCTATTTCTCTTTGTAGAGATATTTTTTTAAGTGAAGATATGATGAGTGATGAAAATAGGCAAAAGCTAATGGTTGCATCTTATCTTGGTGGTTGTGCGATAGCAAATAGTTTTGTTGGTCTTGTGCATCCATTTTCGGCAGGACTTAGTGTGGTTTTTGGTACGCATCACTGTATAGGAAATTGTATAGCCATGAATGCTCTTGGAGAGTTTTATCCAAACGAAATTATAGAATTTAGGCAAATGGCTTTAAAGCAGGGTATTGTTATACCAAAAGGCATTGCAAAATATGTAAGTGAGGATGTTTATGAGAGACTTTATGACTCTACAATTATTCACGAAAAGCCACTTAAAAATGCACTTGGAGATGATTTTAAAGAGATATTAACTTACAAAAAAGTTAGGGAAATTTTTAGGAATATGTAATGGCAAAATACCACAAGTATGTTTTTAATTTGGAGAATAGAAAATTTGTAGGTGATTTTGAGCTAATGTATCAAAACGAAGCTATTGAAAATTTTGACTCTTGGCATCAAGATGATTCAAGGCAGTTACAAAGAAAGATAGATTTAGCGATATTTGATGAGTATAACTTTAAGACAATCTTAGATATTGGTTGCGGCAAGGGCTCTTTTACACATCATTTAAAAAAGAAAAACAACTATTGTTTGGGTGTAGATATTTCGCCAACTGCGATAAATATAGCAAAAGAGCGTTTTTTGGATATAGATTTTGAAGTTTGCGATATAAGCAAGAGCGGTGAAATTTCAAGGCTGGCAGCACAAATAAAGCAAATCGATTGTTGTGGGGGGGGGTAGAGCTTATATTTAGTAGTGAGGTATTGTCATATGTACAAAATTACAAGGAATTACTTTTTGAAATATCTAAAAATTGTAAATTTTTTATGCTTAGTTTGTATATTCCAGACAATCCAATTGGTTTTGTTAAAAGTGAAAAAGAACTTGTAGATGAAATTGGTAAAAATTTTGAAATTTTGGAGCATATTAGTTTAAAGATTTCAAAATTTGTTATAATATTTGCAAAATCTAAATTTTGAATTAATTTGGTTAGGATTTGATTGTGGATTTTAAAATAAATTTTAGTGGAACGGGACATAAGTATACAAAAGAAGAAGTTGATGTTGTGGTTAAGGCTATGAATGATGCCGATCCTCTTACGCAAGGACGATATAGAGATGAGTTTGAGACAGCATTTTGCAGGTATAATGGCAATAGATTTGCTTTTAGTCTTTGCAACGCAACTGCTGCATTAGAGATTACTGCTCAGTTATGTTTGTTTAAAAAAGATGATGAAATCATCGCTCCTTCTCATACTTTTACTTCAAGTGTATATCCTTTTGTTAAAAATGGAGCAAAGGTTGTTTGGGCTGATATTGATCTAAATACTCGCGTGATTACTCTTGAAAATATAAAAAAATGCGTTACAAAAAATACAAAAGCCATCGTCGTAGTCCATCTTTATGGTTTTATTATCCCTGAAATTTCACAAATTGCCGATTTTGCAAAGCAGAATAATATTTTACTTATCGAAGATGTAGCTCAGGCTATGGGAACTCAAATGAACAAAAAAAAAGCTGGAAACTTTGGTGATTTTGCCATCTTTTCTTTTCATTCACATAAAAATATAACAACATTGGGAGAGGGCGGAATTTTGGCTGTTAATGATAAAAAATATGCAGATATAATTCCGATGCTAAGACACAATGGTCATTGTTCTTTTGATTATGAAAGAGCTGTGTACTGGAAGCCAGCAATGGGCAATGTTGATATGGCTATGCTTGATGGCGAAAATTTAATGCCAAATAATTATTGTCTTGGCGAAGTTGAATGTGCTTTGGGAACAAAGTTGATTGAGCGGCTTGATGAAATGAATGAGTTTAAGCGAAAAAGAGCCATTAAATTTATAGATGAGCTTTCAAATTTTAAAGATATTGTGTTTCATAGGATTGATGATGATAGGCACAATTACCATCTTTTGGTAGCATACATAAAAGCGGCAAAAAGAGATGAACTAATGAAAAAACTAGTATATGAAAAAGCTATAAAATGTGTAGTTCAATACTGCCCATTGAATCGTTATCCACTTTATCAAAAGCTTGGTTTTGGAAAAGCAAATTGTCCAAATTCTGATGAGTTTTTTGATAATATGATCTCATTTCCATTTCAGTACTGGATGAGCGATGAAGATTTTACTTATATGTTAAAGGCAACAAAAGAGGCAGCATCTGAGGTTGGACTGAATTGAAAAATTTACTAGTTGTTATTTCGGCAATTAAAAAAAATGCAATCATACCAGATCAGCTTGTAAAAAAACTAAATGGTGTAACACTTATACAAAGAGCTATCAATATGGCTTTTGAACTAACAAATAATATTTTAGTTATTACTGACTCTGAAGAAATTGCATTAATTTGCGATAGAAATAGCGTTATGGTATATAAAGACAAGGATTTAAGATTTAATTCCGATGATATTTTGCAGAAAGTTATTGATATTATAAAGCCATATGATGGTGAGCATATTTTGCTTTATTGTGCAAATACTCCGCTTGTTGATGGTGGAATTTTAAAAAATGCTTATGCAGTATTTAAAAAAGATACATCAAAAGTTTTAACTTCTGTAAAATTAAAAAATAAAGGTATATTTTTTATTAAGAACAAAATACTTACTAAGATGGAGAAGGATATTTATTATATAGAACTTAAAGCATTTTATATATTTTCTAAATCAAACTTTCATTCTATGGAATTTTTACCATATGTTATAGAAAATGAAAAATCGATAGAGATAGAAGGGTATCAAGACTGGTGGGTATGTGAAAAGGTTCTTCAAAGGAAGAGAATTATTTTTAATGTAATTGGTGATAGTAAAATAGGTACTGGGCATATACATAGGTCGCTTACAATAGCCAAAGAGATAAGCGATCACGAGATTATTTTTGTTTGCAATGATAAATATAAGTTAGCAGTTGATAGTATAGCACTAAGGGACTATATGGTTATTGCAACCAAAAATGTTGCACAAACGATTATTGATTTAAAGCCTAATTTAATTATAAATGATTGTTTAAATACAGATTCAAAAATGATAAAAAAATTTAAAGATTATGGAGTTAAGGTAGTAAATTTTGAAGATTTAGGAAGTGGGTCAAAATATGCAGATTTGGTTTTTAATGAGCTTTTTGAAATACCGCAATTAGAGGGGAAAAATTACTTTTGGGGACATAATTATACACTTTTAAGAGATGAGTTTGATGCAGCGAATGCACATACTAAACCAAGTATTATAAGCGAAATATTACTAACATTCGGCGGAAGTGATCCAAATAATTTAACAATGATAGCTTTAAAAGCGATTTTAAACACCTGTAAAAAGCATAATATAAGAATAAATATAGTTTGCGGAAGTGGTTATTTGTTTGCAGATGAACTGAAATGCTTTATAAATAAAAGTGGATATGAAAATATAAATTTAATTCTTTCAAGCACAACAATTTCAAAAATAATGGAAAGATGTCAATTTGCTATTTCATCAAATGGTAGAACTATCTATGAGCTTGCAGATATGCATATTCCTGCCATTGTTGTATCGCATCACGATAGAGAAGCAACTCACACATTTGCAACAACACATAGAGGTTTTATTAATTTAGGGGTATTTGATCAAAAAATACAGGATAAGATAGAGGAAAAATTTAGGAAAATTATTGAAGATGCTGATTATGTTGAGTTGCTGTTTGAGAATATTTCAAGGTATAATTTTAGAAACAATACAAAGAAAGTTATTAATAAAATTTTGGAGCTAATATGAAAACTATTGGTATTATTCAAGCTAGAATGGGTTCAACTAGACTACCAAACAAAATGATGCTTTGTCTGCACTCCTATCCAATAATCGAGTGGGTTGTGAGTAGGGTTTTAAAATCTGGTCTTGATGATGCTGTGGTAGCTATTCCAAATACAAAAGACAATGATGTGCTTGAGAAATTTCTTAAAAAATTTGATATTAGAGTTTTTAGGGGTGAACAAGATAATGTTTTAAAGCGTTTTTATGACGCTGTAAGATTTTTGGATCCAACACATATAGTTAGAATTTGTGCAGATAACCCATTGATAGATCCAGTTGAAATAGATAATTTATTGGATTTTTATGCAAAAAATTCTTGCGATTATGCCTATAATCACATACCAAAAAATAATCTATATCCAGATGGTCTAGGAGCAGAAATTTTATCTTTTGATTTATTTTCTTGGATTTATGAAAGCGTGATATTTCAGAAACATAAAGAGCATTGTTTGTCTTATATTTGGGATAATTGTGATAAAATTGAGATTAAAACTTTTGATCCAAAAGAGGATTTTTTAAAAAGACCAGATTTAAAATTTGACATAGATACTTTTGATGATTATTATAAATTATCTATGCGAGATTTTGATATTGATATTAGCTCAAAAGAGATAATTAAAATTTTTGGAGAATAAAATGAGATTAAAAGAATTTATGCAAAGCATAAATCCATACGAGGCAAAGCTTTATAGACCGTTTATAATAGCCGAAGCTGGTGTTAATCACGAAGGCAGTATGGATACCGCTAAAAGGCTTATTGATGAGGCTATGCAAGGCGGAGCAAATGCGATAAAATTTCAAACATATAAGGCAAACACTATCGCTTCAAAACGATCGCCAGTCTACTGGGATACGACAAAAGAGCCAACCAAAAGCCAATATGAGCTTTTTTGCAAGCATGATAAATTTTGGAAGAGTGAAATGGAGGATCTTAAAGTTTATTGTGATAAGGTTGGAATTGAGTTTTTAAGCACACCTTTTGATATAGAAAGTGCAAAGTTTTTAAATGATCTAATGGAAGTATTTAAGGTCTCGTCAAGTGATTTGACAAATAAACCGTTTATAGAGTTTATGTGTGATTTTGGTAAGCCGATTATTCTTTCGACCGGCGCTAGTTTTTTATATGAGATACAAGAAGCTGTAAGTTGGATAGAAAAAAAAGGTAATTTACTTGCTCTTCTACACTGTGTTCTTAATTATCCAACACCTGATAAAAATGCAAATTTGGGTATGATTTTAGGTCTTAAAAGGACCTTTCCTGATAAGATTATAGGATATAGTGATCATACTTTGCCAAAAGATATGCAGATATGCAAAACAGCTGTTTTACTCGGAGGCTCTATTATAGAAAAGCATTTTACACATGATAAAACACTTCAAGGAAATGATCACTATCATGCTATGGACAAAGATGATTTGAAGAAATTTATTAATGATTTGGATATTGTTTTTCAAACTTTGGGTAGTTTTAGAGTTGAGGCTTTGGATGATGAAAATTTGGCTAGGCAAAATGCCAGAAGAAGTCTTGTGGCATCAAGGGATATTAATAAAGGCTCAATCATAACCAATGATGATTTAACATTTAAACGCCCAGCTTACGGCGTAAGTCCAAAATTTATTAATGATATTGTTGGTCGCATAGCAAATTGCAATATAAAAGAAGACGATGTGATTAAATGGGATATGATAGGGGATGGTTTGAATGCAAGATAATATATCAAGATTTACAGAAAATGATATACACGATATTTTAACAAAAGAACTAGGAGTAGAATATTTTCAATACAGAAAAGAGTGGGATTCAATAAATCCTAAAAATTTCCCAAATTTTCCTTTACATATTGATTTTGAAATGCAAGATAGATGCAATCAATCTTGTGTTATGTGTCCTAGAAATCATCAAACTCATCCAGATATAAATTATAAATTAAATAAAAAAACAAATACAACATTTGAAAATTTTAAAAAGGTTATAGACGAAGGTAAAGATAATGGTCTTAAATCAATAAATTTAGGAGCATTTGCTGAGCCACTGATAAATGATGATGTTTTTAGAATGATAAGATATGCAAAAAATCAGGGGGGGGCGATTGTGGATATTAGAATTATAACCAATGGGCTTAAACTTGGTGAGTATATCGATGAGATTTTGGATTGTGGATTGGTAAATTTATTTGTTTCTGTTGATGCTTTTAGTGATGAAACATATAGAAAAATTAGAGGTTATGGTTTTGAAACGGTTAAAAGCAACTTACAACTTCTTTTGCAAAAAAGGGCTGAAAGAAATAAAGTTTTACCTATAACAAGAGTATCTTTTGTTGATATGATGGGTAGAAATAGTAATGAAAAAGAGAATTTTATAGCTTTTTGGAAAGATAAAGTTGATTTTATAGATATTCAAATTTTTGATGATTATAATGTTGATATAAATAAGGATTATGATTTTAGCAAAAAGAAGAAATGGCAATGCTTTTCACCTTTTTCAAGAGTGGCTATTTTGTCAAATGGTGATATTTTGCCTTGTTGCAATTTTTTTGGTAGAAATATTCCTATTGGAAATATTAACAAAACAACAGTTAAAGAAGCTTGGAATTCTGATTTTATGAGCAAAATTAGAACTGGTGTATTTGATGATAGTATTAGGAATTGTGCAATATGTCAAAGGATTGGAGATTGAGTATGAAAATATTTAAAAAAATAAAATTATGGTTTTATGTGAATTTTATTTTTGATTTTATATCCCTTATGCCAACTTATTTTGGTATAAAACTAAGAAGGCTTTTTATAAAAAAATTTGCAAAAAAATGTGGTAAAAATTTTACTGCACATGATGCCGTTTTTTTCTTTTATCCAAAAAATTTAGAAATTGGAGATAATGTAAGTATAAGCAGAAATACAATTATTCAATCTATGTCTAGACTTACAATAGGAGATAATGTTATGATTGCGTCAAACTGCAATATAATGACAGCTCACCACGGTTATAGTAGGTCTGATTTGCCAATGAATTTGCAGCAAAATACTACAAACGAATTGATTATAAATGATGATGTATGGATAGGAAATGGGGTTGTTTTAACATCTGGTGCAAGAAAGGTTGAAATAGCAAAAGGTGTTGTTATAGCGGCAAATTCTGTCGTTACAAAAAGTATTTTAGAAGAAAATACTATATGGGGGGGGGCAACCAGCACATTTTATAAAGAAAAGATTTGTGCATAATGAGTAAAAAATTTTTATGCACTACTGGACTTGAAGAAAGTTGGGATTTGAATGCTCAATCATATATTTTGCTTGGAGAATATTATGAATCTATTTTACGGAAAAAATTAAGTCAGAATTCAGAAATTATAGCTCTTGATTATCTTTGGAAAGATGAAGAGAATATAGACAAAGGGATTTCTTTTTGCAAGAATACATATGAAAAGACAATTGAGTATTTGACTAAAATTTTAAATCAATATCATGGCGTTAATAAGGATATTTTATATTGGAAAAGGCTAATGGGATCTTGGCTGTACTTATATATTATGGCAATATATGACAGATATTCGCATTTAAAATTAGCTTATAGTAAATTTGACGATCTTTTTACAAATACTATGGATACAAAAGCATACTCTTTTATTGGAACTAGTGATGATTACTTTAAGCTTATATGTACAAATGATTATTATAATTTGCAACTTTATTCTCAAATTATAAATTATTTAAATTTAAGAAATAAAATAATAGATGTAAAGCCAAATTTTGTAATTTCTGGCATCAGAATAAATCAATCCAAATTTTCAATAAAATCTACCTTAAAAAAAATTGTTTATTTTATTGTAGCCCGTGGCAGTAGTTTTTTAAATTCACTTTTTTCTAAAAATTCTGTCTTAGTTGTTCAGCCATATTTTAAAAGTGATTTTTTCAAAAAATTATTAAAATTGACTTGGAAATCAAAATTTCTTTTTATATTTGACAATTTTCAGTATAAAGTTTCAATAGATGCAAACCCAAGTTTGGAGCAAAGAAAGAAGCTCTTTGGAATAAAAAAATTCGATAATGAGTTTGAAAATTTATTATTTGATACTATGGTTTATAATTTTCCAATGATTTTTTTAGAAGCTTACCATAAGTTTAATTCAAGTGTTAAACGATTAAATATAAAAAAAATAGATGCTCTTTATAGTGCAAATGCATTAAAAAATAGTGAAATTTTTAGATTTTATGCATCTGAAAATATGGATAATATAAAAATAATCTATTCACAACATGGTGGCAATTACGGAATTGATAAAATTAGTATAAATGAATTTTTAGAAATCGATTTTTCAGACTTTTACTTTACATATGGTTGGACTAATGATGAAGGAAAACGCATTAGACCCATTTCTCAACCGCCAATTTTATCATCAAATAAGAGCAGTAATGATATAGTTTTGATAATGAATTATTTTTCAAAGTATTTTTATATATTTCATTATCTAGAAGATGCTGGAAAAAGTATAAAATATATTGAAAATACAAAGAATTTTTTATTAAATTTTAAATATATTGATAGTGTTACTATAAGACCATATATGATTGATGATGGCTGGAATTTTAAACAAAGACTACTTGATACTGGATTAAAATTAAAATTTGATAATTCTACCAGCTACTATAAACAGATAGCTGAGTCAAGACTTAATATTTTTGATCATATGCATACTGGTTTTATGGAGTCTTTATCTATAAATAAGCCAACAATAGTATTCATTGCAGATGTTTATGCTTTTAGAGATGATGCGAAAGATTATATCAATCTACTGATTGATGCAAATATCCTATTCCTAAATGCAGAACGGTGTGCTATATTTTTAAATAAAATATATGATAGTGTGGAAAAATGGTGGGATAGTGATGCGGTTCAAAAAGCTAGAATGATGTTTTTGGATAGGTATTTTAAAACATCTGATAATTGGGTAGATGAATGGGTTGCCGAGTTTAATGGCATTTTGGAAAAATAATGAAAGAGACAAGTTTTAAAAAGAGATATGTTTTTAAGCTCGTTTCAAGTATTATAAATGCAATTATTAATACTGTAATGGTTGCCATTGTTCCTAAATATTTGGGACCCGTAAATTATGGTTTTTTTACATATTTCCAAAATTTTTTCAGTCAAATGATTGGTTTTTTAGATTTTGGCTCATCTACGGCATTTTTTACAAAACTTAGTGCTGATGGCAACAGAAAGTCTTTGCTTGTATTTTATACTTTATATATTTTCTTTATTTTTTTGATTTGTATCGGATTTGTTTTGGTTATAAAGTTTATACAAATAGAGAATTTATTTTTTCCATATATGCCGCATGAATATATTTTTTATGGTATGTTTTTTGGATTTTTGACTTGGTTGACTCAAATTTGTATTAAGATTTCAGATGCTTATGCTCTTACGGTAAGTGTAGAAATGATTAAAATTTTTCATAAACTTTCTATGCTTGGACTGATTTTTTATATTGTATTTAATTTTTCATTAAATTTACAAAGCTACTTTATTTATCAGTTTATCTCTTTTGGTGTTTTTTTACTTGTTGTTTTGGTTGTATTTTTAAAGAGTAAAATTTTTTATGATTTGCCGAGATTAACACCGGATTTGTTTAGAAGTATATCAAATGAATTTATAAAATTTTGTCATCCACTGGTTGTCCATTCTGTTGTTACTGGATTTGCAGCCTTTTTTGATATTTGGCTTTTGCAAAAGGTTTCTGGTGGAGCAGAAGTTGGATTTTATGGACTTTCGTATAGCTTGGTCGCTGTTACTTTTATATTTTCAGCCTCTATGACACCCATAATCACAAGAGAATTCTCTCTAAATTATGCCAATAAAAACTATGAAGCACTAAAAACACAGCTTATTAAATATTCTCCACCACTTTATTGTATAGCTGCCTTTTTTGGAGTTTTTATATCGTTTCATTCTAGTGAAATTTTGCAAATTTTCGTTGATGATAAATTCAAAGGTGCTACCTTTGCGTTAAGTATTATGGCATTTTATCCGCTTCATCAAACATATGGGCAGATAAGCAACGGACTTTTATATGCTAGCTCTAGGACAAATTTGGCTAGAAATATCTCGCTTTATATAACACCTTTTGGGATTTTGATCAGTTTTATTTTGATATATTTTTTTCGTTTTGGCTCTGTAGGACTTGCCTTAAAAATAGTTTTAATACAAATAATAAGTGTCAATATCTCTCTTTATTTTAATACAAAAATGCTTGGCATAGGTATAAAATTTTTTATTTACCACCAAATTTATTCAGTTTGTATATTTGTAATTTTAGCCTTTTTTTCAGGATTTTTTAAATTTTTTGAAAGTGTTTTGCTAAATTTTTTCGTATTTGGCTTTTTTTATGTTTGTTTTGTTATAATTTCGTTTTTGTTATTTCCAAGATTATTGACGGCTGATGATGCAAAGAGTGCTGTCTATTTGCAAAGGATTAAAAGTGTCTTTAAAAAATAAACTTAAAAACAATGAAATAACGATAGGCTCTTGGATAACAATAGCTCATCCATCGGTTGTTGAAGTGATGGCTAGTGCTGGGTTTGAGTGGCTTGTTGTTGATATGGAACATACCTCTATAGATCTTTTTCAGGCTCAAATTTTAATCTCAACAATACAATCTTGCGGACTTAAAGCACTTGTTAGGGTGGCTAAAAATGAAGAAGTAACTATAAAAAAAGTTTTAGACATGGGTGCTGATGGCATTATAGTTCCCATGATTAAAAATTTATCTGATGCAAAACAGGCGGTTGATTATGCAAAATATCCACCAACTGGAAAAAGAGGCGTTGGGCTTTTTAGGGCTCAAAAATATGGGTCTGGATTTAATGAATACAAAAATTTTATGAAAGATGAGCTTGTTATAATAGCTCAAATAGAGCATTTTGAAGCAGTTGATAACATAGAAGAAATCATCAATATAGATGGTATTGATGGAGTTATAATAGGACCTTACGATTTATCTGCTAGTATGGGACTTGCTGGGCAGTATGATGATGCAAGAGTTGTTGAACGCATTGATAGAGTTGTAAAAATTTGCAAGGATAGAAATTTCCCATCCGGGTTTCACATTATACAAACAGATGCAAAACATATTCAGGATAAAATTTCTCTTGGTTGCAAATTTTTGGCTTATAGTTTGGATTTTTTATTTTTGGGCGATTGTGCGAGAGATGGAATGCGAAAAATTAAAGAGGAGTTAAAATGAACATAATATCAATCATACCAGCTAGAATGGGTTCAAGTCGTTTTCCTGGTAAGCCGATGAAAGAGATTTTGGGTATACCAATGATTGGGCATGTCTATAAGCGAGTAAAAATGAGTAAAATTTTAAACGAAGTTTATGTAGCAACCTGTGACAGTGAAATTTTTGATTATATTGTCTCAATTGGGGGCAAGGCTATTATGACTAGTGATACTCACGAGAGATGTTCTGATAGATGCGCGGAAGCTATGCTTAAAATAGAGGCTCAAAGTGGGCAAAAGTGCGATATAGTGGTTATGGTTCAAGGTGATGAGCCGCTAACTTTCCCCGAAATGATAAATGAGGCAGTAGAGCCCATGGTTAAAGATGATAAAATTTTAATTACAAATTTGATGGCAGATCTGCCAGACCTATACTCTTTTGAAAATCCAAACGAGGTAAAAGTGGTAGTTGATAAAAATAACAATGCACTCTATTTTAGCAGAGAACCAGTTCCTAGTCGCAAAAAGGGCGTTTTAGATGTTCCTATGAAAAAACAGGTTTGTGTGATACCATTTAGGCGAGATTTTTTATTGCAGTACAACCAAATGCAACCAACTGCACTTGAAGTAATCGAATCTGTTGATATGATGAGAATTTTAGAAAATGGACTTGATGTAAAAATGGTGCCAACTAGTTTTATCACAAAAGCTGTTGATACAAAAGAAGATTTGGTTGAAGTCTCGGAAATGATGGCAGAGGATAGGCTCTTTGAAATTTATAAGAAAAATATTTAATCTATCTTTTCAAATTTATATCGCATTTTTTAAATATATTCCAACTGAGATTGGCGTTAGACTTAGGTATTTTGCCTATAAGCCACTTTTTAAAAAAACAGATGGGTTTTTTAGGATAGACTGTGGCGTTACTATTTTGGGTTTTAAAAATATTAAGATTGGTAAAAATGCTAAATTTATGGAGCGTAGCTACATTTATGCCAATGAGGGGGGGGGGTTATAATAGGTGATAATTTTGCCATGAATACAAATTCTCAAATCGGAGCATCTGGTGGAGAAATCATCATAGGTGACAACTGTTGTATTGGTCCAAATTGCGTTTTAAGATCAGCTGATCATAATATAAAAAATTTACAAATTCCCATTAATAAACAGGGGCATATTGGTGGAAAGATTATTTTAGAAAATGATGTCTGGATAGCTTCAAATTGCGTTATATTAAAAGATGTTACACTTAAAAAAGGCACAGTTGTCGCAGCTGGTGCTGTGGTAAATAAAAATTTTGATGCATATAGTGTTCTTGGCGGTGTTCCAGCAAAGGTGATTAAAAAAAGAGAATAAACAAGGGGTTAAAATGAGTGTAAAGTCTGTAATATTTAATTTTGCAAAAAAGGCTTATGTTTGTTCGGCATTTGTCATTCCAGGTTATTTGGGCAAGAGATTTCGTTGTGAAGTTTCAGAACAGATGGTTGTCATAGATGAGATAAAAACTATTTACGGAAAAATTAAATATTTTTGTTTCGGACATATCTCTTTGTGGCGTTCAAAAACACTTTTTAGTAAAGAGCCAGAGATGATAGAGTGGCTTGATGCCATACCAAAGATGACCGGAAATAAGCCAACTATTTTTTGGGATATAGGTGCAAACATTGGGTTGTATTCTGTCTATGCTGGTATTAAAGGCTTGAATGTTTTTGCCTTTGAGCCATCTGCTTTAAATACCTTGTTTTTATCTAAAAATATAGAAATAAATGGGCTAAAAGATAGTGTCATTTTATATCCGATAGCAGTTAGCGATAAGAGTGAATTTGGATTTTTAAATATGTCAAGCACTCAACTGGGGGGGGCTTTTAATGAATTTAGTGATGAAAATTTACAAAAGGTTGGACAGGGTGATTATGAAATGAGTGTCGTTTTTAGACAGGGAATGTTTTCATATAGTATAGATGAGCTTGTGTGTAAATATGGTTTCGAAGCGCCGAATTTCATTAAAATAGATGTTGATAGTATAGAAGATAAGATAATATATGGCGCAAAAGAAGTTTTATCAAGAGATAATTGCGTGAAGTCAATCTTTGTCGAGCTTGATGAGTTTGATCTAAGAACGCAAGAGGTTATAAAATTTTTATCAGATAAGGGTTTTGAGCTAAAAGCCAAAAAACACTCAGATTTATTTAATGATAGTAAATTTAAAACTCAGTTTAATTATATTTTTGAAAGAGAGTGATGAAATTTTTAGTAACTGGTGGAGCTGGTTTTATCGGTGGAGCTTTGGCAAAAAGGCTTTTGTTGCAGGGTGATGAAGTATATATAATTGATAATTTAAAAACTGGCTACCTATCAAATGTTACAAAAGGGGCTATTTTCATAAATGGTGATTTTAGCAACGATGAAATCATATGCAAGCTAAATGATTTGAGATTTGATGGGATCTATCATATAGGCGGACAAAGTAGCGGTGAGATAAGTTTTGAAGATCCAGAGTATGATATACAGACAAATACAGTATCAACATTAAAACTTTTACAATATGCCGTAAAAAATAAAATCCCAAAATTTATATACGCTAGTACAATGTCTGTTTATGGCGAACAAGATGGAAAAGAGAGATTTTCGGAAACAGACAAGACAAATCCTAAGTCATTTTATGCAGTTGGAAAACTTGCTAGCGAAAAATATATGGATATTTTTTCAAAGCATTTTGGTATCAAGTGTGTTTCGTTAAGGTATTTTAATGTTTATGGGCCAGGGCAAAATTTACAAAATCTAAAACAAGGGATGGTTAGTATATACTTAAAACAGTTTCTTGATGATAGTTTTAAAAGAGTGATTGTAAAGGGTGATTTGGCAAGATTTAGGGATTTGGTCTATATAGATGATGTTGTGAGTGTAACGATCGATGCTATGCAAAAAGATATTTATGATAACCAAATTTTAAATGTCGGCACAGGCAAAAAAACAACTGTTGGTGAGATTTTAGAACTGATTAGAAAAGTTACGAAATCAACAAAACAGATTGAAGTCCAGTCTGGTACTCCTGGTGATCAGTTTGGTATCTATGCTGATAATTCAAAACTAATGTCGCTTTATAAAAAACCTATTGTGGAGTTTGAAATTGGACTTAAAAATATGATAGAGTGGATCAAAAATGAATAATATTATCCAAGAAAAAGTAATAATTGCTAAAACAGCAAATGTTAGTAATTCGACTTTAAAATATTATTCAAGACTTAAAGATTATGTTGAGTTTAGGGATAGTGAGCTTGGGAAGTATAGCTATGTGTCTCAATATAGCGTTATAAATAGAACAAAAATAGGCAAATTTTGCTCTATTGCCAGCGGTGTTTATATTGGACTTTGGGAGCACAATACCGATGTATCAACACACTCATTTTATCTTTATGAGCATTGTGGAAATTTTGTAAAAGGCTATAAAAGCTATAAAAAAGACGATATTACAACAAGTGTAGGAAATGATGTTTGGATAGGTGCAAATTCTATTATTTTAAAAGGAGTTAGTGTCTCAGATGGTGCAATAATAGGAGGTGGAGCGGTAGTAACAAAGGATGTGCCAGCATATGCGGTTATGGTTGGAAATCCGGCTAAAATCTTAAAATTTAGATATCCAAAAGAAGATATAGAATTTATGTTGCGGATAAAATGGTGGGATTTTAGTAGGCAAAAATTACAAAATTTAGTCGATCAAAATGCCTTTGATAATTTTCATAAATTTAAAAAAATAGTTATGGGGGGGGGTATGAGGTCATCTCTTCTTAGTCAAAATATTTACTCGTTAAAGGTTGCCTAGATGAAGTGCAGATTGTGTCAAAGTAACAAAGGTCAAAAACTTAGAGCAACAGATGTTTTTGGCGGCACGCAAGAGCATAAATTTTGGGAGTGCAACAATTGCGGAGTTGTCTATCTGTATCCGTATTTATCACCAGAACAAGAGAGGGAATTTTATAAAAAAGAATTTGAAAAATTTATGTCAAAGCGTGTTGGAGACCATAGGGATTGGAGTGGAGCCAAAGAGCACTCGATAAGCAATCTTGACCAGGTAAAAAGAAGATGGAAATTTCTGCAAAAGCATCTAGATATACATAAAGATGTTGGTGCAAATAAATTATTAGAAATAGGCTGCTCATCTGGATTTATGCTTAGTGCTTTTAGGGATTATGGTTTTGATTGTTATGGGATTGAGCCATCTGGTGAGTTTTTAGAATTTTTGCATAAAAATGACTTTAATGCCTATGAGAGTTTTGAAGAGCTTGTGCTTGCAAATAATGGGATTAAATTTGATATTATAACTCATTTTTTTGTATTTGAGCATATTTCAGATCCGCTTAGTTTTTTAAAAAACACCTATGATTTATTAAATGAGGGGGGGGTTATTGTGGCTGAGATACCGTCTTGCACAGATATTCTTACCTCTGGTTATAAAATTCCAGCCTTTGAAAAATTTTATTGGTCAATAGCTCACCATTACTACTATAACCCAAAATCCATAAAATATATTATGGATAAGCTCGGCTATAAATATGAAATTTTACCAGAACAAAGATACGATCTATCTAATCATATTACATGGCTTATGGATGGTATTCCAGGAGGACAAGGTAGATTTGAATTTTTCTCACAAGCTACACTAGATAGCTATAATCAAGATCTTAAAAATGCTTTTAAGTGTGATACTATGATTTTATTTATTTATAAATAGCAAGGATTTGCAATGCAACAAAAATTGGCAATAGCAGCTACTTCACCGTCTTTTTGTAAAAATAGTGTTTTGCGGAATGCAATTTGTAAGATTTTTCCAAATACTAGGTTAAATTTAGAAGGAAAAAAATTTAGCAAAGGTGAACTTGTTGAGTTTATAAAAGATTGCGATGGTGTAATCGTCGGTCTTGAAGAGATTGATGCTAATCTGCTTAGCAAATGCAAAAATCTAAAAATTATTTCAAAATATGGTGTTGGGTTAAACAATATAGACTTGGATGCTGTCAAAAAAAGAGATATAAAGATAGGTTGGAGCGGTGGCGTAAATAGGCTTTCTGTTGCCGAAATGACACTTGGATATATGATAATGTTTTGTAGAAATTTATTTGTTACTTCAAATCAGTTAAAAAATGGTATTTGGAATAAATCTGGCGGTTTTGAGCTTAGTGGTAAAAAAGTGGGCATAATTGGTGTCGGCTTTATAGGGAAAGAACTCATAAGACTCTTAAAGCCTTTTGGGTGCGAAATTTATGTTAACGACATAATTAATCAAGATCAATACTATGCTGAAAATGGATTAAAAAGTGTAAGCAAGAATGAAATTTTTAGTATTTGTGATATCGTAAGCATACATACACCTTATGATAAAAGTACAGAAAATATGGTTGATTTGGAAATTTTTAAAACTATGAAAAAGAGCAGTTTTGTCATAAATAGTGCAAGGGGTGGAATCTTAAATGAAAACGATCTAAAATTTGCTTTAAAAAATGGACTTATTGCCGGTGCCGCAATTGACACTTATATCGATGAACCACCAACTGATATGGATTTGTTGTCGTTGCCAAATTTAATATGCACTCCGCATATTGGAGGTAATTCACAAGAGGCTGTTCTGGCTATGGGAATGAGCGCAATAAAACATTTGAAGGAATTTTTTTACAAATGAAAAAGGTTGTGATTTTTGGCGGAAGTGGTTTTTTGGGTGGTTATGTAGCTGATGAGCTAACTAGGCGTGATTATAGTGTGATTGTGGCTGATAAATTTTGTTCGGATTATATCAAGGATAGGTATAAATTTGTTGAAGCTGATATTTTGGATGAAAAAAGTGTAGAAATGGCGGTTTTAGGTGCTGATATAGTTTATAATTTTGCTGCAGTTGCAGAGCTTGAAGAAGCTATAGCAAATCCTATTAAAACTATCAATATAAATGTTTTAGGAAATTCTCATATTTTGCAAGCTTGCAGAAATTCAAAAACTGTTCAAAGGTTTGTATATGCAAGTAGTGCTTATGCTTTAAGTATCGATGGTTCGTTTTATGGGATTAGTAAATATGCTTCTGAAAAAATTACGGCTGAATATTATAGAAGATATGGATTAAAATATACCATTATAAGATATGGCTCCTTGTATGGTGAAAGGGCAAGTTATAATAATTATATCTACAATCTTTTGACAAAGGCATTAAGAACGGGTAGATTGGAATATAAAGGGGATGGTCAGGATTTAAGAGAGTATATACACGCAGCTGATGCGGCAAGACTTTCAGTTGATATTTTGCAAGATATTCAGTATGAAAACGAGCATGTTATTTTGACTGGAATAGAGAAATTAAAAAGATTGGAGCTTTTGACTATGATAAATGAAATGCTTCAAAATAGACTTGAAATTTGTCAAATTTCTGATAGCAATTTTGGTCATTATAAGATTACTCCATACTCGTTTCACCCAACTACCGCCAAAAAACTCGTCGCAAATCCATATATAGATATAGGGCAAGGTTTGCTTGAATGTATTCAAGAAATTTATCAAAAACAGCAAGAAAAGCAAGATGATTAAGTTTCTTTCATACGCTATCAATGAAAATACTCCCACATATGGCAACAAAGATAAATTTAACATATCAAAAACCACTTGCATAAGCGAAGGTGCAGTTGCAAATAATAGTTTTATTTCCACAACAACTCATATTGGAACTCATATTGATATGCCATATCATTTTTACGAAAATGGACAGAGCATCTGTGATTTTGATGATAGTTTTTGGATTTTCAAAAATGTAGTTATAGTTTGCATAAATCCTTTAAGCCTTGTAATTGAAAAAGAGTTGATGCATAGTCTAGAAAATTTTGACTCAGATTGTGACTTTCTTATCGTTAAAACAGGCAGTTGCCTTTTTAGAGATGATAGTAAATATACAGAGGTAAATTATGGCTTTTCTCCAAATCTTTATGATTTTTTATTAAGCAAGATGCCAAATTTAAAAGTTTTTGGATTTGACACTATCTCTGTTTCAAGTTTTAAACATAGAGAGATTGGCAGAGATGCACATAGGCGATTTTTGAATCCAGATCGTCCAATATTGCTTTTAGAGGATATGGATTTAAATTCTGTTGATGAAAACACAAAATTTAGTCAAGTTGTTATTGCTCCACTTAGGATACAAAACTGTGATGGTTTGCCGTGTAGCGTGATTGGATTTATTGATGATTAAAAATATTATTTTTGATTTTGATGGAGTTGTGATTAATAGTATGCCTATTCGCGGATTTGGGTTTAGAAAAATTTTTGAAAATTTTGATAAAGAACAAGTTGATAAATTGATAGAATTTCATAATCAAAATGGAGGTCTTTCAAGGTTCATAAAAATAAGATATTTTTATGAAAGTATTTTAAATTCACATATTGGCGATGATGAAGTTCTCAAATATGCAGAAAAATTTAGTCAAATTATGAAAAAAATGCTTTGCAATAAAAAAATTTTAATACAAGATACTGTTGATTTTATTTTATCAAATTATGACAAATTTAATATGCATATAGTATCTGGATCAGAAGAAAATGAGTTAAATTTTCTATGCAAAAAGCTTGAAATATATAAATATTTTAAAACCATACAGGGTTCCCCAACAATCAAGCAAAATATACTTATGGATATTTTAGATAAATTTTCTTACCAAAAAAATGAAACTATATTAATCGGCGATAGTATAAATGATTATGACGCAGCAGTTGCGAATAAGATAGAATTTTACGGATTTAATAATATTGTATTAAAAAAATACTCAAAAACATATATTGATAGTTTTAAAAATCTGGATTTAATGCAGGAATTTGGGCTATGATTAAAGGTGGTTTTGATCCAATGTATTTAAATGAAAAGTATTTACAAAACAAAGATGGGTTTCACACATATATCAATAATATAAAAAGAAATAGTAAATGGGATATATATACTATAACTAATAACACATTAATAAAAAATCCATATTTAAGCACCTTCCCACTTAATTTTTTCTTATCAAAATCACCTAAAGATAGTATTGTTAGATTATTAATCAGAAATTTTGTGTTGTATTACATTAAAGGTTTTTACTATTTTATCTCATATTTTATCTCATATTTGATATTTAAATTTTATGGCAAAAGAATAGACAATAGTAAAATAGAAAATATAGTAGATACATTTTGTGTTGTTGATAATGTGAATAATTTAGGCTACTATAAAGAAGCATATTTGAGTGGTATATATGAAATTTTAGATGACTTTAATAAAAAATATTTTGTTTTATTAAGGCTTTATGGCATTAATAAAAATCCTTTTAAACTTATCAAGATGATAAAAATAATCAATAAAGATAGTAAAAATTTTATTTTTGAGTATGATGTCTTTGAGTTATTTGATTTCTTAATGTTATTTTGGATGTATGCTGCTTATCCTTTTAAAACTCTAAGATTGTTTCAAAAAAATAAAAACAAATATGATCAAATTTTCAATAAATCACTTATGCAAGATATTTCTAAATTTAACTTTCAGTCCTTTGTTAGGTATATTGTTGGAAAAAATCTAGCGAAGTTGCAAAATATAAAAAATATATACTCTTGGTCAGAATTTCAAGTGATTGAAAGAAGTTTTAATCTTGGCATTAGAAGACATAATAAAAATATAAAAATCTATGCAATTCAAGCTTTTATTGGTTATGAGATTTATTTTAATGCTATCGTAGATGATTTGGATTTTCAGATGCTTTCAAGTCCGCATAAAGTTTTTGTAAACGGCAAGCATTATCTTCAAAAGCGAAATCAGGTTATGTATGATATTTGTCCATCCTTTAGATATCAAAAGATATTTGAATTTGACGGCATAAGATCTGAAAGTAATATATTGTGCCTCGGATCTTATGTTTTAAATGATACATATAATATGTTAAAAATTTTGTCTAGCTTAAAAATGGATATTGTTTTTAAAAATCATCCTTCTGTAAATTTATCATCCTTTGGGCGGTTACCAAATAATATCAATGTATCAAATGAAGAAATATATAAACTTTTTGAAAACTCAAAAATAGTTATTTGCACCGCGTCGGGAACTGCCGTTGAAGCTGTAGCTTGTGGTTTATCGGTTATTATTATAGCGAGTTTTGATAATTTTACCGCAAATCCATTGGTGGATATTGGAAAGGGTGAAATTTGGGATTTAGTTTATGATTTTGATGAATTAGATACCGTTTTAAATATCTTACTAAAATTTAGAAATAGTAATCCACAAAAAGTCAATAATTTGTCTGCTTGGTATCGTGAAAATTTCTTTACTAAAATTACAAAAAGAAATCTAGATAAGGTATTTGTATGATAAAAAAAATAGTGGATAATTTATTTATTTACCCACATTATAAAATGAATATTTTTAGTGGGACAAATACAATCAAGGATTTTTTTGGGGTTTTTGGATATATGTTAAATCCTAAAAAAAATGATAGCAAAGATTATTTAATCGAATATAAGCAAAGAATAGATTGTAAAATTGGTACAAACTCTTTTTTGTTTGCCAGTGGCAGAATGGGATTTTATACCATTTTAAAAAGTATAGATATAAAACCAGGCGATGAAATAATAGTTCCTTCATTTACATGTGTAGTTGTTATTAATGCTATTTTATATTGTGGCGCAAAGCCTGTTTATTGTGATATTACTCAAACTGACTTTAATATAGATATTTTAAAAATAGAAAAATTAATAACGCCAAAAACAAGAATTATTTACGCCCAGCATACCTTTGGTCAAATGTGTGATATTGAAAATTTATTAATAATTACAAAAAAATATAGTATAATTTTGATTGAAGATGCCGCTCTTTCACTTGGTGCAAACAAGAATGGTAAATTTGCTGGAACAATCGGAGATTTTGGATACTATTCAACTGATAGAAGCAAGGTTATAAATACTGGGCTTGGTGGGATTGTAAGTGTAAATAATCCTATGTTTTTAGATAAATTTAATCAATTATATTCAAATGTTGAAAACCTAGATTATAAAATGGTATTTAAAATTTCATTTACATTTTTGGCAAATTTGATATTATTGCACCCTTTGGTTTATTGGATCGGAAAAATCATAAATTTGGTTTTACAAAAATTTGGCTTTTTGGTTTATTTTTTTGATGAAAATTTAAGAAGCAAGGATGATATAAAAAAATATCCATATCCAGCAAAAATGCCAAATATTTTGGCAAAAGTTGGTATATCGCAAATAGAAAGTCTTTCTAAAAATATACAAAATAGAAAACAAAAGGCAAAATTTTACAATAACATATTAAAATTTTACTCAGAAGAATATATGAATATGCCTGAAAATATATTTTTAAGATATAGTTTTTTAATAAATAATCGTGATAAATGGGAGAGAAAATTTTCTAAAGTAATTGATTTGTCGGTATGGTTTAAAAGTATCGCAAGCGGTTGCAATGATATTGCTAGTCTTGGATATAAAAGAGGGCAAAATCCTGTCTCTGAATATGTTTGCGAACATATATTTAATCTTCCAACTCATGATAACATAAATTGTAAAAAGATTAAAAAGTTGCTTATGGAGTTAAAAAATTCAGGAGATATTATAACATCTAAGTATATAATATAAATAGGAGCTGAAAAATGAAAGTATTATTATTAGCTGGTGGTCTTGGAACAAGACTAAGCGAAGAAACAGATATAAGACCGAAGCCTATGGTTGAGATAGGCGGAAGACCTATTTTATGGCATATTATGAAAATTTATAGTCACTACGGATTTAATGATTTTGTGATTTTGTTAGGCTACAAAGGTTATTATATAAAGGAGTTTTTTGTGAACTATTTTTTGCATAGAAGTGATATAGTCATTGATATTGCAAATGGCAAAATAGAGATCTTGAATAATTCAAGTGAGCCATGGAAGGTAACTTTGATTGATACTGGACTAGATAGTATGACTGGCGCAAGGATAAAAAAAGCAAAAAAAATAGTCGGAAATAACCCATTTATGCTTACTTATGGTGATGGTGTTGCTGATATAGATATTAATGCTTTGATTAAATTTCATAATTCTCATGGCAAGATCATAACTATGACCTCGGCGCAACCAGATGGTAGATTTGGCGCATTGGATATCTCAGATAGTAATCAGGTTTTAAAATTTAAAGAAAAGCCAAAAGGAGATGGAAGTTGGATAAATGCTGGCTTTTTTGTATGTGAGCCAAAGGTTTTTGATTATATAGATGATGGTGATGATGTTGTATTTGAACAAGAGCCACTTATGAATTTAGCTGATTGTGGAGAAATTTTTACATACAAACATGATGGTTTTTGGATGCCAATGGATACATTACGAGATAAAAACAAGCTTAATCAAATGTGGAATGATAAGCAGGCAAAATGGAAAATTTGGAATAAGTAATGTTTGGTAATGTTTATTATGGTAAAACAGTATTAATAACTGGCAATACGGGTTTTAAGGGTAGTTGGCTTACAGTATGGCTTTTAAAGCTAGGTGCAAAAGTTGTTGGTGTTTCAATAGATATTCCGACAAGTCCATCTATGTTTGAAGTTTTAAATTTAAGAAATAAAATTATCTACTATCAAGAAGATATAAGAAATTTTGAAAAATTAAAAGAAATTTTTGAGCTACATAAACCAGATTTTATCTTTCATTTGGCGGCACAGCCAATAGTTTCGGTTTCCTATAAAGATCCATTAGGCACTATATATTCAAATGTTATGGGAACCGCAAATGTTTTGGAAGTATTAAGGGTTTTGAACCAAAAATGTATAGCTGTCATTATAACAAGTGACAAGGCATATGATAATATTGAGCAGGTTTGGGGGTATAAAGAAAATGATTCTATGGGTGGCAAGGACATTTATAGTGGCTCAAAAGGGGCTGCCGAGCTTGTCATAAAATCATATTTTTATTCGTTTTTTAATAAGGATAATTCTAATGTCAAAATTGGAGTTGGCAGAGCTGGAAATGTTATTGGTGGCGGAGATTGGGCAAAGGATAGGATCGTGGTTGATTGTATGCTTTCATGGAGCCAAAAAAGACCAGTTGAAATTAGATCTCCAAGATCAACCAGACCTTGGCAACATGTTTTGGAGCCATTGAGTGGATATTTAAATTTGGGTATGGTTTTGCATAATAATCCAAGTTTTAATGGGGAGTGCTTTAACTTTGGACCTAGAGGTGAACAGAATCGTAGCGTCGAAGAATTACTCTTGGATTTGAGTCAAATTTGGAATTTTAAAAATGAAAATGAAGCATTTGATATAGTTCAAAATAGTGATTTTAATGAGGCTGGACTTTTAAAACTAAATTGCGATAAGGCACTTTTTTATCTCAAATGGCAAGCAAATTTAGATTATGATCAGATGATTGAATTTACTAGTGGTTGGTATCGAGATTTTTATAAGGCAGATGTAGATATGCTTGATAAAACATTGGATCAGATTTTGTTGTATGAAAATTTAGCAAAATCAAAAGGAATCTTATGGACGGAGTGATCTTAACGCCATTAAAGCAGATACATCATCCAAAAGGCGATATATTCCATGCCATAAAGGTTAGTGATAATGGCTATGTTGGCTTTGGTGAAGCATATTTTTCAACTGTAAAAAAAGGCGAAATAAAGGGGTGGAAAAAACATACAAAAATGATATTAAATCTCGTTGTTTGTCTTGGTGAGATTAAATTTACTATCTATGATGAGAAAAGTAAAGATAGGTTTTATATAAATTTATCCCATAAGAATTATCAAAGGCTAACCATACAAAATGGACTTTGGGTTTGTTTTGAAGGAATTGGAGATTATAATATGCTTTTAAATATAGCAAATTTAGAGCACGATCCAAATGAGGCTGTATCTGCTGGGCTGGATAGTATTAAAATTAATTAGGAAAAATATATGAGAAAAATTTATCAGAAAGATTGGTTTGGGATTAGGTTTTCTGATTTTTACAAAACTGATTCCAGTAAAATTGCAGATACAAAATTTTATGAAGAGTTTTATAAAAAATTTTATGACAAATTTAGCTCTTATGATGATTTGCCTGAGCATTATAAAGAATGCAAGATAAATATAGCTAAAGATATAATTAACTTTTCTAAGGATTACGATAAAGTTTTGTCAATAGGATGCGGCAATGGAATAATTGAAGATTTTTTAATCAATAGCGGCAAAAAATGCGTAACCGCAATAGAACCATCGGATAATTCAAGATGGCTTTCTAGTGAGGGGGGGGGTGTGAGCTGATAGTTGGGTATTTTCCCAGTGCTATAAATGGTATGATAAAGTATAAATTTGGATATTGTAGCACTATTGATTATGTATTCAATGATGAGCAGTATCTTGGCTTTTTAAGATCAATATATGATTATGGATTTAAAGAATTTTATTTGACTGAGATTATAATTCCCAAAGAGGGCTTTGTTGTAAGTTTAAAGGATTTTGTAAAAGACATATTATCTTGTTTTGGACTATATGACAAAGGACAATTTTGGGGATATTTAAGAAACTTGGACGAACATATAGATTTTTTAAAAAAAGCTGGCTTTAAAAATATTTACCATGGACAACACAAGCACGGATCTTATTGGATCGGATTAAAAAATGAATAAAATTAGACTATCAAAATCAAGCATTTCTAGACTTGAAAAAGATGCTGTTTGTGAGGTGTTGGATAAAGAATATCTTGGTATGGGCGAAGAGGTAATGAAATTTGAAGTGGCTATTAAAGAGTATTTAGATACAAAAATGGATGTTGTCTGTGTAAGCACTGGAACAGCAGCACTTCACTTGGCATTATCTGCTTTAGATTTAGAAAATGGTGATGAGATTTTGGTTCCAACAATAACCTATGTAGCAACATTTCAAGCGATTACCGCACTTGGATTAAAGCCTATTGCATGCGATGTTTGCGATGATACATTATTTATTGATGTTAATGATGCCAAAAAAAGAATAACCAGCAAGACAAGAGTTATAATGCCTGTTTATTATGCAAGTAGTTCTAAGGGCATCAAAGATGTTTATAATTTGGCACAAGAGTTTAATTTGCGTGTTGTTGAAGATGCCGCACAGGGATTTGGGTGCTTGTGTGATGGGCAGAAGATAGGAACTTATGGTGATATATTATGTTTTAGTTTTGATGGTGTGAAAAATATTACAAGTGGTGAGGGCGGCGCTGTATTGTCGTGCGATAAAAATATTATTGAACGAATTAAAGATGCTAGATTGCTTGGAGTTGAAAAGGATAGCGAGAAGAGATTTTTGGGACAAAGAAGCTGGGATTTTGATGTAAAATTTCAAGGATTTCGTTATCATATGAGTAATATTATGGCGGCTATCGGCTTATCTCAGCTATCTAGGATTGATGAGTTTATAATAAAAAGGCGAGAGATTGCAAGAGGCTATATCAAGCTTTTAAATGATATAGATGAAATTAAAATTTTAAATTTTGATTTTGATGATATTGTTCCGTATGTTTTTGTGATAAAAGTAAATAATCGCAATGAACTAAGGGATTTTTTGATGCAAAATAATATAGAAACTGGCATTCACTATAAACCAAATCATCTTTTGACAAAATTTAGAACAGATTATTCATTACCTACGAGTGAGAAATTGTATAATGAGATTTTAACCTTACCTTGCCATTTTGATTTAAAGTTTGAAGAAGTGATATTTGTTGTAGAAAAAATAAGGGAATTTTATGCAAAATAAAAAACCATTAGTTGCTATAATAATGAATTGCTACAATGCTGGCGAATTTTTAAGAGAGGCTATAGATAGTGTCTTGGCTCAAACTTATTGCAATTGGGAGATTATTTTTTGGGATAATCAATCGACCGATGAAAGTGCAAATATTGTAAATTCATATAACGATGATAGGATAAAATATTTTTATGCACCAAAATTTACAAAGCTCTATGAGGCTAGAAATTATGCGATAGAAAAGTCAAGCGGAGATTTTATATCTTTTTTAGATTGTGATGATAAGTGGCATCAAGATAAGTTGGAAATTCAAGTTAATGCCATGTTAAAAACAAGAAGTGACTTTTGTTATTCCAATTACTATAAACTATATCAAAATAATCAAATATTAAAAGCAAATCAATCTACTCAGCCATCAGGTGATATTTTAAAATATCAGATAGCCAACTATTCAATAGGTATCTTGACCGTAGTGATTTCCAGGATGGCATGGGATAGTATGGAGGAAAAATTTGATCCAGTATATAACTATCCAGGTGATTATGATTTTTTTATAAGACTTTTGAAAAAAGTTCATGCTTGCTACATTGATAGCCCTTTGGCATTTTATCGAATTGATAACCCAAATAGTATATCTAATATAAAAAAACTTGATAATATAAAAGAATCAAAACAAAATATAAAAAAACTAAAAAAGACTTTTAGTGATGTAGATTTTCAGAAATATTTTAAAGTATACCAAATGAAATTAAATCTAAAAGAATCAGTGATTTATGCGCAAAAAGGAGATATTGAATATGCAAGAAAAATTTTAAGCACCTATAAGTTTCACGGACTAAAAAATTTTATTATGTATTGTTTGACTTTTATTCCAAATTTACTTTTATTTCTTATTAGAAATAAGAAATGAGGCACTTTGTTTTTAAGCTCAATTTCATAATTTTGTTATTGATTGGTATGTTTTTAAATAATATGGCGACACAGAATTTTTCTAGATTTGTTATTGATTATCTATTATATTTGGTAGATTTTAAGATTAATCAATTTAGTTCGTTGTTGCCACAAAAGCATGATTTGTTTGAGTTGGTTTTTGCCATTAATCAAATCGGTTTAACAAATGATAGCTACCATATTGAGTCTTTCATGTAAAATTTGGGTTATTTTTTGTTGACTGGGAAATTTGCTGATGAAAAATTATAAGATTTTACATATCTTAAACGATCATAAAGGTGGTATAAATACTGTTGTTGCTAAATTTATAGAAATTTTTCCAAATAGCGATTTTATTAATATAGATAATATGGATTTTTTTAGAATTTTACCAAAATTTAAGAATATATCCAAAAATTATGATATCGTTCATTTTCACGGCGCTTGGAATCTAAACATAATTTTGTCTAGCTTTACATCAAGACCTATCATTATTTCTCCACACGGTTCTTTTCATCCAGAGGGATTAAAAAAAAGTAAATTGAAAAAAATTATTGCCAAATTTTTATATGTTAAACGCTGCTATAATAAAGCAAATATTATATCCGCCTTAACAAATCAAGAGATGTTATACATTAAAGAATTTGGTATATATACACCAAGCATATCTGTTGTCTCAAATGCTATTGATTTTGATGAAAAATTAAGCATAGACATAGATACTAGAAATTATTTTCTCAATATCGCAAATGGTAGAAGGATTGTACTATTTCTTGCAAGACTAGATCCGCAAAAGGGATTAGAGATGCTCATTGATGCATTTGCTGAAATATCATCTAGTGCGGTTTTGTTTATTGCAGGAGATGGAAGTGATGATTTCGTTAGAAAATTAAAAAATAGAGTATTTGAATTAAATTTACATGATCGTGTATTTTTTGTTGGATATTTAAGCGGCGATAAAAAAACAACCTCATTTGATATTGCCGATGTTTATGTCTTGCCATCTTTTAATGAGGGATTTAGCATGACAATTTTGGAAGCCTATCGTCAAAAAGTTCCAGTTGCTACTACTACTACTACTCCATTCGAAGAAATAGATAGAATAAAATTTGGTTGGTATTTTGATCCAAATAAAGATGAGCTAAAAAAAGCACTACAAGACTCATTAAATAAGGATAAAGTGGAGTTGCTACAGTTAGGAGAAAACGGATATAATTATATGAAAAATCATTATGATTTAAAAAATTTTAAACAATCATACGAGCAACTTTATGATTGGATATTGGGTTTTAGTGAAAAGCCAAATTTTGTTTTTGACAAAATGGATAAATAATGAATTTTAGTCTTTTAATATCAATTTATGTAAAAGAAAAACCTGAGTATTTTAATAGAGCTATGCAAAGCATTTGGGATGAACAGTCAATTCGTCCAAATGAGATAGTTTTAGTTCAAGATGGTGCTTTAACGCAAGATTTATATGCAATTATTGAAAAATGGAAAAACAAACTCGGCAATATACTAAAAATAATACAACTTGAAAAAAATTTAGGTCTTGGAGATGCCCTTGCAATAGGATTAAAGAAGTGCAGTAATGAAATTGTTGCAAGAATGGATACGGATGATATAAGTTTGCCAGATAGATTTGAGAAGCAGTTGAAAGTATTTAAAGAGCAAGATGTTGATGTTTGTAGTGGTTGGATAAGTGAATTTGAGGGTCATGAAAGTAGGATTTATGCTTTTAGAAAGCTACCAGAATATCATTATGACATAGTAAAATTTGCTAAGGCTAGAAGTCCGCTAAATCATCCAGCCGTAATGTTTAAAAAATCAGCCGTTTTGGAATCTGGCAATTATCAAAAAATGCTTTTTATAGAGGATTATTACCTTTGGGTTCGTATGATTTTAAAGGGTTATAAATTTTATAATTTGCAATGTGTTATTGTAAATATGAGAGCAGGACATAGTCAGCTTTCACGTAGACAGGGGATAAAGTATGCCATAAATGAGTTGAAGGTTCAAATATTATTCTATAAAATGGGGTTTTTAAATTTTTATGGGTTTTCACGCAACTCTATACTAAAATTTTTAGTTCGTATCATGCCAAACTTTGTTGTAAAAATAATTTATAAATTTTTTAGAAGGTAAGGCTAAACACCTTTTCCACTAAACACAACGGCTAGTGTTTTAACTATCGTTAAAATTTCTAGCCAAAGTGACCAGTGTTTGATGTAGTATAGATCATACATTAGCTTTTGTTTGGCATCATATGCGTTTGCACCATATGGGTAATTCACCTGAGCCCAGCCCGTGATGCCAGGTCTTACAAGATGTCGTTCGTTATAGTATGGGATCTCTTTTTCAAACAGATCTATCCAGTATTTTCGCTCAGGTCTTGGACCTATGAGATGCATTTCGCCTTTTAGCACATTTATGCATTGCGGTATCTCATCGATGCGTGTTTTTCGCATAAATTTCCCAAACTCAAAAACCCTATCATCATTTTGACTGGCAAATTTTGCGCCATTTTTTTCAGCGTCAAGACTCATGGAACGAAATTTAGCACATTCAAATTCTGCTCCATTGATTCCGACTCTTTTTTGTTTATAGTAAATCTCTCCAGGAGATTGCTCATCTATCTTTTTTTTCACATAAAATTTCACAAAAAAATGCACCACAAACAAAACACCGGCTCCTAAATAATCAACAATCCGCTTTGCAATCAGCTGGGCAAAATTATAAGGCTTTATGTCGTTTAAGAAATTTAAATCTATATCATCATCTGGGATGTAGCATTTTTTTAAGTATCTTTCTAGTAGTTTTTCTATCGTAATGATGCGTATTTTTTTATGTTGCTTGCGAAACTGCAAAAGCGTGAGATATTTTATCATTTTACTATCTACTGGTGCTTTTGTGTTGATAACTAGGTATTTATACGGCTTTGTTGTTATGAGATTTTCTATCTTTTTTCTGGTTTGTCTTGATAAATTTTCTTGATGGTTTATGAAATCAATGGCATGAAATTTGCGTTCTAGTCTTTCTAGATCAAGCTTGTCAAATTTATATTTATGTCCTAAAATAAGTACTGCCACTATATGCCTATCAATTTTATTTAAGATACATTTTACTACAATTATACTTAAAATTATAAAACTAAGGAAATGATGCAATAATAAAATATAAGGAGCAATTATGGTTAAAATCTTAAGGCTAACCGCTTTGATAATGTTGCTATTATCTTTAAGTGGTTGTGGTCAAAAACATTCAAGCAAGCCATCGGTGGCAAATCCGATCGGAGGTGCCTTTGGTAGCCAAAGCGATACCGATCCACTAAAATTGGGCAAAACTCCAACCTTGCCAGATAAAAATTTCAAAAACCCAAGACCTATAAAGACGCCAGGTAAACTACCAGAATTTGAACTTCCGATAAAAAATTCACTAACAAAAAATAAGCCGATTTTAGGAGCTAGCCCAAGCCTTCCTGATATTTTTTCAAACACTAGCGATTTTAGTGTTATCATGGCGCCAAATGGCGTAGTGATAACGGTTTGGGCGACAAGACCTGGTAACTGGCTTTGGGGATATTCGCTGTATGAGAGTGAGGATTTAGGGGCTTATCGCGTTTGGCGACTGGCTATTTTGCCAAATAATGAGGTAATGATAATAAATGCAAACACTCGCGCAACTTGTATGAATACTTACAACAACGGCGTTATCCATGCCAATTGTGATGTTAAGAACGATGCACAAAAATTTACTTTGCGACCTATGAGCAATGGTGCTGTTCAAATTTATAATAAAAAATCAAACATGTGCTTACAAACACCTATTGATGATACAGCTGGGCTTGATGTTTTTGGTGCTATAAATTTGACAGGATGTACCGATACCCTCGATCAACAATGGTATCTTGTACCGCCACCATTTAATGCAAAGTTGCTTTATTAAGGAGTGAGTCATGAAAAAGATTAAAATTTTATTATGTTTTATAGCAACGCTTTGTTTTGCAAGTCCAGATGATTACAAACTTGCCACTTGGAATTTGCAAGGAAGCTCTGCGGCAACAGAGAGCAAGTGGAATATCAGTGTAAGGCAGATAGTAAGTGGGGCAAACGCTGCAGACATCTTGGCAGTCCAAGAAGCTGGCAGCATTCCAACTACTGCCATGCTTACTGGCAGAAATGAGAGATCTGCTGACACGATTGTTACTGAGTTTTTATGGCAACTTGGAAGTGTATCAAGACCAGAGCAAGCCTATATATACTATGCAAATATTGACTCTGGCGCAAATAGAGTTAATTTAGCCATCGTTTCGCGCACAAGAGCCGATGAGATCATTATTTTGCCACCGCCAACGACCGTTTCAAGACCTATTATTGGCATAAGGATAGGCAACGATGTATTTTTTAGCATTCACGCACTCGCAAATGGTGGCACAGACGCACCTGCGATAGTAGATAGTGTATTTAGGCATTTTGCAAACCGCCCTGAGATTATTTGGACGATTATGGGCGATTTTAACAGATCTCCGGAGAGTTTGCGTCAGAATTTAGAGCTTTCTATAAGAGTAAGAACAAGAGCCATCTCGCCAAATGCGCCTACGCAAAGAAATGGAGGAACGCTTGATTATGCTATAGTTGGCAACTCAGCTGGTTCTCTTGTGACAACCACGCTTGCTGCGGTTTTAATGCTGGCAAATTTACGAACACATATAGTTTCAGATCATTTTCCGGTAAATTTTAGAAATTTTGGAGGTAGCCAATGAAGATTTTGATATTTTTATCTGTTTTTATGATGGGATTGTTTGCAGATAGTAGTGCCGAAGATATCACGGATGCCTTTCAGATACGAAACGCAAAGACTGGCATACCTATAAATTTAAATAGAACTTCTAAAATTTTTAATTACCAAAACTGGTTTTTAAACGATCTTGGTATCGACAAAAAGATAAGAATAACCGACCAGCATGCAGATGCGTTTCCGTTTGGATATGTTCAATTTATGGTCGCAGCTAATGTTAAAATGTGCCTATCAATCGCACCGAGTGGATTTTTGGCATTAAAGGACTGCAAAAAAGATTATGAAAGCGGCGAATTTGAAACGATTTTTCAGATCATACCTACCGATACCGCGGCTGTGCAGCTACGCTCGATGGTACTTAAAAAGAATGAGTGTCTTGGAATTTTTACAAATCCAAATGTGCCAATTGTCGATAGAGTAGGGCTTGTGGATTGTGTCTTGGAGGATATTTTTAGTATCGAGCCAGCTAGACTTTTTACATTTACGCCACCATTGCTTGGCGCTAGGGTCATAAGGTAAATTTCTAAACATTTATGATAAAAATAGAGTTAGATTTGCTTTTTAAAAATCCTAGAAGATAATAAGGTCGGGCTTTCCGACCTTTCATTTTAAATTTTTCCGCCTTCAACTACAAGTGACTCAGGGTTTACGCTATCGCCATAGACTGGTTTTAGTGTAGCATCATATGCCTTATGAAAGAAATTTTCCTTTCCAAGAGTCTCAATCTCTTTGTTTAGCCACTCGAGTAAAATGGTATTGCCTTTTTTTACGGCTGGCGCAATAACATCAATATCGCCAAAAGCTTCTATGCCGACCTTAAAGCCAGCATTTTCCTTAACCCATGCAAAAAGCATAGCGTTATCGTGAGCAAGTGCCGCACCGCGCCTATCAAGAAGCGCTGCAAAGGTTTCTGTGTTATGGTCAAATTTTAAAAGCTCGATTTCTGGATGATTTTTAGTAAAATATGCGTCCGCTGTCGTTCCTTTGTTTACGATAAGCTTTTTGCCTTTTAGTTGCCCTATATCGGTTATAAGCTCGCCCTCGGGGCTAACAAGACCTAGCGAGACCTTCATATATGGTAGCGCAAAGTCAACCACTTTTGAGCGCTCAGGTGTTTTTGTAAAATTTGCAAGTGTGATGTCAACTTTATTTGCCACTAGGACTTCAGCTCTACTGGCGGCTTCAACTAGCTCAAATTTTATCTTATTTTCATCGCCAAGCAAATCCTTTGCGATGCGTTTTGCAAAGTAGATGTCATATCCTTGGTTTTTGCCATCCTTATCGACATAGCCAAACGGCGGCTTGTCGCTAAAAACACCGATACGAACGAAACCTTGTTCTTTGATCTTAGCTATCGCGTCAGTTTGTGCGCTAGCAACTTTGTCATCACCACAACCCGTTAGAAAGACGGCGGCGAATAGTGCCAAAAATGAAAAAAATGCTTTTCTCACTCTTTCTCCTTTGTTTTGAAATAGGACTATTTTTATATTAAATTTTTACTAAAAGTTAGTTGAAATTTTTAGCTTTTGTTTGAAATTACCAGATTTGTGAGTAAATTTAATGTTTTTTGCCTAAAATGCCTTTATTTTTGGGATTTGACTTAAATATCGACATAGATTTTTTACTCTCTTTTTTTGGTTTTGCAACAGCAAAATTTATCATAATAGTATTTTCTTCAACCATGATCTGCACTATACCAGAGAGTTTAACGCTAACAACAGAAGCAAAGTCATTTGGTCCAAAGCCAGCTTCAAAGCTTAGTGTATCTTGTGTGAGTTTTGCACTTTCAAAAGTATAGCCACCAAGTGCAAAAACGATGACTTTGTGTGAAAAAGAGCCTGCTATCTCATCTGGCAAGGGCGGCTCAAAGCTTGTTAGGTCAAGATTTGCAACGATAGCAAAGTCTGTGCCATTTTGTAGTAAAAAATCAACACATTCATACACATGCATTTTCATCAAAAGTGCGAATTTTTCGTTATTTAAAAGCTCATTTAGCATACTATCTCCTCAAATTCATTTAACATTTTTTCTATCTCTTTAAGTCCTATCTGCCAAAATTTCTCATCATCTATATCAAGACCAAACATCCCTACAAGCTCTTGCGGGCTTTTGCTCCCGCCACTAGCTAGAAATTTCGTGTAAATTTCTACAAAATTTTCACATTTTGTGCTCTTATAAAGCCCAAAAAGCGCAAGCACTAAAAGTTGCGCATAAGAGTAAGCGTAGCAGTAAAATGGAGTATGAATGAAGTGCGGAATGTAGCTCCACCAAATATCGTAATGATCGCATAAAGTCACGCTTTTGCCAAACATTTTTTGACTCTCTTCTCGCCAAATTTTATTTAGCTCTTGGCTTGATATCTCGTCTTCATAGCTATGCACTCGGCGCTCAAAGGTTGTAAAGTTTATTTGACGGTAAAGCGTGGCAAATATATCTTCCAGTTTGCCAGCGAGCAAGGCTTGTTTTTCTTTGCCGCTAAGTGTATTTTTAATATGGTCAAACACAAGCATCTCGCAAAAAACCGAGGCTGTTTCTGCTGTAGTTAGTGGTGTATCTGAGTTTAGATAGCCTACGCTGTAGCTTAAATTTTGATGTATTGCATGCCCTAGCTCGTGTGCAAGTGTAAAAAGATCTCTTCGTTGGTTAGTGTGATTAAGTAGCACATAAGGGTGGGCGTCAGCAGAGCCCGAGTGGCTAAAAGCTCCACCACGCTTCGAATCGCTCGGATAGACATCTATCCAACATTCATTAAAAGCCTGATTTGCTATTTTCCCAAACTGGGTGCTAAATTTATTAAAAGCATCAAGCACTATCTCTTTACTTTTCTCAAATGAATAGCTTTCATTTTTAGCTTCTAAAGGAGCATATCTATCATAGTCATAAAGCTCGTTAAAACCTAAAATTTCGCGCTTTTTATCATAGTATCTATGAACTAGGTTAAAGCTATTTTCACTGGCTGTTATAAGAGCATCTACGCTTTTTTTTGTTATTTGATTATCAAGGTGGCGTGGTGCTTCTGGAGAGTTAAAGCCTCTTAATTCGCAATCAGTTTTTAAATCAGTTTTTATCATATTGTAGATAAAAGTTAGTAGGTGTTGATGGCGTGAAAGCTCAGCTGAAAGTGACTCTGCGGCATCTTTGCGTACGCTTCGATCAACATCATGAAGTTTGCTTAAAATTTCTTCTTCGCCCAGATGCTTGCCACGAAACTCAAATTTCATCGCACTTATGCTCTCATCAAAAAGCCTAGCAAATGCCTGAGCTCCAGTATTTGCCGTGCGCAGTAAGACCTCTTCTTCTTTTACGCTTAACTGATGTGGTTTTTGTTTTTGTAAATTTTGAAGAAAGTAAGCATGGTTTAAAGAAGCATTTATGAAGCTATTTTGTGTGCTTTCATCAAGTTTGTTAAACTCAAGCTCAAAAAAGAGTAGGCTTTGTTGGGCTTTAGTGCAAAGCTCTTCAAATTTTGCATAAAATGCACCCTTTTTAGTATCTTTGGCAAATACCAAAAATGCGTATGTCATTATCTTTGATATGTCAGCATTTAGGCTCTCATAAAGTTTAAGTGCTTTGTTAAAATCATCTGGCGCTAGAGCATTTAGTTTGCTTGAAAATTTCTGTGAAAACTCTGCGCAGTTACTTATAGTTGTCTTACTAAAACTCTCAAGTTCGGCAGTATTTTTAAAAAGTGGAGTTAAGTCCCAAGTGTTCATCATGTAAAATCCTAAAAAATTATTTTTTAGTATTTTACACAAAGTTGTTTAAAAAAAGAGAATTTAGTCCAAGTAGGACTAAATTTAATCTTTTATCGTTTGGCTTGCAAAAGCTGTAAAGACGACATCAGATGAGCTGTTTAGGGCTGTTTCTACACTATCTTGAACGACACCTATTATAAAGCCAACAGCAACAACTTGCATTGCTATGTCGTTGTTTATACCAAAAAGTGCGCATGCAAGTGGGATAAGTAGCAGTGAGCCACCAGCCACACCAGAAGCACCGCAAGCACCAATGGCTGAGATAAAGCTTAAAAGCACAGCGTCACCAAATGTAACACTGACATGATCAAGAGAATTTACAGCAGCCAACGCAAGTACAGAGATAGTAACTGCTGCACCACCCATATTTATCGTCGCACCAAGTGGAATAGATATAGAGTAAAGCTGCTCTTTTAATCCAAGTCTTTTGCAAAGTGCCATATTTACAGGTATATTTGCTGCTGAGCTGCGTGTAAAAAATGCAGTAATAGCACTCTCTTTTATAGATGTTATAATGATAGGATAAGGATTTTTGCCAGTTATCAAAAAGCCAATGAGTGCATTGATAACAAACGCACAAAATAGCATTGTACCAACTAAAACTATGATAAGTTTTAAGTATCCAGCAAGAGCGTCAAATCCTGTTTCATAAATGCTTGTAGTAACAAGACCAAAGATACCAAATGGAGCAAGGCGGATAATAAAGCGAACTATCTTTGTTACGCCATCGCTTACATCTTTGAATAAATTTTTTGTCTCTTTTGTGCAGTTTCTCATCGCAATACCGCCACCAACAGCCCAAGCTATGATGCCTATATAATTACCAGTGCTTAGGGCGGTAACTGGGTTTTGAACTATTTTAAAGATAAGATCTTTTAAGACATCAACAACATTTTGAGGTGCCCCAAGTTCGGCAGCATTTACATTTTTAAGGATAAGCTCAACCGGAAATAAAAAGCTAACGCAAACAGCCGCTACAGAGGCCAAAAGTGTACCTAAAAGATAGATAAAAACTATCTTTCCCATACCTTTTGCTTCGCCAAATTCTTTCGTGATAATTGAAGTTGCAACAAGAACAAATACAAGAACTGGAGCAATAGCTTTAAGTGCGCCAACAAAAAGGTTGCCAAGTACTGCTATGCTACTTATAACTTTACCTGCAAAAGCTGCTGCTTGCTCATCAGCGCCAAGCTGCGAATGAGCCCAAAAACCAATGATAAGACCAAGTGTGATACCTACTAAAATTTGAATGATCATATTGCCGTCAGCATAGCGTCTGGCTAAGTTTGAAATAGCATTCATGTTTAACCTTTGTTTTAAATTAGTTGCCAAAAGTATAGCGAAAAAAAGCAGAATTTTATATTTTTAATAATTGATTAATAAAAATTTCAACTATAAATGTTACAATTATGCAATTTTCAATAAATTAAAGAAGGAGTTTTAATGTATTTATTTACCTCAGAAGTGGTTAGCCCAGGACATCCCGATAAGTGTGCTGATATCATAGCAGATAGTATCGTAGATAAAGTTCTTGCTCAAGATCCAAATGGCAGAGTTGCAAGTGAGGTCTTTGTTGCTGGCAAAAATATAATTATAGGTGGAGAGATAAACTCAAAAGTTGCTTTATCCTATAAGGACTACGAATACATCGTAAAAGACGCTCTTGCCCATATAGGCTATAACGGCAATCCATACTTTACAAAACAGCAGTGCTTGCATCCAGATGATATCGAAGTTAAGGTTTGTATAAATCAGCAAAGCCCAGATATAAATCAAGGCGTTGATCAAGAAAGTGGGGAGATCGGCGCTGGCGATCAGGGTATAATGTTTGGCTTTGCAAGTTGCGAAGCAGATGAGTATATGCCAGCTGCTATTACTTATGCAAGAATGCTTTGCGATAAAGTTTATAAATTTGCAAAGGAAAATCCAGACAAACTAGGCGTGGATATAAAAACGCAGGTCACAATTGACTATGGAAATAAAGATAACTTTGAAAGTTGCCGTCCGCAAAGCATACACACTATCGTTGTTTCCGCTCCTTGTGTTGAGAGCATGGATATAGCTACACTTAGAGCTTTGGTACAAAATTTGATTGATGAAGCAGGCTTGCCAAAAAGCCTTTATAATAAAGAAAAAACGATAATTTACATAAATCCAACTGGCAGATATGTAAATCACAGCTCACTTCACGATAGCGGCTTAACAGGCAGAAAGCTTATCGTAGATAGCTTTGGCGGATACGCTCCGATAGGTGGCGGCGCTCAGTCTAGTAAGGATTACACAAAGGTCGATCGTAGCGGACTTTACGCGGCACGCTATATCGCTAAAAATATCGTAGCAGCAGGACTTGCTAAAAAATGTATCGTTCAACTAAGCTACGCAATCGGTGTGGCAAAGCCAACATCAGTGAGCGTAGATACGATGGGAACGCATGTAGCTGGTGTTGATGATGATAAGTTGTCTGTTTTTGTAATGGAAAATTTCCCACTCACGCCACGCTGGATCACGCAAAAATTTGCACTTGACCGCCCAAGTGAGCAGACATTTTTATATGCAAAAGTTGCAGCCAAAGGACAGGTTGGAAACGCAAAGTATCCATGGGAGCAGCTTGATAGCGTAGAAATATTTAAAAAACTTGCTTGAACTAAAAATTTAAAATTTAACCAAAAATTTTTGAAACACCTTTGCTTGTCTTCTAAAAACTAGGAGGCAAGTTATAAACTTATGAGCAGACAATAATTCTATCACGCAAGAAACAGCCTACAAAAAAGCTTTTAAGATAAGCCTGCTTAAAGCCCAAATTTTCCTTTAAGCAGGCTTTGTTTTGGAGTTATAATCTCTGAACTAGAGCCATTTACGCTGTGATATATCGTTTTGTCATACTTTGTAGCGTAGTATTTTAGTAAATTTCTTTGTAAAATAGGCTGAGTAGAAGGTAAAAATTTATGTAAAAACCAGCCGTTGTTTGAGATGGCAAACATAACATCAAACTCTCCTTTATAAAGCTCATTTGTAGTGACCTCATAGCAGATGGCGTTACGAATTTTTACACCTTTAATCTCATAATCACTAACTTTTTTTGCTGTGGCAAAGTCGCTAGCACCGTCATAAAATAGCTCGTTTATAAAATTTTTAGCAAATTTTGGCAAGGGAATTTCTTCTCCAAAAGGCACTAAAATATGCTTATCAAATCGTAACATTTCGCCATCTTTAAACAAAAATGCGGAATTAAAATTTTGTCCATTTTCGTGCGCTAGTGCACCTGAAATGATAGCTATATCTTTAGAAAGCTCAAGTAGTCTTTGCCTTAAAAATCGCTCGTGTGTGATAAATAAAGGAAGTGCGCTTTCTGGCAGAAGTATGACATCTTTTTTTGCTATTATAGCTTGTTGTATGAGAGCTAAAATTTCATCCACTTGCTCATTTTTTAGGTCTTTATTCCAGCGATTTGTCTGCTCTATTTTTGTGTTTGCAAGCTCAAGCGAAAATGGCAAATTTACACCACTCACACTTTTAAACTGCAAGGCACAGACAAAGCATAACAAGATAGCTAAAAATTTAAAAGCACCCTTTAAATAGCTTGCTAAAATAGCTGCTAAAAATACAAAGCCAAGTCCTCGAATACTTGGCTCAAAAGCCCCTAAAACAAGTGTAGCTTCAAGGTTAAACCAGTTAAATCCAAAAGGGGTAATATAGCTAAAAACAAAGAGCAAAATAGCACGCAAAACCACAAAGCTAGGAAAACTAGCCGCTAAAAATATAAGCCCATAAACAAGCGAGATGCTCAAGATGACAACTGGCATAAGCCACGCAAGATCGTAGTAAATAAAGCTAAAGCTAACCCAATAAAACCACAAAATTCCCGTGAAAAATCCAGCTAAAAAAAATCCAGCCCTATCCAAATTTATAATGATATAAATACCTAAAAATGTTAAAAATGGCGAGACAAAACTAATCCAAAAATTCTCAAAAATGGAAAAATATATAAAATTTGCCAGCAAAAATGCTCCGACAAAGGCTTTTATTATATTTTTAATGCTAAAATATGGGGTTAAAGATTTTATTTTAAGGAACCCAAATGCAAGAAGGAAATTTTCTAGCTTCATTACTACCTCTCATCGTGCTTTTCGCGATATTTTACTTTTTGGTTATCAGACCACAGCAAAAACAGCAAAAGCAACACGCAGCTATGATTGCAGCCCTAGAAAAAGGCGATAAGATCATAACAAGTGGCGGACTTATCTGCGAGGTGGTCAAACCAGAAGATGATTTTATCAAAGTAAAGCTTAACGATGATGTAATCGTGCGAATTTCTCGCGATTTTGTCGCTAGAAAGATTGAAGCATAAGATATGCGAAGTGCAAAAGTAACATATCGACTGATAATCTTTATTGTTGCAATTGTTCTTGGACTTGGCTTTTCTTTGCCCTCATTTTTGCAGACTGAAAATGGCGCAAAAGTAAGCCTTGGACTTGATTTGCAAGGTGGTTTGTATATGCTTCTTGGTGTTGAAACTGAAGCGGCAGTTTATTCAAAAATGAAATCAGTTGCTGGAAGCATTAACTACTATGCAAAAAAAGAGGATATTTTAGTTGATAAGCTTAGGGCAAAGGATGAGATTGTAAGCTTTAGTATAATTGACAGCGATGATGCTGTTAAGATAGATAAAATGCTGGCTGAAATTTCAGGTCTTGATATGCAAAAAGAGGGACTAAACTACACTGTAAAGCTAACTGAAGAAGAGCGACAAAAGACACTTGAGTACGCAGTTTCTCAAGCTGTTGAGACGATTAGAAACAGACTTGATCAGTTTGGCTTAGCAGAGCCAACAGTCGCAAAGCAGGGTAGTGACAATATATTAGTCGAGTTGCCTGGCATAAAAAGTGAAGCTGATGAGGCTAGAGCTAGGGATCTTATAGCTAAGGCAGCACACTTGCAGCTTATGGCAGTTGATGAAAAGCGTCAAGATCAGGCGCACACTATGAGTGCGGCAGATGCCGAAAGCTACGGAAATACTATATATCCAGATGTAAAAAATGATAAGATAAAATATGTCTTAAAAAGTGTTCCAGTTCTTGATGGCTCTATGCTAACAGATGCAAGAGTGGCTTTTTCTCATCAAAATAACTTACCTATAATAAATTTTACCCTAAATTCGGAAGGTGCTAGAATTTTTGGTGATTTTACAGCTGAAAGTGTAGGAAAGCGGCTAGCTATCGTGCTTGATGGCAAGGTTTACTCTGCGCCTGTGATAAATGAGCGCATAGGTGGTGGTAGTGGTCAGATAAGCGGTGGTTTTACCGTTGAAGAGGCCCATGATGTGGCGATAGCACTTCGCTCAGGAGCGCTTCTTGCACCTGTAAAACTTCTTGAAAAGCGCAGCATAGGACCATCGTTGGGCGCTGAAAGTATTAATAAAAGCATGACTGCGCTAGCTGGAGCCTCTGTTTTGGTTGTTATATTTATGGTGCTTTACTATGGTTTTGCTGGAATTTTGGCAAACATAGCCCTTATAGCAAATATATTTATACTTACGGCTGTTATGGCACTTTTTGGTGCTACACTAACACTTCCTGGCATGGCTGGTATAGTCCTTACTGTCGGTATGGCAGTTGATGCCAATGTTATCATAAACGAACGGATGCGCGAGATGATGCGTGAGGGTGCAAATTTGCGCCTTGCGATACAAAAAGGCTATGAAAATGCAATGAGTGCTATCATTGATTCAAACATTACAACGCTCATAACTGTCATTGCTCTTTATGCTTACGGAACCGGGCCTATTAAAGGTTTTGCGGTAACAATGAGCATAGGTGTTCTTGCTTCGATGCTTACGGCTATTTTGGGTACTCATGGCTGCTTTGATTTCCTTGCAGATAGGATAGAAAAAAGTGGCAATACAAGATTTTGGTTTGGATATAAAAGGGGTTAGGCGTGCAAATTTTTACAAAAGCTAAAGTTTATGATTTTATGAAGTTCAGATTTGCTTCGCTTAGTCTGTCTGCTATTTTGTTTTTTGGTTCAGTTTTTTTGCTTTTAACAAAAGGTTTAAACTACGGCATAGACTTTTCTGGCGGTACTTTGATACAGGTAAAATACGAGGGCGTTGCTCCGCTTGATAAGATAAGAGAGGCTCTTTCAAAAAGTGAAAAGTTAAAAAATGCAAATGTAACAGAATTTGGTAGCGAACATGAGGTAAATATCCGTTTTTCTGGCTCGGATTCAAGTGTGAGTGGCGACATTGGTGCAGAAGTTAAGGAGCTTTTAAAAGAGACTGGAAATGTTGAAATTCGCCGTGTGGATATAGTTGGTCCAAAGGTTGGTAGTGAGCTTAGAGAAAAAGGCTTAATGGCTATCTTGGTTTCATTTGTCGCAGTGCTTATTTATATCACGCTTCGTTTTGAATGGCGTTTTGCTGTGGCTGCTATCATATCTGAAATTCACGATATTGTCATAACATTGGGTGCTATATCGCTATTTGCTATAAATGTAAATTTGGATACATTGGCTGCCATACTTACGATACTTGGCTACTCGCTAAATGATACTATTATCATTTTTGACCGCATTAGGGAGGGTGTAGTAACAAGTAAGCGTAGCGATATGATGGGCGTTATAAATGAAAGTATATCAGCAACATTATCAAGAACTATACTAACATCATTTACAACACTTATGGTTGTAGTAGTACTATTCTTCTTTGGTGGCGATATGATACATGATTTCTCTTTTGTTTTAATAGTAGGAATTTTGATAGGAACTATAAGCTCAGTTTATATAGCGGTACCGTTTCTTATATGGTTTAAATTTAATATTGAGCAATACAGAGCCAAGCTTGCTGAGAAGCAAAAACAGCAAAAAGAGCGTGAGCGTGAGCGTGCAATGTTTGAAAAAGGTGTAGTGTAAGGAGTTTTTATGAATTGGGGAAAAGTTTTTTATATATTTTTTGCTCTGATGAGTCTTACTACAACGGCTGGGTTTTTATACGATAAAAATGAGATAGCACTGTTTGTGGCAGCTAGTATAAATTTAGTATCTACTTTGCTTAAAATCGGTGTGAAAAATATACTCTCAGCCGAGCTTTTTGCTAGCTCACTTGTTGCTGACTTGCACCTTATACCAGCATTTATCGTACTTCAAGTAAGCTCAAATATGACGCTTTGCTATTCGCTTGCCATTGGTGCGCTGATAGCAAATATCTTTTCGCTTGCTCTAGTGCTTATCGAGTCAAGTAAAACTCAAGAAGAATTTTAGGAGAAAAAATGGCTGAAATTTTAAAATACGATGCATTAAATATTGAAAAAAAATGGCAAGAAATTTGGTCGAAAAATGAGGAATTTGAGCCAAAAAATGACTACACTTTACCTAAAAAATACATCCTTTCAATGTTTCCATATCCAAGTGGACGCATCCATATGGGGCATGTTAGAAACTACTCTATAAGTGATGTTTTAGCTAGATACTACCGCAAAAAAGGCTTTAATGTCTTGCATCCTATCGGCTTTGATAGCTTTGGCATGCCAGCAGAAAATGCAGCTATAAAACACGGCACGCATCCTAGAAAATGGACTTATGAAAATATAGATTATATGATAAAAGAGCTTAGAACTCTAGGGCTTTCGTTTTCTAAAAAGCGTGAGCTAGCCACTTCTGATCCTCTTTATACAAAATGGGAACAGAGCTTTTTTATAAAGATGTTTGAAAAAGGGTTGGTATATCGCAAAAATGCGGTTGTAAACTGGTGTGAGCACGATCAGACAGTTTTGGCAAATGAGCAAGTTGAAGAGGGTTGTTGCTGGCGCTGTGGTAACGAGATAGTTCAAAGGGAACTTCCTGGCTATTATTTTAAGATAACACAGTATGCTGATGAGCTTTTAAATGATCTGAAAAAACTTGAAGGCAAGTGGCCAAGTCAGGTTTTAACTATGCAAGAAAATTGGATCGGCAAGAGTTACGGACTAGAGTTTAAATTTGAATTAGACGAGGACTCAAAGAGTACTTTAGATGGTAAATTTGATGGGTTTGAGGTCTTTACAACTCGCCCAGATACCATTTATGGCGTGACTTATACAGCTCTTGCGCCAGAGCATGGTATTGTCAAGGCGTTGCTTGAGAGTAAAAATTTAGACGATGATAAAAAGATAAAGATACGCACTATATTAAATCAAAGTCCACGGGAGCGTCAAGCTAGCGCAAAAGATGGTGTGTTTTTAGGCATTTATGTTGTCCATCCACTTACAAATGAAAAAATTCCAGTTTGGGTAGCAAATTTTATCTTAGCTGATTACGGTAGCGGAGCTATCATGTCAGTACCTGCCCACGATCAACGCGACTTTGACTTTGCAAATGAGTTTGGTTTGCCTATCGTGCAAGTTGTTCGTCCAGAAAATGAAGAAAATGACACTAGTAAAGCAAATAGCGAGCCAGGTATTGCTATAAATTCGCCACTTATAGATGGACTAAAAACTCAAGATGCAAAAGAGAAAATAATAGCAAATTTTGAAAACAAAGGGCTTGGACGAAGAGTGACAAATTTCAAGCTTCGTGACTGGGGTATCTCTCGTCAGCGATATTGGGGTGCGCCTATACCTATTGTGCATTGCCCGCATTGTGGAGTTGTGCCAGAGGATGAGAAAAATTTGCCAGTAGCGCTACCTGATGATGTAAATATAACAGGCGAGGGCAACCCTTTAGATAAACATCCAACTTGGAAGTATACAAAATGTCCAAAATGCGGTGGCGACGCCATTAGAGAGACGGATACTATGGATACATTTGTGCAAAGTAGCTGGTATTTTGCAAGATACGCAAGTGATGAGCGAACTTGGGAAGATATGGCACTTGATAAAGATGGTGTTGATTATTGGATGAATGTCGATCAATATATCGGCGGTATCGAACATGCTATACTTCACCTGCTTTATGCACGCTTTTTTCAAAAGGTTTTTCGAGATTTGGGCTATGTGAGAGATGATGAGCCATTTGAAAATTTACTAACTCAAGGCATGGTGCTAAAAGACGGTAAAAAGATGAGTAAAAGCAAGGGAAATGTCGTAGATCCAGATGATATTATAAATAAATATGGCGCTGATACAGCAAGGCTTTTTATACTTTTTGCAGCACCTCCTCAAAAAGAGCTTGAGTGGAATGATAGCGCAGTTGAGGGTGCATATCGCTTTTTAAATAGACTTTGGGATAGAGCTATAAATTTAGCCCCAAGAAGTCAAATTCCAACTATAAATCATTCAAATCTTAGCAAAGAGGAGAAGTATGCTAGACTTAAGGTGTACGAAGCTCTTGTAAAGTCGCAAGATGTTTTTACGCAAAGTTTTACATTTAACACCTTAATCGCAGCTTGTATGGAAGCTCTTAATGCTATAAATGCCCAAAATAACGATGATGTAAGTGCTGAGGGTTTTTATATTATCTTAAATTTACTTGAGCCTATTGTGCCACACATTGCCTGCGAGCTTAGTGAGAGGCTTTTTGGTAGGAGAAATTTTGGTGAGATTAAAATTTTAGATGAAGTTTTTGTAAAAGACACTATAAACTTAGCCGTTACCATAAATGGTAAAAAGCGCGCAGAGTTTGAAATTTCAGCATCAGCCAAAAAAGAAGATGTACTAAAAGAGGCAAAAACACAAACGGCAAAATGGCTTGACGGTAAGGAGATATTAAAAGAAATTTATATACCTGGCAAGCTTGTGAATTTGGTTATAAAAGGATAAAATTTGAGATTTTTATTATGGTTTTTTATAACTTTTTTGCTTATTGGTTGTGGATATAAGCCGATCTCAAAACTCACACAAGATATCATGGATGAGAGGGTTTATGTTGATGTTATAATTAGCAAAACTGAGCCAAAAAATAGTGTTTTGATAAAAGATGCAGTAAAAGAGGGTATCGTATCAAGACTACATAAAACCCTTAGTGATAAACAAAGTGCAAACACGCTTATAGAAGTGTCAAACACATCCATTAGATACCAGGCGATGGTTTATGATGAGTTTGGGTATATCTCGGAGTATAAGGTTGTTTTGGGATTAAATTTTAAGACAACCTTTAAAGATGGAAAAACCGAAAACATATCAACCGTAGGCGAATATGACTTTAGTGTTTCAAGGCGCATTAGTAACATACGCTATGCAGATAGTGTCATAAGCGATACGGAGAAATTTACAGCTATCAAAGAGGCTTCAAAAGAGGCCTTTGATGAATATATATCAAAATTAGCAATAAAAGGATACAAACATGGCAGCAATTAGCGTTGCACAGATAGTTAAGGAGGCATTGGGTGAGATAAAAAATCGTCAGCTCATGCTAACACCAGAAAACTATACTGATGTCTATAATGAAATTTGTAAAAAATATGGCTTTACAACTGCTGAAAAAAAGCGCATAGAACAATACATCTCGCGTTTAGGGGTTGAGTTTAAAACTCAAGCTGCAAATATGAACATAAGTAGCATTGATGAGTTTGTGGCTTTTGTTACAGCTAGACTTAATCGCTCATCGCAAAGTGGTGCAGCTAGCGTTGATGACGATAAGGGGTATAAGTCGCTAAATGCGTTTGCGCGCCGTGTGCTTCAGGTTGTTGCAATGCTTCATAATAAAGAGGCTAAAGCCATGGCTGAAAAGTCTATGCAAATTTTATCTAAAAAGTGCGATCCAGTCGCGCTTGATGAGATAAGGGAGAAGTGGTTTGAGATTGTTAGTAGCTATGATGATGAGTATTTGGACTTCTTAAAACATTATGGTGTTAAAGGTAACGAAGACCTAAAAACGATGATGGGCGAGCTTGAAAATTTCTTAATGCTACAAAACGATAACGATATGTTAAACTCATTTGTTGAGCTTGTCGGCATTATGCTTGAACCGTCTATCACAAAAGAGCTTGACGATGAGATAGCTCAGATAAATGCTAGCATTTCAAAAAATCCTATGGAGATAAACTCACCAAACATAAAAGATGAGATAAAAAATTTAGTTGCTCGTCGTATCGAAACCGATAAAAATGAAGTAGCTCAGAAAATTTCATCGCTTAATAGCGTTTTAGGCAGTATCGGAAGCAGAATTTCAGAGCTTGCCAATACATCACGAGATAGCACTGCTAAGATGCAGGGCATTAAAAGTGATATTGCTGAGATAAGACTTGATACAAATAGTTTTGAGCAAGTAAAAGAGATGCTTTTTAACATAGCAAATGCACTTGAGATAGAAAGCCGTGAATTGGGAGCTGAGATGAGTAGCAAGCAAGCAACTATATCAGAGCTTCAAGAGCGCATAAATTCTCTTGAGCAAGAGCTTGAAGAAGCTAAGATAGAAAGCCGTGAGGACTTTTTGACAAAGACAGCGACTAAAAGAGCACTTATGGAGGAACTAAGGCGAATCGAAGAGGCTTACAGAAGATATGGGACTGATTATTCTGTTTGCTTCCTTGATATCGACTTCTTTAAAAAGATTAATGATACTTATGGGCATGACGCTGGCGATGTTATACTCGCTACAGTTGCGATGATATTTAAGAAAAACATAAGAAAAATTGATTTTATAGGCAGATATGGTGGCGAAGAGTTTATCGTTATACTTCCAATCACAAGTCAAAGCGAAGCGATTGTATTTGCTGAAAAGATAAGACAAACTATTGAAAGTTTTAAATTTATCTATAAAAATGAGCGTATAAAAGTTACTATAAGCGCTGGAGTTGCAACTAGAAGCCTAAGTTTAAGCGATATGTCTACTATAGAAAATGCTGATAAGATGCTTTATCATTCAAAGCAAAACGGAAGAAATCAGGTATCGCCAAAAAACTAACTTTATGAAGCTAGAGAAATTTTTAGAAGGCAAACCGCTCTTTTATAAAGAGATTGATTATACTCGTATGCCTCGTGCTTGGCAAAGCATTAAAGATAAATTTAAACCGTTTAAGATTATTCATGTCATAGGAACAAATGGCAAGGGTAGCACAGGGCGCTTTTTGGCTCAAATTTTACATGCAAATGGCAAAACTGTTGGACATTATACAAGTCCGCATATATTTGAGTTTAAGGAGCGTTTTTGGCTTAATGGAAGTATCGTTAGTGATGAAAATTTGGAGCTAGCTCACCAGAGATTGTTAGAAATTTTACCAGATGAGTTTAGGGTAAAAACTAGCTATTTTGAGTATGCTACGCTGCTCGCGGCTACTTTATTTGAGGAGTGTGAGTATTTTGTATGCGAGGCTGGAATGGGCGGTGAGCTTGATGCTACAAATGTCTTTGAGAAAAAACTTAGTCTTTTTACTCCGATAGGACTTGATCATGTCGATGTTTTAGGTGTTGATCTAAAGGCTATAGCAACTACTAAATTTAAAGCCATAAATGCCAATTCACCAGCTATTTTAAACGATAAAATGGACAAAATTTGCTCTGACATAGGTTTTATGATAGCAAAAAAATTAGGTGCAAAAATAGACTTTGCGAGTCAAATTTTAAAAAATGATGATAGAGATAGTATAAAAAAATACGCTCAGAATTTTGAACTACCAGAATTTTTAGTTTCTAATCTAACACTAGCAGCCGCAGCTGCAAAGATACTTTTGTCAGAATTAAATATAACAAATCTTGGCGGGCTTGATATTAGGGGCAGGTGTGAGCAGCTTGCACCAAATTTATATATTGATGTAGGACATAACGAGCTTGGAGCGCAGGCTATCGCACAAAAATTTGATGGCAAAAAAGTTTGTCTTATATATAATGCGTTTGCTGATAAGGACTTTTGTGCGGTTTTATCTACTTTAAAAAATATTATAAAAAATGTAAAAATAATCGACTACGACGGACATGGTCGTGAGCTTGGCGGACAGAGATTAATAGCGACTTTAGATAATTTAGAGCTTAAATTTAGCTATTTTGATGATATAGATATGGATGAAATTTTGCAGACAAAAGATGATGAAATTTATCTAGTTTTTGGTTCATTTTACCTTGTCGAGGCATTTTTAAGGCGATATCATGCAAGAGAAAGTTTATGAATATTTTCTTGGCAAAAATAGCGCTGATATTTTAATTTGCCAAGATGATAAAAGTGCCAGAGAATGTGCTGATGCAGCGTCTTTGACTGGGCTTAAGACATTTGTTTTGCCGGATTTTAGGGCTAGGTTTGGCGATGATTTGCGAAGCTTTAATGAAGAACTTGTAGATATTAGCAAAATTTTAAGTGATTATTATAAATGTAGCGATAAAAAACTCATTGTCTCACCATATTCAACACTTCTAAACCCACTTCCATCAAGCTTACAGCTAAAAAGCATAACGATAAATTTTGGCGACAAAATAGACATAAACGCCTTGCGCGATGAGCTACTTTTTTCTGGATATGAGATAGTTGATATAGCTGAAAGTAGGGGAGAGTTTAGCATTCGTGGCGATGTGATAGATATTTTTAGTCTAAATTATGATGAGCCAGTAAGAATTTTGCTTTTTGATGATGAGGTTGAGAGTATTAGAAACTATGATATTTCAACGCAGATAAGCTCAAAGGCTGAGCTTGAAAGTATTGAAGTTGTGCCATTTTTAGCTAAACTTAGTAAAAATGAGTATGAAAAAGCAAATGAAAAACTCCAAGATATAAATACAAATGCTATCGTTAGCGATTTAAATTCCCTTGGTTTTTGGGCGATAGATGGTTTTGAAAACTACCTTGAGAAATTTCACTGTGTTTTAGCGCAAGATGTTAAAGAGATAGATGATGAGCGTGATTTAAGCATATTTAAAAAATTTAGCGTTATTCCCCAAGCAAAGGAATTTAAACCACTTTTAGCAAGCCCAACTTCTGATTTTTTCGAGATAAACAAACACAAAGATATAACTGTTTTAGCTCGCAACGAGTCGCTTTTTAGCGCTTTAAATGTTGACAATGAGAATGTAAAATTATTAATTAGCCCACTTGTTGTAAATTTAACTTCGCCAACAAAAGTAATTATATCATTAAATAAATTTATCAAAAAAACAAGAGCTAAAAAGGCTTCACTCGTAGTTGATGAGTTAAAAGTAAATGATTATGTTGTGCATGAAGAGTATGGTATCGGTAAGTTTTTAGGGCTTGAAAAGATTACGGTTTTAGGGGCTACGAAAGAGTTTGTAGTTATCGCCTATCAAAATGATGACAGACTGCTTTTGCCAGTTGAAAATTTAAACCTTATAGATCGCTATATCGCCGTAAATGGTTCAATCGCCGTACTTGATAGACTTGGAAAAGCAAGCTTTACCAAGATAAAAGAAAAAGTACGCGAAAAGCTATTTTTAATAGCCTCAAAAATTATCGCTATGGCAGCCCAGCGTGAGTTGGTACAAGGGATTGTGATACAAAAAGACGATGCGCAGTATCTGAAATTTCTATCTCAAGCTGGCTTTGAATACACCACCGATCAACTTACAGCCGTTGGCGAAATTTCAGATGAGCTAAAAAGTGGTCGCGTGATGGATAGACTGCTTAGTGGTGATGTCGGCTTTGGCAAGACTGAAGTTGCCATGAATGCCATTTTTAAATGTGTGCTTTCTGGCTTTGTTGCGCTATTTTTTGTACCGACAACACTTCTTAGCTCACAGCATTTTAAGAGCCTAAAAGAGCGTTTGACTGAGTTTGATATCAAGGTTTTTAGACTTGATAGGTTTAGCTCAGCTAGGCAAAAGGCTGAGGTCACAAAGGCTTTAAGTGATGGCGAGCCTTGTGTTTGTGTTGGTACGCATGCTTTGCTTAATCTAAAGGCAAAAAATGTAGGACTTATTGTTGTTGATGAAGAGCATAAATTTGGCGTAAAACAAAAAGAAAAACTAAAAGAAATTTCATCAAATTCGCATGTTTTAAGCATGTCTGCTACGCCTATCCCTAGAAGTTTGAATATGGCTCTTTCAAAGATTAAGACCTATAGTGTGCTTAAAACTCCACCAAGTGAACGCCTTGATGTAAGGACTAGCGTAAAAGAGTGGGATGAAAAGATCATAAAAGAGGCGATAATGCGCGAGATGAGGCGCGGTGGACAGGTATTTTATATACATAATCACATCGCAGATATAGAGCTTTGCGCTAAAAATTTACGCAAAATTCTACCAAATTTAAGAATTTTGATACTTCACTCAAAGATAGACGCGAAGATAACTGAAGAGGAAATTTTAAAGTTTGAAAACGGCGAATATGATGTGATGGTTTGCACTAGCATTGTAGAAAGTGGCATACATTTGCCAAATGCAAACACTATGATAGTTGAAAATGCCAACAAATTTGGTATCGCAGACCTTCATCAGCTTAGGGGTCGTGTAGGCAGAAGCAACAAGCAGGGCTTTTGTTATTTTTTGGTTGAAGATAAAAATGAGCTTACACCAGAAGCGCTGAAGCGACTTGTTGCGCTTGAGAGCAACTCAGCGCTTGGTTCTGGAAGTGTGCTTGCTTATCATGACTTAGAAATTAGAGGTGGTGGCAATATTATAGGTGAGGCTCAAAGCGGACACATTGAAGCGATAGGCTACTCGCTTTATTTAAAAATGCTTGAAGATGAGATAAACTCGCTACTTAATCAACAAAGTGCAAAGCTAAACAAGATAGATTTAAAGCTTAGCGTAAATGCCTTTTTAAACCCTGAATTTATCCTAGAAGATCGTTTGAGGCTAGAGCTTTACAGACGGCTTAGTAAGGCTGTGAGCGTAGGTGAGGTTTATGATATAAGTGGCGAGATAGAGGATAGGTTTGGCAAGCTTGATAGCTACACAAAACAGTTTTTAGATATTATAATCATCAAAATTTTAGCACTAAAGCATGGCTTTAAAGCTGTATCAAATGCTGAGCAAAATATAGTTTTAACAAGCCAAAAAGATGAAAAGATAAGACTAAAGTCACGAAGTAAAGATGATGATGATGTGATTGGCGAGATAATAGGCTATTTAAGGAGTTTAAAATGATAGACTGGACTAGGGAGTTCGCGGCTATTTGGCGATCTAGCAAAGCACAGCTCGTGCCTGTGAAAGAGATTGATTTTGTTGATATCGATGATCTTGTCGGTCTTCAGACTCAAAAAACTCAGCTTATACTAAATACACAAAATTTTATAAATGGAAATGAGGCAAACCATGTCTTGCTTTGGGGTGAGATGGGATGTGGAAAGTCCAGCCTTTTAAAGGCAGTTTTTACCAAATTTTATAAAGAAAATCTCCGTCTTATAGAGATCGCATCTGATGAGTTTAAAAATTTGCCAGACATTATCGATGAGTTAAGGGAGCAAAATAAGTTTAAATTTATTATCTTTTGTGATGACATGAGTTTTGAAAACGGCAGTGCAGACTATAAGTTTTTAAAACCACTTATGCAAGGTAGCATATCAAAACCTCCTAAAAATATCCTAGTTTATGCCACTTCAAATCGTCGCCATCTAGTCAGTGAAAAGCAAAGTGATAATGATGGAGTGAGTATAAAAGATGGCGAAATTCATTACGGCGATACGGTTAATGAAAAGATGTCGCTTGCCGATAGATTTGGTCTTTGGATAAGTTTTTATCAGGGAAATTTTACTGAGTATCTAGATATCGTTGATCACTATTTTAAAAACGAAAATGTAGATAAAGAGATTCTTCATGATCTAGCAAAAAGCTATGCGACGCTTAGAGCAAGCCGTAGTGGTCGTACTGCAAAGCAGTTTTACTTACTTTATAGGGATAAAATTTCAAAGGATAAATAATGAACTCAACCCATCTTTTTTCTGGCTTATGGCAAGACTTTGATGGTGAAAAAAGCTTGCTTGTTTGGCCTGGAGAGGGTAGCTTTGAAGTTGTTGTGGGTGCTATATTGGTTCAAAATACAGCGTGGAAAAATGTAGAGAAAGCTTTGCAAAATTTGCGCACAAAAGAGGCTTTAAATCTAGAAGCTATCTTAAAAATGAGCAGCGAAGAGCTTGCACTTGCCATAAAACCAAGCGGTTTTTACAACACAAAAGCCAAGCGGCTTCACACGCTTTGCAGGGCTATAAAGTCAGAATTTAAAAATTTTGAAAATTTTAAAACCAGCGTTAGCCGCGAGTGGCTACTTAGCATTAAAGGTGTTGGCGCTGAGACTTGCGATGCGATATTGGCTTATGCATGCGGGCATGCAGTAATGGTGGTTGATGCTTATGTTTTAAGGATATTAAATCATCTTGGATATGAGTTTGAAAGCTATGACGAGGCTCAGGAGTGGCTTATGGACATTGATGTGGTAAAAATTTCAGAGCTTGTTAGCAATGCTAATGAGGCTGAAATTTTTAAAATTTATCATGCGCTTGTGCTTGAGTTTTGTAAAAAACATTTTAAAGGCAAGCTACTTAGTGATGTGGGGCGCGAGAGACTTAGGTTTTAAAAGAGTTGGTTTAATGTTTAATATTTTACGATAAATTTACTATAAAATTTAAGGAGTAAATATGATATATGATAACATTATCAAAACAATCGGTAATACGCCGGTTGTAAAGCTTGATACAAATTATGATGAGGCTCAGATTTATGCCAAACTTGAGTATTTTAACCCAGGTGGTTCAGTAAAAGATCGTATAGCACTAAATATGATAATGCAGATGATACAAGATGGCAGACTAAAAGATGGTGATACGATAGTAGAGCCAACTAGCGGAAACACTGGTATTGGGATCTCGATGGTGGCGGCTGCTCTTGGTTTTAAGGTGATTTTATGTATGCCTGAAAGTATGAGTATTGAGCGCAGAAAGATAGTTGCGGCTTATGGTGCAAAGCTTGAACTTACTGAGGCTGCAAAAGGCATGAAAGGTGCTATTGCAAGAGCTAGCGAGTTAGCAAGCCAGCCAAATCACATCATGCTAAGTCAGTTTGAAAATGCTTACAACCCACAAGCACACGAAATTTACACGGCAAAAGAGATAATGGCTGATTTTTCTAGTCTTGATGTTTTTGTGGCTGGGGTAGGTACTGGCGGGACTTTAAGTGGAGTAGCAAAGGTGCTTAAAGAAAATGGATACTCAACGAAAATTATCGCAGTTGAGCCAGAAGCGTCGCCAGTTTTAAGCGGAGGAAGCCCAGCTCCGCATAAGATTCAAGGCATAGGTGCAGGATTTGTGCCAGGGACTATGGATCTTTCATTGGTTGATGAGATAGCTAAAGTAAGTAATGAAGATGCGATGGCTGCGGCTAGGCATATCGCAAAGAGTTGTGGGATATTGCTTGGTATTAGCAGTGGTGCGGCATATGTGGCAGCAAAAAGGATAGCTGCTAATCTTGGCTCTGGCAAAAAGGTACTATTTATCGCTCCTGACACTGGTGAGAGATATCTAAGTACTGAACTTTATGGAGTATAAATGAAAATTTTAGACAGAGTAAAAGAGGCGGTTAGGGTAGTTCGCGAGAAAGATCCATCGGTGCAAAACTGCTGCACTCTGGCTATACTTATAAATACACCGGGCATTCACGCTTTGGCTTTTTATCGTATCGCGCATAAATTTTATAAGAGTGGGCACCCATTTTTAGCCCGCTTTATCTCGCAGATAGCTCGGTTTTTAACTGGTATTGAAATTCATCCTGGTGCAAAGATAGGTAAAAGATTTTTTATCGATCATGGTATGGGTGTTGTTATAGGAGAAACAGCCGAGATAGGTGATGATGTTATGCTTTATCATGGAGTTACTTTGGGTGGGACTGGCAAGGAGTGTGGCAAGCGACATCCGACCGTTGAAGATGGCGTGGTTATTGCCGCTGGTGCAAAGGTTTTGGGCGCTATAACGATAGGCAAAGGCTCAAAGATAGGTGCAAATTCTGTTGTTTTAAAAAGTGTTCCGTCCTATGCTACAGCAGTTGGTATACCTGCTCGTATTGTGCGTGTAGACGGAAAATTACCGCCAGAGCCTGAATATAGTATTTAAGCGTTAAAAACTATAAAAAATTTTAAATTTTATGCTACAATGTTTCATTTTGAAGGATACAAAATGAATATAAAGCATTTGTTTTTGGCTATTTTTCTCCTTATTTTTGCTGGTTGTTCTCGTGGTGGCATGCCATCAACTCCGCAAATTTCTGTAAAAAGCACGATACCTGTTTTTATCACTCAAAATTCCGATCAAAATATAACAAAAACTGATGCAAACGCTACAAAAACGCTGTATATAAAATTTAAAAACTCATCAGGACAGCCTAATAGCCTAGAGAAAACTATCGCGACAAAGTTAGAGCCTTTGGGCTATATACAAATTTCTCAAATGCAAAAAGCAGACCTTGTAATACTTGGAGATCTTTTAAGTATGGAGCGCTACGAGCATAGAGAGCGTGCTAGACCTAGGATGTTTATGAATATGGGATATGGCTGGGGTAGGCGCTGGAGTGGACCTAGTATGAGTATGGGTATGATGATGCCGTTTTTTTACGATGACTGGGATGATTTTGACCGTACGGAGTATTATGTATACCGCGGTCTTGTGAGTATTTTGATACAGACTAATGGTAGTGAGCAGCGCACAAATTTAGAGGTACAAAGTGAGAGAAATCTCTACTCACCAAGCTATATTATGCCATATATTGAAGATAAGATCGCTACGCAGATTTTAAATTTTTTCTACTAAAGAGTTAAGATGCAGATAAATGAGAGCAAAAGAAGGTTATTTATACTTTTTATCACATCGATGATTTTGTTTGGTGTAGCGTATGTTGGACGAAAATACTATGATATGGGCGCAAGCACCGTCTTTACAATGCTTGTGGCGACTGTGTGCCTTGCAGTTTGCGTTATAAAACTTTATCAAATAAGTTTTATTTTGATAGAAAGTGATGGATTTGTCATAACAAAAGGCAAGAAAAGCTTAAAAATAAATTTTAAAGATATAGATGATGTTGGCATAAAAGCGATAGGTCAAAAGCAAAAAGCAGAGGTTTTGATGATAAATTTTAAGAAAAATAAGCTTAACATACAACAAGTTTACGGCTTTGCGCAGCCACTTGGTGAGAATGAGCTTATCATTTTTGATAGATACGAGCTTAGTAAGGATAAAATTTGTGAAATTTTAAAGAAAAAACTTAAAGAATACAAAAAATCTAGCTAAAATTTATCGGGTCAATATCAACATCGCAAATCTCACTAACACAGATATTTGCCACTTTAAGTAGTGCATTTGGGTTTTTTGAACGAAGTAGAATTTCATATCTAAATTTATCGCCTATACGCTCTATAGCGCACTTTCCATACCCTATGATACTAAGCTCAAGTTGTTTTTGTAAAAGAGAAATTTGCTCCACACATCTATTTGTTTCAAGCTGTGCAGTCTGCTCACTTTTGTGCGATACGATAAGCCTTAAAAGCCTATAAAAAGGCGGATATAGCTCTTGCCTAAACTCAAGCTCATCTTGTAAAAATTTATCATAATCATGTAAATAATTCTCAAAAAACTCACGCTGTTTAGTTTGCAAAACAACCCTGCCAGCCCCAGCCCTGCCAGCCCTGCCAGCTACTTGCATAGCAAGTGCTAGCGTACGCTCTCTAGCTCTAAAGTCAGGGTATGCCAAAAGCTCATCTATGCCCATTATCACGGCTAGATCGACATTGTGATAGTCGTGCCCCTTGCTTAGCATTTGTGTGCCAACAAGGATATCTATCTTTTGATCGTTAAATTCCTTAAGTGCCGTGACCAGCTTTTTTTGTGTAGTTATCTCATCACGGTCAAATTTTACTATCCTAGCATTTGCAAACTCACCGCTAAGCTGCTCAAGCAGTTCGCTTGTGCCTATCTTTTTTGCTTCTAAAAGCTCGCTACCGCATTTTTCGCATGAGCTTGGCACAGGGGTTTTGTACTCACAGTATTGACATTTTAGTAAATTTTGTCCCTTATAAAAGCTCATACCAACACTGCAAAATGGGCATTTTACTATATGCCCACACTCTTTGCATGAAATGTATCTAAAATTTGCCCGTGTTGGCAGGCAGATGATGGCTTGTCGTTTGTTTGCTAGCGTTTGTGCTACTTGCTCTTTTATGTTTTGCGTAAGCCCAGTTTCGCTCTCATCATATATAAAGCTTTTTTGTGAGCTAAAAAAACTCCCTTTCATGCGAAAAGTAGCCTGTTTATAAAATGTGCTTACGCTAGGTGTTGCACTACCTAGAACTAGCTTTATTTGTGTTTTGCTATTTAGAAAAAGAGCTAAGTCACGGGCGTTATAGTGTGGGCGTGAGCCAGTGTTTTTGTAGCTGTCATCATGCTCTTCATCGATGATAATAAGCCCAAGTCGCTCAAGTGGTAGAAATAGCGCCGAACGCGCCCCTGCGATAAGCCAAATGCTACCATCAAGCAAGCCTTGTAAAATTTCATCCTTTTGTTTAGAACTTACTTTTGAGTGCCAAGTCGCTACACTTTTACCAAAATACCCCTCAAGTCTTGTTTGCATTTGTGGTGTGAGTGAAATTTCTGGCATTAAGAAAAGTGCCTGTTTTTTCTCTTGTAGTACCTTTTGTATGGCACTTATATAAACCTCACTTTTGCCACTTCCAGTATCGCCAAAGAGCAGGGCAGTTTTATTAGATTGTATGAAATTTAGGGCATCTTGCTGGATATGATTTAGCTTAGGCGTAAGAGTAAAATTTGTTTTTTTGATCACTTTTTCTACATCTTTAAAAGGCTCAAAAAGTCCCAAAGAAACGCCAAGTTCACAGGTATAGTAGTGGGCTATAAACTCAGCTAAAAGGCGCTGGGTATCGGTCAGCTTTTGTGGTAGAATTTCTGTTATGTTTGTTGTTTTAAAGCTTGGTTTATTGCATTTTTTTACGATAACACCTTTTGTATCTTTGCCTTTTATGGGTGCTAAAACACAAGTAAACTCATTAATATCCTGCTCGCTTTCATATGTAAGCGGAGCTAAATTTTTGCCAAAAAAGCTAACAAGGTAGTAAAACATGGCTATTTTAACATGCTGCAAAGACCGCCACTAACGCAGACAAAACTACCATTTGTCTTATCATATTTGAAATTTGCTATACTATTTTTGTATTTAAAAACATAGTTTTCATCGCCTTCTCCTACCTTGCTCCAGCCTTCTTTGCCGTTTGCGTCAACTATGCCAATGGGTAAAACCGCACTAAAGAGCAACTGCGTGCTTTGAAGTGTTTGTGGGTAGTTTGGGTTTGCGCTAAGCAGTGTTTGGGAGTATTGTGTGCTTATGGCTGATTGGATGGCGGCTATCTCAGATCTTGTTTTTATGATAATGGCGTCATCTTTGCTGACCGAAATTTTTGGTAGCATAATACCTGCCAAAATGGCTATAACAACCACCACAAAAACTAACTCTATCATGCTAAAAGCGCGCCTCATCAGCTTCTTTTTAGCCTTTTATCTATCTTTTCTATGAGCGATAACATAGTACTTTCATCTTCAAAGCGATCAAAGCTTTTTTGAACAAAAAGATCAAGCATTTCTTTTGGATTTAGAATCTTTTTATTATTTCTAAATCCACCAAAATCACGCTCAAGTGTATTATAAAAGTCGTCATCATCTATCGTGATAACATAATCGCGAGATGCGATCGTGAGCGTGATCTCTCTTCTCATGGTTACTTGCTAAGAACTGCTTCAATCTTCTTAAGAACATCGTCTGCTTCGTTGTTCTTTTTGTTTAGCTCCTCTTCAAGGCGCATTATTTGATTTGTCTTTGCTTCATTTTGTGCTTTTAGGGTTACGATCTGGTTGTGAAGCTCTTCGTTTGCCTTTGTTAGCTCATCAAATTTTGTAAGTAGGTCATTTACTTTACTTGTTAGTGTGGTTAATACTTTATCATCTTCAAACATTTTTACCCTTTTTATAAAATTTAAGCCCTTATTTTAGCAAATTTGCGCTAAAAATTTCATAAGTTTAATTAATTCTTTGCTAAAATGTGTAAAATTTTACAAGGAATTTTATGTCTATTTTTCAAATTTCAAGCAAATTTTCCCCATCCCCAGACCAGCAAAACGCCATTGACGGTATCGTAAAAAGTATAAAAAACGGCAATAGATATAACACTTTGCTTGGCGTTACAGGCTCAGGCAAAACTTTTACAATGGCAAATGTGATAAAAAATCTAAAAATGCCAACGCTAATCATGACACACAACAAATCCCTAGCAGCCCAGCTTTATAGCGAATTTAAGGGCTTTTTCCCGCAAAATCATGTGGAGTATTTTATTAGCTATTATGATTATTATCAGCCAGAAGCCTACATCCCACGCCAAGATCTTTTTATCGAAAAGGATAGCTCTATAAACGACGAACTAGAACGCATGCGGCTATCTGCGACGGCTAGTTTGCTTAGCTTTGACGATGTCATCATCATCGCCTCGGTCTCGGCAAACTACGGACTTGGCGATCCAAGCGAGTATCAAGGCATGGTGCAGTATCTAAATGTTGGCGATGAGATAAGTCAAAAAGCACTCTTAAACCGCCTTGTAGATATGGGTTATACTCGAAACGACGCCTATTTTGACCGCGGAAATTTCCGTGTCAATGGCGATGTGATAGACATCTATCCAGCTTACTGGGGCGATGAGGCGTTAAGGGTTGAGTTTTTTGGAGATGAGATTGAGAGCATGTATCATTTTGAAGTGCTGGATAATAAGCGTTTAAAGGATATTTCTAAATTTACACTTTATGCTACAAGTCAGTTTATCGTGCGTGAAGATAGGCTAAAATCAGCGATAAAAGGCATCGAAGCTGAGCTTGAAGAGAGGCTGAAATTTTATGAAAAAGAGGGCAAATTGGTCGAGATGCAACGCCTAAAACAACGCGTCGAATTTGATCTTGAAATGCTTACAAGTACTGGCATTTGCAAGGGCGTGGAGAATTACGCAAGGCACTTAACAGGGCTAAAACCTGGCGAGACGCCATATACGATGTTTGATTATTTCTCACTGCTTAACGGCGGTGAGTTTTTAGTCATAGTTGATGAAAGTCATGTGAGTTTGCCGCAGTTTCGTGGTATGTATGCAGGAGATAGAAGCCGTAAAGAGACGCTTGTGGAGTATGGCTTTCGTCTGCCTTCAGCTCTTGACAACCGCCCTTTAAAATTTGATGAGTTTATCAACAAAAATGCAAATTTTCTCTTTGTATCAGCCACGCCAAACGAGCTTGAGCTTGAGCTTAGCAAAGATCATGTTTATGAGCAAATTTTACGCCCAACTGGACTTCTTGATCCACTCATCGAGATAAAAGATAGCGACAATCAGGTTGAAATTTTACACGATATGATTAAAGATGTAGTGTCTCAAAATGAGCGAGTTTTGATAACCGTGCTAACTAAAAAAATGGCAGAGGAGCTAACTCGCTACTACACTGAGCTTGGCATTAGAGTAAAATACATGCACTCAGACATCGATGCTATTGAGCGAAACGAACTTATACGCGGACTTCGTGGTGGTAGCTTTGATGTGCTAGTGGGTATAAATTTACTGCGCGAAGGGCTTGATCTGCCAGAAGTCTCGCTCATAGCCATAATGGACGCTGATAAGGAGGGCTTTTTACGCTCACGAACGAGCCTAATCCAAACAATGGGGCGAGCCGCACGAAATGTCAATGGCAAGGTCGTGATGTTTTGCAAAAAGGTAACAAACTCAATGCAAGAAGCTATCGATATCACGAGCGCAAGGCGTAAAATGCAAGATGAATACAATAAAGCAAACAACATCACGCCACGCTCAGCTTCAAGAAATATCGAAGAGAGCTTGCACGAGCAAGATGATGCTGAAATTTATCGCAAGGGCAAAAAACTAGAGAAGTTGCCAGCTAGTGAGCGAGCAAAACTAGTAAAAGAGCTAAGAAAGCAGATGTTTGAGGCAGCAGCGGCACTGGAGTTTGAAAAAGCCGCGGCATTAAGGGATGAGATAGCAAAGCTTAGGGATTTGTGAAATTTCAGGCAAAATTTAATACAATCAAATAAAAATTTAAAGGTTAAAAATGGCAAAATGGACACTCGAAGATGATGTAAATGATTTTGTAAAACAAAATTTCACTCGCTTAGGGCTTAAAAAATTAAAAGATTAAAATGTTGAATCAAGCATTTCAGAGTATTTAAAACAGAGTTTAAAAGGCTCAGCCAAAACGGCAAATAAAACAAATTTTGGCAAACCTGACTTTAGCATTGAAAAATATGAAATTCCTGTTATTATAGAAAATAAACTACACGCCAAAAAACTAGTCCAATCCACCAAAGACGGCATAAAATTTGACGATGCTTCGATTTCAAATTTTGCCGTAAATGGGGCGTTGTATTATGCTAGAAATATGATTGCTTCTGGCAAATACGATGAAGTTATCGCCATAGGGATTGCAGGCGATAATGATGAAAGCGTGGAATTACAAGTATATTTTGTATATGGTAGTGGCGATAGTGCATTTAAATTTATGTCAAAATACAAAACGCTAAATTTTTTAGAAAACAAATCCACATTTAGCGAATTTTTAAATGACGCAAAACTTACAGATGACGACAAACACCAAATTTTAATCTCATCTCAAATTCAACTCCAAATTTACGCCAAAAAATTAAACAAACTTATGCATAACCTAAATATCACTGCCCCACAGCGTGTTCTTTATGTCTCTGGTATGCTTTTAGCTATGCAAGATATTAAAAATGATAATGAAATTATCGGTTATGGGCTTACAAGCGATGATTTAAAAGGCGTAGCATTACAAGCCGAGCGAGACGGCGTAAAAATTGTAAATCGCATAAAAGAATTTTTAAAAAATCGTCAAATTCCACAAGATAAATTAAATCTCATGATTGCAAGTTTTTCAGAGATTTCAAAAGACCCACAAAGAGACAAACCGACCAAAAACGACAAAGAAATTGCTAAATTTTTAGATAAAGAATCTTCTATAAACAAGCAAATTTTTACATTTATTTATGAATTTATCTACAAACAAATTGACGGCTTTGGCGGACATATTGACATTATGGGCGAAATGTATAGCGAGTTTTTAAAATACGCTTTAGGAGATGGCAAAGAGCTTGGTATCGTACTAACTCCACCTTATGTAACTAAAATGATGGCTCAAATTTTACAAATTGACAAAGACTGCAAAGTTATGGATTTAGCCACAGGCTCGGCTGGATTTTTGATTTCTGCAATGGAGTTAATGTGTGAGAGTGCCAACAACGCCTACACCAAAAATTCAACCCAAGCAAATTTAGAAATACAAAATATCAAAAAACAAAAACTTCTAGGCGTTGAGCTAAATGCCGAAATGTATACCCTTGCGGCTACAAATATGATTTTGCGTGGAGATGGCTCGGTAAATATTCAAAAAGCAAATGCATTTGACACACCAGAGAGCCTTTATACTAAATTTAACGCAAATAGAATTTTGTTAAATCCGCCTTTTACATTTGATGAAAACGGAATGCCATTTATTAAATTTGGACTTTCAAAAATGCAAAAACACGGACTTGGAGCTATCATTATCCAAGATAGTGCAGGTAGCGGTAAAGCGATAAAATCAAACAAAGAAATTTTAAAACACCACACGCTAAAAGCCAGTATCAAAATGCCAACTGATTTATTTCAGCCTATGGAGGAGTTCAAACTAGCATTTATATTTTTGAAGAAGGTGTGCCGCATGATTATGAAAAAGTTGTCAAATTTATTGATTTTAGAAACGACGGCTACAAACGCACAAGCAGGGCTTTGCAAGAAATCGATGAACCTTTAAACAGATATGCCGACATTATACAAATTTACAAAAACGGCAAAAACGCAAAAGTTAAGGCAAAGTGGAATTTGGATGAAATTTTTGTAGAAGATTTTATTACGCCTAGTGGCAATGACTGGAATTTTGACCAACACAAAAAAATAGACACAATGCCAAATTTGGCTGATTTTAAAAAGACCGTGAGCGATTATTTAAGCTGGGAAGTAAGCCAAATTTTAAAAAAGGATAGTCCCAGTCGCAGTAGGATAAGCTTAAAAATCGAGAAATTAGAGCGTGAGTTTAAGGCTAGTGGTGGGGAGTTTAGGGAATTTCGGCTTGATGAAATTTTTGAGCTAAAATCCAGCAAAAAGATTTTTCACGCTCAAAATTTAAAAATTTATGATGAAATAATAGCAGGTAGCTATCCATATGTTGTTAGAAGCACCATAGACAATGGAATTCGTGGCTATGTTATCGAAGATGAGCAATATTTAAATGAAGGCAATACTTTAAGTTTTGCACAAGATACTTTTAGTGTTTTTTATCAAAAGTTACCATATTTTACTGGTAACAAAGTGAAAATTTTAAAGTCAAAATTTGACGACTTTAACTCAAAAATTGCACTTTATATAGTTGCAAATTTTAATAAGGTTTTAAGAGAATTTACTTGGGGTATCGGTTCAAATGTTGATAGTATATCAAGAATAAAAATTCTTTTGCCTACGATAGGAGGCAAAATAAGCTTTGCATTTATGCAAAGCTTCGTCGAGGAACTCGAAGCGTATCTTGCGGTAACTGGTTTAAAAGATTACAAACTAACGCAAAGCCAAAGCGAAGCGTTAGCGAAATTTGACGAAATTTACAAACGGGGGGGGGTAGAAAGCCTTAAATTTAGTGAATTTAGTATTGGGGATTTGTTTGATATTTATCCTACTAAAAATTACGGATATACAAATAGTGATTTATTTTCCACCATTGGAGAAACACCAGTTATAGTAAATTCAAGTCAAAACAACGGCATAGGCGGCTATGTTGATTTAAAACCTACTGAAAACGGCAATATTATAACTTTTAGCGATACTACAACTTCCGATAGTATTTTTTATCAGCCAAAAGATTTTGTTGGATATTCACATGTTCAAGGCATGCACCCTTACAATGATTTATGGCAAAAATATAGTTTGATTTATTTTGTGGTAAATTTTAGAAAAATAACAAACGGATTATTTAATTATGGCAATAAATTTAATCGTAAAATTGTAAAAGATATGCAAATCAAACTCCCAATAAACGAAAACGGCGAATTAAATTTTGATTTTATGCAAAATTTCATCAAGGCGGTAGAAAAACTAGTCATAAAAGATGTGGTTTTGTGGGCGGATAGTAAAATCGCGACTACAAAATTTATAATCACAAAAAATAAAACTAACCACTGCTAAAATCAAAATTTGACAAAAATACTAAGCTTGTTCTTGCTACTATGCAATGTCAGGAGTGCGTGTAATGGCAGCAAATTTTGCATTTACAGCGTGCGCTAAATCATGTGGCGCAAGGCATAGTTGTTTACCTCGCACGCCAGCTGAGATTAAAATTTGTTTTTGCAAAAGTGCCCTCTCGTCTATAAAGGTTGCAAAGTGCTTTTTCATAGCTATAGGAGAGCAGCCACCTCTTATATAACCAGTCGTTTTTTCAAGCTCTTTAAGCGCTAAGAGCTCACATCTTTTATATCTGCTCACGCTTGCAAGCGCCTTTAAGTCAAGCTCCAAATCTCCCTGAATGCAAGCTACTATATACTCCCTTGCGCCTACTTCACAGACTATGGTTTTGTAAATTTTTTCAATGCTTATGCCAGTTGCTTGAGCTAGATGAACAGCACTTAGATCACTCTCATCAACCTCGTACTCAAATATATCATAAGAAATTTTAAGTCTATCAAGAACTCTTGCCGCGTTAGTTTTATGAATCTCTTTTTTTCTCATTTTGTTTAATTATTTGCCTAAAGTGTGTTTTGATAAATAAATTTCAAATACACTTAATATAAATGGCTTATCTTTCTGATTTAAGGCTTATTAATACGCCTTCTATCATCTTTTTTATATCGCCATCAAGTATGGCATCCGTTTGGCTGTATGCTTCGCCACTTCTAACATCTTTAACTTGTTGATAAGGAAAAAGCACATAAGATCGGATCTGGTGACCCCAACCGATCTCGCTTTTTTCAACACTGTCGCTAGCTGCTTGTTGCTTTTCTAGTTCAAGCTCATAAAGGCGAGACTTTAGCATTTTCATGGCAGTTGCTCGGTTTTTGTGTTGGCTTCTGTCATTTTGGCATTGCACGACTATGCCTGTTGGCACATGTGTTATGCGTATAGCACTTTCTGTTTTATTTACATGCTGACCGCCAGCCCCACTTGCTCTATAGGTGTCTATTTTAAGGTCTTTTTCTTCTATCTCTATCTCTATATCATCATCTATCTCGGGGCTCACCATGACGCTTGTAAAGCTAGTATGGCGTCTTCCAGCACTATCAAATGGACTAACTCTAACAAGGCGGTGTATCCCATTTTCTGCTTTTAAGTAGCCATAGGCATTTTCACCCTTTACTATAAAGCTTACATCTTTTAAGCCAGCCTCTTCGCCCTCTTGAAAGTCAAGCGTTTCGACCTTAAAGCCTTCTCTTTCACAAAATCTTAAATACATGCGATACAACATGCTTGCCCAGTCATTGCTTTCAGTGCCACCAGCTCCTGGATGGATAGTAACGATAGCATTTTTACCATCATCCTCGCCGCTAAGCAACATCGAAATTTCAAGGCTAGTTATCGTATCTTCAAGCTTATCTGCTTCAGCAAAAAGTGAGTTTATCGTCTCTTCATCATTTTCGGTATTGGCTAGCTCATAAAGATCTCTTGCATCAATGACTGCGCTATTTGCTTTGTTAAATTTTTCAAGCATATTTGTTATCTTTGTTTTTTCTTTGCCAAGTGCTGTTGCGCGAGATACATCTTGCCAAAAATTTACATCTTGCTCAAGTTCTGAAATTTCATCCAAACGAGCTTTTATCTCATTTGGCTTTACGATAGCGCCGATATTTTGGGCTTTTGTTGTTAATTTTTTAAGAAGTTCTGTGTATTCGTATGCGTCCAAAATTTGCTCCAAATTCTATATTTTGGTGCGATTATATCATATTTAATTTATACTGATTTTAAACTATCTGGTGAAAATTTTTCTAAGCGTTGGGATAAGGATAAATTTATCAATCATACTAATAAATATCTCAGAAATTTTACCTTGATTTAAAAGCCTTAGCTCGTTTGTTATATCTGGCGCTGGATCGTTTAGCAGCACTTTTAGTTTGGCTTCTTCTAGCTTTAGTTGTCTTGAATTTTGTTTTGTCTGAAGCATAGAAAGAACCAAGTTTAGCTTTTGCTTTGTCATTTGGCTTTGCATTTTGCAACCTTGTAAAGTATGAATGAGATTAAAAAAGCTAAACCAGAAGTGGCAAAATAGCCATTGATATCGCCTAAAAATTTAGCAAAAAATAAATTTGCCCCAAGCAGTAAAAAGACAAAGCCAACAACTGCCAGTACTGCAACTACGCATTTTATTAAAAGCGCATCGGCGCTTGCAGTAAAACTTTGTCTAATATCAGTCGCTTGCGCCTCTACAAGCTCCACGACTGATACTATAGATTCAGATAGACTTGCCATTATTTTTTAAGTATCCAAGCAAGCAAAAAGCCCATGCCAGCAGCTACCGCCACACTTTTGATAGGATCATCTTTTATGGCTTCATTTACGCTATCAACGCTGCCTTTTCCTCTTAGCTTAATCTCACCAATATATTTTTTAAGCTCATCAGCGTTTAGTGAGTCTAGTATTTTGTCCTTGCTCTCTTAAGCTTTTGTATTGCCAAGCTCTTTTAATGACTTCAAAACATCTTTAAAGTCTGACTTTAGCGCGTCTATATCCTTTTTTATGCTCTCTAAATTTACCTCTTGTGCTGCCATTTTGACTCCTTTTGGGTTAGACTTATCTGTTTTGTAGTTTAGTATTTTTTGGTTAATGCTCATTAAATTAATACAAAATTGATATATGAAATTTTATATCTTGGTATTTTGTCTTTACCATCTCCATCCAATAGTAAAATTACCATTATAATATCCATCTTTAAAATTTGTCTTTGCTCCAAAGTTTATGCCTAGATTTAGATTAGGTTTTACCATTATGTCTAGACCAGTTTGCATTAAAGCATATGTTTGTTTAGATTTGTTTGAGCTTGGTAGTACAAACTTAGCAGTACTATCTATAAAGTTTACTACTATATCGTTTGAGGATTTATAGATTTGTTTTTGTCCTATTAGATTAATATATGCATATTGTCTATCGCTAAGATAGCTTCTATATTCAGCTCCTAATTTCATACTTAATTCTTTATTTCTTGTTTTGTTAAAGTGCATTGCTAAATTTCCACTTTCACTGAAATCGCTATTTTTTAGATAATAATATCCTATGCCAAAAATAGGTTTTATAAAATTATCATCATTTATCTTATAGGCATATCCATACTCAAGCTCCAAATTCGTATTTAAGCTATTATATGAGCCATCATTTACACTATGACCTAGTTTGGTTTTAACACCTCTTTTTAAATTCGTATTGCTATATCCTAAGCTAGCTTTTATGTCTAGCTCAAATCCATTATTATAATGTCTCATGTATGTTCCTATATTATAATGGTTAGCTTTTAAATCTATAATCGAGCTATCAAGCCTACTTTTTGCATAACTAGCATATATGCCAAGTAGTGTATCGTCATATAGTTTATCATATCCACTTGTAATGCCATATATTAAAGGTGATGATTTATTTGATTTTACATATCCTCTGCCACCCATAATGCTTTGATATAAATTTGAACTTGTTTTAAAGCTATTTATATAATCATTTAATTGAGCGGCTATTGTATTATTATTAGAAATTGCAAATTTATCTTTGCTTAGTTTATTTATAGCATATGCAAGAGCTAGATTATTTGTGTATGGATTTGAAGCTTTTACTAGACGAGTTGATGTGCTAAGTGATGCATTAAGATATATAGGATGAAATGATGAGCCTGCGCTTAAAATTTGATTAGTAGTTTTAAGAGATGAGCTTAAAGATGAGATAAAGGATTTAATATCTGACTCATCATTTGTTGAAATTATTTCAGATACTATATAATTTGAATTGGAGTTTTTAAGATTATCATAAAAATTTTGTTGGCTTGGTGAAAGGTTTAAATTTATAAGCTTGTTATACTCATCTTTTGCGGCCTTTAAAAGTATAGCGTACTCAGATACAATCCTTTTGCTATTATCTATATCTTTTTGTGTAGATTGGATAAACTTTTCTACCGCATCTAATCTACTTTTGAGCATCTGTTTTTGATCTGTGTTATCTGCGCCTATTTTGTCTATCTGAGTCTTTATATCGTTTAATTCATCGTTTAAAGCCCTTATTTTATCTATATTATCAATAAGATCATCATAGGTGTTTTGTAAATCTATATGCATATGAACAATGTTTGTCTCTAGATCATTTATTCTTTTAAATTTTTGCTCCTTTGCTTCTAATTCTTTTATCTTATCTTTTAACTTTTTATTATAATTGCTATTTGTGGCGATATTGTATGCGTCCTCATATATTTTAACTAGTTTTTGATAATCATAGCTTAAAACTTGCTCTGTGCTTTTTACAAGCTCTTTTGTGCCTTTTACATTTGAAATGCTCTTATCAAGCCTTCTGGCTTTATCTATAAATTTATCCATAGAAATATCATCTTGTGGTATCGTGCTTAACACATCATCTATCTTTAGTATGTACTCATTTATTTGTGTGGTCTCACTATAAAAGTGCAAAGATGATATGTGCGGTTTTAGTTTAATGATGATTTCATTTAGCTCTTTATCCTTTTTATTTATATCATCTAATATATTTAATTTATTGTATTCATAGCCTTTATTATTTGTATTAGACTCTGAGTCGAGGATAATTTTTAAAATTTTATCTTTGTTATTTACGACTTTATCTAAGTTATTAAGTGTTGTATCTAAAATTTTTGATATAGTATTTGTGTCTATATCATAATCAAGCAAATATTCATTTTCTTCGCCTATGCTTAGCTTTGCATCAAATATATTATTGATTATATAATGTACTACTTCATTTTTGTTTTTATTGTTTATATTTTTCTTGTATTTAATCAAATTTGATTTTATATTGTTTTCCAAGTTGTTGATAATATCATTAAATGAGTTTGATGTTAGCTCAAATATATCATCGCTCATTACCCCATATCCGAGTACAGAGTGTATATTATCCATCATATGTTGAGCAGATATAACAAACTCGGTGCTCTTTTGATAAAGACTGTTTAGTTCTTTTCTTAATATGGCTGCACTTGTTAAACTATCCTTTATGTCTTTTATTGCATTATAAGATGTAAGCGCATCATTTAATGAGCTCTTAGTTACTGATACTCTTGTAAGAGCATTTAATTCATTTGTTTTTAATTTTAAACTTCTTAAAGCATTAACTGCTTTAAATATATCTGGTTGATTGTTTGATAGATTTGCCCCAAGTGATATAAGTGTATTTAATGCACTTTGTTCCCGCTTTAAAATTTCTAAATCATATCTTTGATCTTGTATAATATCTCTTCGGTTTAAGGCTCTTTTTATAAGTTCGTGTCTTTGTTTGAAATATTGCTCCGTTAAAGATGAGTGTGCGGATGAGTTGAATATATTGTAAGTATTTGCATAAGAGAGTGTCGGATAGTGCGTGTATTTAGATGAGGTAAAATTTGCATGGTTGGAAGATGAGTTTATTATGGTTTGCACATGCTTACTATCATGTAAGCCTTCTAGATTTGGATTTATATCTTGGCTTGTATTTGATGTGGTTTGAATAAAACGACTCATATCGTTGGCTGTTAATTCTAAACTAAATGCTACACCTAAGAGCATAGCAAATGCTGTTTTATTAGCATTCATATATTCTCCTATTAAGTAATATGTTAATTTATGATTAAAGATGGCGGATTATACATTTTTAAATTTAATCCAACAATAAAATATTAATATTAAATCTTTTGGTTAAGAATTATGTGTTGGAATTATGTTTTAAATTTAATTAGCGATTCAACGCTTTTTTGCTAAAATATCCCATTAAATTTAATCAAAAAGAAGTAAAAATGAAAATTTTAAGAACAACAACTGAACTTTGCGAATTTGTTAGCGTAAATTACGGCAAAATCGGTTTTGTACCGACTATGGGAGCACTTCACGTTGGTCATTTAAGCTTGATAAAGCAAAGCATAATTGAAAATGGCATAACAATAGTTTCAATATTTGTAAATCCAACACAGTTTTTGCCTAGTGAGGATTTACATAAATATCCTAAACAAGAGCAAGCCGATGTGCAAATGTGTGAAATGGCTGGTGTTTCAGCGGTTTTTATACCAGATGTTAATGATATGTATTTTATAGATGAGCCACTGATTCTTGCTCCAAAAAAAATGGCTGAAATTTTAGAGGGCAAGATTCGCCCCGGTCATTTTGATGGTGTTTTGAGGGTATTAGTTAAGCTATTCAATTTGATTCAACCAAGTCGAGTATATATGGGCAAGAAGGATGCGCAACAGTTAGTCATTGTGGAAAATATGGTAAAAACATTGTTTATAAAAACGCAAATTATACAATGTGATATTGTCCGAGAAAGCAATGGTTTAGCGCTTTCAAGTAGAAATGTCTATTTAGATGAAATGCAAAAAAAAGAGGCGTTAAAGCTTTCAAAATCGCTTTTTAAAGCAGATGAACTGGTAAGAAACGGTGAGTTAGACGCAAATGAGATAAAAATAAAAATGAGCGAAATTTTATCGCCGCTTGAGGTTGATTATATAGCTATTGTTGATAGAAATTTTGCTGAAATTTCAGAAATAAAACTAAAAAATACGATAATTTTAGTTGCCGCAAAGTTGGGCAAAACAAGATTAATAGACAATTTATGGATATAAAAATGACATATAAAAATAAAAAATCAACCCAAATACTAGAGGCAAGAAGTAAAAAAATAGGCAAACTCCATCTAGTCTCGCTGGGATGTAATAAAAATTTAGTAGATAGCGAAATTATGCTTGGACGGCTATCACACTATGAGCTAACCGATGAGATCGAGCTTGCTGATGTTATTATAGTAAATACCTGTGGATTTATCGCCTCAGCAAAAGAGGAGAGCGTGCGCACGATCCTTGAGATGGCAGATGGCAAGAAAGAGGGCTCGACATTAGTGGTGACTGGCTGCTTGATGCAGCGCTACCGCGAGGAGCTGATGAGAGAGCTTCCAGAGGTTGATTTATTTACTGGCGTGGGCGATTATGATAAGATAGATGAAATTTTACTAAAAAAGCAGAATTTATTTAGCCCTGATGTGTATTTGCAAAGTAGCGAGGAGCGCGTGATAACGGGCTCAAACTACCACGCTTACATAAAAATTTCAGAAGGGTGTAACCAAAAATGTAGCTTTTGTGCGATCCCTACATTTAAAGGCCGCCTAAAGTCACGCTCGCTTGAAAACATCGTAGCCGAGGTAAAAAGTCTAGTAGCAAAGGGCTATTATGACTTTAGCTTTTTGTCGCAAGACAGTAGTTCGTGGATGAGGGATAACAGCGTAAGCGACGGACTTATTACGCTAATAGACGCTGTTGAAAAGATAGATGGCGTAAAGAGCGCGCGCATACTTTATCTATATCCTAGTACGACCACGCCAAGGCTAATAGAACGCATAATCGCCTCAAAAGTCTTTCATAACTACTTTGATATGCCTATACAGCACATCAACGATAAAATGCTTAAGATAATGAAACGAGGCAGCGGCGAAGGCAAGCTAAGAGAGCTTTTGGCGCAGATGAGAGCGGCACCAAACTCGTTTTTACGCACGGGTATCATCGTGGGTCATCCGGGCGAGGGCGAGGCTGAGTTTGAGGCGCTTTGTGAGTTTTTAAGTGAATTTAAATTTGATAGAATTTCAGCCTTTGCATATTCGCGTGAAGAGGATACGGACGCGTATGATATGGAGCAAGTTGCCACTAAAACGATCTCTAAACGCCTAAGTAAGATAGAAAAAATCATCAAAAAAAGCATAAATGAAAGCTTTCAAAACTGCGTAGGTAAGAGCGTGATCGCTAGTATAGAGGGTGAAAGTAGCGAGGGCGAGATGTTTTTTGGCGCGAAGATGGATATCTGGGATAAGGATATAGATGGTGAAATTTTGATAAATGAGAGCCAGATAGATGACCTTGAAATGGGCGGGCGATATGTCTGTGAGGTGAGTGAATGCGTGGATAGCAAGCTCATCGCAAAGGTCGTAAAAAGGGCGTAGCTTGATAAAACTGTCACAAGAGTGCTTAAAAATTTTAAAAGGTAGTAAAAATTTGCTTGCGTTTTCGCATGGCACAGATAGTACGGCTTTGTTTTATCTACTGTGCGAGCATGGGGTGGAGTTTGATCTGGCTATGGTTGATTATAACTTGCGCGCACAAAGCAAGGATGAGGTGGCTTCGGCTATGGCGCTTGCTAGGGAGTATGGCAAGGAGATTTATACGCGCTCTGTGCTTTTAGAGGATGGAAATTTTGAGAGCAGGGCAAGGCAGGTAAGGTATGAGTTTTTTGCTAAAATTTGTGCCGAGCACATATATAAAAATGTCATTTTAGCTCATCAGCTCGATGATAAATTTGAGTGGTTTTTAATGCAACTTGGGCGCGGCGCTGGACTAAATGAGCTGCTTGGGATGAGCGAGTGCGAGCAAAGAGAGCAGTTTTGCTTAGTTAGACCCTTGCTTAAGGTGAGTAAGGCTGAAATTTTAAAGTATTTGCAAAACTCAAAGATAAAACACTTTTTAGACGCTAGTAACAGCGATGAAAAGTATGCTAGAAACTTTATGCGTGCAAATTTTAGCGAGGCATTTTTGGCAAAATTTGGCACTGGAGTGGCAAAGAGCTTTGAGCTATTAGACGCGGATAAAAGGCGCTTAGAGCCAAAAGTAGCGCACCTTGGGGATATGGTTTATATCGTACAAAACGATCAAAATGCCATGCGTGGTGTGGATAGGGTGGCAAAGATGCTTGGTGTATTGCTAAGCGGAGCGCAAAGAGCAGAGTGTGAGCGGTGCATGCTAGCAAAGACTGATTGCGTTTTGGCTGGGCGCGTGGCAGTGGGATATGGTGATGATATGCTTGTTATAACACCATTTTTAAAGGTAAAAATGGACAAAGCTTTTAAAGAGCAGTGTCGCAAGGGTAAAATTCCACCGATAAACCGAGGCTATTTATATAAAAAAAGAGATCTAAGCCAGTTTTTTGTTTTTAGAAAATAAATTTTCTAAAAACTTAACCCTGCATAAAGGGTAAGAATACAGTACATTTTAACAGGCATGCTAATGCTAAGTTCTTAGCTTGCACTAAAAACTTGGTTTTTGCCGTTATTTTTAACCATATATACGGCTTTATCTGCCTCTTTTAGTAGCTCTTCTTTGTTTTTCATATCAGCTTTTGCACTAGCCACTCCGATACTTGATGAACCTAGCCAACATCCACTTTCGCACTCAACATGGAGTTTTGTTATCTTTTTGTATAGCTTATCGGCTAGTTTTTTCGCACCGTTTATATCTGTCTTTGGGCATATTATCAAAAACTCATCTCCGCCATTTCTACATACAACATCATCGGTTCTGACTCCAAATTTTAATGTTTCTGAAAATTCTCTTAAAACTTTATCTCCAGCGTCATGACCGAAGTTGTCATTTATCGTTTTAAAATTATCAAGATCAAGCATAATAACCGAAAATGGCGTATTATCACTTACAAATTTATTCCAGCATTCGCTTAATACATCGCTCATGTGTCTTCTGTTTGAAAGTCCTGTTAAAAGATCTGTCATGGCGATATGTTGAAGCTTTTTGTTTGCTTCTTCAAGCTCTTTTGTGCGTTGCTCGACCTTTTCTTCAAGCGAGGCTTTAAGGGCTAAAAGCTCTTCGTTGTATTTCATTAAAACACCAAAAAATCCATTAAATGACTTTACAAGGGTGTCTAGTTGCTCGTGATTTACTCCGCTTACCTCCTCGTATGCTTTTTCTGGTGTATATCCTGATTTTATAAGACGAATTTGAGCGGACATATTTTTATCGATACCAAGTATATGAAATGTCAGCCACTGCACCAAAAAGTCAAGCAACTCCTTTGCCTCTTGTTTGATGTTTTCTGGGTTTAAATTTTGATATTTTTGTGAGACTTCTTTGATAAAAATTTTATGTGCACTAAGATGCTCTTTTGCATGCCTAATATCAACGCCACTATTTTTCATTATCGTTTCTTCATTTTTAAAATGATACTTAGCGTATTCAAGTAAGTCAGTAAAAATAGGCGTAAGATCTTGTAATTTTGTGCTTTGTAAAGCTAGTTTATTGCCAAGAGTATTGATAATCTCTACCAAATAACGATGTTCGGAATCGACTTGATTTATGTTTGTCTCAAATTCTTTTCCCCATACAAATACTACTTGTTGCGCCATAGATGCTCCTTTTTGTAGTGTTATTTGGTTTATGATGTATTTATAATTATGTTAGGGTATCTAATTTTACCTTAAACTTGCATATAAATATTTCTATTTTTAAAATTTAAATTAAAGCTAGTAAAAACTTGACAAATAAAAAAGATTTTTGTATAATCCCAACTTCAATTTCGATTTTGTCTTGTTAGCTCAGTCGGTAGAGCATCTCACTTTTAATGAGGGGGTCGCTGGTTCGAATCCAGCACAGGACACCATGGTCGCTTAGCTCAGTTGGTAGAGCGCCACCCTTACAAGGTGGATGTCATAAGTTCGAGTCTTATAGCGACCACCATTTTATGCTTAAAGCATAATTTAGGCGATTAACTGCCCTTATTAATTTTGGGTGTTAAATCACCAAAAAGCTTAAATTTTAGGTGCAGCGGTAGTTCAGTTGGTTAGAATGCCGCCCTGTCACGGCGGAGGTCGCGGGTTCGAGCCCCGTCCGCTGCGCCACTTTGTCTTGTTAGCTCAGTCGGTAGAGCATCTCACTTTTAATGAGGGGGTCGCTGGTTCGAATCCAGCACAGGACACCACTTTTGGGTTCATGACCCTTTCGTCTAGTGGCTCAGGACTCTACTTTCTCAATGTAGAAACAGAGGTTCAAATCCTCTAAGGGTCGCCATTATGTAAAATTTGATAGGTTTGGTCGCTTAGCTCAGTTGGTAGAGCGCCACCCTTACAAGGTGGATGTCATAAGTTCGAGTCTTATAGCGACCACCATTTTATGCTTAAAGCATAATTTAGGCGATTAACTGCCCTTATTAATTTTGGGTGTTAAATCACCAAAAAGCTTAAATTTTAGGTGCAGCGGTAGTTCAGTTGGTTAGAATGCCGCCCTGTCACGGCGGAGGTCGCGGGTTCGAGCCCCGTCCGCTGCGCCACTTTTTAGACTTTCAATGCGGATTTTGCTTTAGAATTTTTATATTTTTCCTATAATTTAGTTGGTTTATTGAGCTTAATCAATGTTTCATTAAAATTTTAAGAGTATAATTGTCTGAAATTATTTTCAAAGGACAAAATATGAATTTTTTTGATGGATTTACTGAATTTGATGCCGATGGCGCTACGGTTAAATTTTATAAAAAAATAGACGGAGATACAACGATAATAGGCTTTGACTCACGCTCTTGTGTTCCACCTGAGCCGATGGTAAATGCTATGGTTGCGCTAAATTTTGTAAAAGATAAACATACAAGAGTTATAATGATAAATCATAAATTCCCAGCTGGACTTATCCCAAAAATAGAGCCAAATTTTAACATTGAGCGTGAAAATTTAGACGCAGAGCAGGTTAAGTTAGTTTTTAGCCTAAAAGATGGTGCTAACATAAAAGAGTTTGACACAAAGCAAGTTTGCCACGGATAACTCATGCTTTTAAATACATTTGCGCCACCATTTAGATTGGTTGGTGGCTATTTTATAGCTGGAATTTTGTTTTTGCTTTTGAGCATTTTTGCCTTTTTTAAAGCAGACTTTGATATGCTCACAGCTTTTAATACAGCTGGTTTTATACATATTTTTTTAGTTGGCTTTGTGATGAGTGTTATCATCGGAGCACTATATCAGCTTACTTCCGTAATCTTAGAAAGCCCGTTTTTTAGCATTAAAGGTGCATTTATAAATTTATTTATTTTTTGCGCTGGTACTATACTTTTAAGTTTTGGTATGATAGGTGCTAAAATAATGTTTTTGCATGCTGGTGGAGCACTACTTTTTATCTCACTTTGCTTTTTTGGCTTGACATACTTTTTGAGCTTTTTTATAAGCAAAAAACGCTCATTTGCGCAAACTGCGCTACTTATATCTAGTGTTTATTTACTTGTTGGCATTGTGCTTGGTTTTTTGCTTGTGATGGTTTTTGCGGGTGTGGTGAGTTTAAATTTTGAAATTTTATTAAGGCTACATGTTTATTTTGTGTCAGGCTTTGTGTTTTTTATTATCGTTGGCGTGGCTAGCGTTTTGCTACCTATGTTTGCACTCTCTCATGATGTGAGTTTTTTGGCTAGTAAAATTTCGCTTTGTCTTTTTGTTCTGGCTGGAGTTTTGCTTTGTTTTAAATTTGAGATTTCACTTTTGCTTATTGCTTTAAGTTTTTTTGCCTTTATCTTTCAGGCAGGACTTATAATCAAAAAGCGTGTGCGAAAGGCGTGGGATTATTGGAATTTAAATGTTATTTTATCGCTAGTTTCGTTAGTAGTAGCGTTTGTTTTTGTCTATTTTGATAGAACAAATTTTGCTGTTTGGCTTTTGATTTATGGATTTTTATATCCTTTTATAGTAGGACATCTTTATAAGATAGCGCCATTTCTTATCTGGTATCATTATATTTCTCCTTTTGTAGGTAAGACAAAGGTGCCTTTACTAGACAACATGATACTTAAAAAGCCAGCTTATGTGGCACTTTGTTTTAACATTTTAGCACTTATCGCTTATGCTTTTAGTGCAAATTTGGCGGTTTTATTTTTAACTATAAGTGTTATTTTGGTAGCATTAAATATGCTAAATTTCTTTAAATATACAAAATTTGGAGCAGAAAAATGAGAGATAAAATTTATGCAGAGTTAAGTACGATAGTTGATCCTGAGGTTGGTTTTGATATAGTGTCTTTGGGGCTTATATATGATGTTGAAGTGAGCGGCGATAAAGCCAAGGTGACTATGACACTTTCTACTCGTGCCTGCCCACTTCATGAGCTTATTCTTGGCTGGGTAAATGACGCCGTACTTAGGGTTGATGGTATCAATGAGTGCGATATAGACCTTGTATGGGAGCCAGAGTGGAACATCATGATGGCAAATGAGACTGTTAGAAAAGCGCTTGGAGCGTGATATAGCTGACGGGAAACTCCCGCCAGTTTTAACTCTCTTTTAAGAAATTTGTGGCGACCAGATCGGCTTTAGCTTTGTCGGTATCTTTTTTGAGCGATTTGTAAATTTTCCCCATATAGTTTTCTAAAATTTCATGGTTATTTATACTTTTGCCATCACTTTTTACCTTTATGTATTCACCATTTTCGTTTAGCTCAAAAGCAAGCTCATTGTCACTTAACTGTAGTTCTAAAAACTCTAAAAGTCGTTCTTGTAATCGTTTATCAAGTATAGGACTCATGAGCTCTAGTCGGCGCTCCAGGTTTCTTGGCATCCAGTCGGCACTTGATATATAAATTTTTGGCTCTGCATGTTTGAAGTAAAATATACGAGAGTGTTCTAAATATTTGCCTACTATTGAGCGGACTTTGATATTTTCGCTTTTGCCAGCTACACCAGGTCTAAGGCAGCAAATTCCACGCACAAGAAGATCTATTTGAACACCGGCATTCGAAGCTATGCTTAGCTCTGTTATAAGCTCTGAATCAACTAAAGCGTTCATTTTTGCGATTATTCTACCATCTTTACCTTTGGAGGCTTCGGTGCGAATTTTTTCTATGATACGCTCTTTTATTTGGAGCGGAGACATACTCATGGTTTGTAAGCGACGGTTTTTGTTGTATCCTGAGAGGATGTGAAAAAAGGTTGTCGTATCATTAGCAAACTCCTCGCTACTTGTAAATAAACTAGCATCGGTATAAATTTTTGCCGAGCTACTGTTATAGTTGCCAGTGCCAATATGCATATAAAACCTTAGTTTGTCTCCGACTTGGCGTATAACTTGGCTTACTTTCGCATGCACTTTAAAGCCAGTTATGCCATAAATCACATGCGCTCCAGCTTCCTCAAGTGCCTTTGCCCAGTGCAAGTTGTTCTCTTCATCAAAGCGTGCTTTAAGCTCAACCATTACTGTTACTTGCTTGCCATCGCTTGCTGCGTCTATGAGGCTTTGTATAATAGGTGAGTTTTTATCAACCCTGTAAAGTGTCATGCGTATAGAGATAACTTTTGGATCTTTGCTGGCTTCTTTGATAAATTTTACCACAGGATCAAAGCTTTCATAGGGGTGTAAAAGCAGGGCGTCTTCTTTGTCTATCGCATCAAACATACTGATATTTTCACCAAACGGCGGAAGAGTTTTGGGTACATAAGGCGGTAGGCTAAGGTGGCTAAAGTCCTTGTTGGAGGCTATTTGCCAAAGGGCGTTTAGGGTTAGTGGGATATTTGAAAAGTAGATATCTTTATGGAAAATTTTCATGTGTGAGTTTAAAAACTCAAGTATATCCTCATCTGCATTTTGAGCGATTTGCATACGCACAAAAGCCCCTTTTCTTCGCAGTTTTAAGCCCTGTTCTAGCATCATCATGAAATCATCTGCTTCCTCTTCTTCGATAACGATGTCAGCATTTCTTGTAATCCTAAAAGCACACGAGCTTAGTAATTTGTAGCCTGGGAAAATTTCTTCCGCATGACGCTCTACTATTGTGTGAATTGGTACATAGACATTTTCACTAGCTTGAAAAAACCGAGGTAAAGCACGCGAAATTCGTATCATGCCATATTTTAAAATTTCTGGATGTGTGTTATCGGCTAATTTTACCGCAAGTGAAAAGCTCAGGTTATTTAGGTGCGGAAACGGATGGGTGGCATCAACTGCTATAGGGACAATAACTGGTAAGACATTTGAGAAAAAGTATTCATCACATTTTGATTTTAGTGTATCTGTAACTTCGTTATAATCTTTTATAAAAAGTCCAGAATGTTCAAGCTCGGTCTTTGTTTGTTTATAAATTTGCTCGACTTTTAACTGCTCTTCGTGCAAGTAGCGCCGAATTTCTCTAAGTTGCTCTAGTGGGCTTAGCTCATCGCTACCACTTGCGGTGATACCAGCGGCAAAAAGCTGTTTTAACCCAGCAATACGAATCATATAAAACTCATCAAGATTTGTCGAGTAGATCGCTAGGAATTTTAGTCTTTCTAAAAGGGGCAAATTTTTCTCACATTGAGCCAAAACTCTGCTGTTAAAGCGAAGCCAGCTAAGTTCTCTGTTTATAAATAGGCTTTGAGCCATATTTTATCCTTTTTATTTTCATTTTATCTAAAAAGCACTAAAAATATAAGAAAATTTTGCAAAAAATGATAAATTTAGATAAAATAGCATAGTTTTAATAAAAAATGAGGTTTTCATGAGTGACTATGCCTTGCTTGTTGGAATTTTTATAGTTTGTGTCGTGGTTTTTGCGATACTAAAAAAGGTCTCTTTTTAAGCAGACCTTTTGGATTTTGATAAAAATATTATTTTATCAAGGCTCTTAAGTATTAGACATATTTTGCTTCGTCTGGTTTGTATTTACTCTTTATAACTTTTTTTGTTAAGCGAATACCAGCAGCTGTTCCTATAACCAAAAGTCTTGTTCCTGTACCTATCAGTGTCTCGCCGTTTGGCATAGCTGTGAATTTGCCATTTGCGTCTGAAATACCCACAACATCAGCATTTGTTATCTCTCGAAGCCTTGTCTCTTTTAGTCTTTTAAACCTTACCCAAGAGTATTCTGGAACCAAAATTTCCTCTATGTCAATAGGCGAGTCTTTTTTATATAAAAATTGCTCGAGCAAATTTTCCATATCTGGACGCACGCTGATAGCACTAAGGCGTTGGGCAACAAGCTTTGATGGACTTACAACACTATTTGCACCAAGCTTTTTCAGTCGCTCAGTATCGCTTTCATTATCAGAGTTTGACATCACAAAATATGGCTTGTATTTATCCCTTTTAAGCTCTTTTTCATATAGCCTAACTGAAGCTATTAAAGCGATATTATCAGCGATATTTGAGCTTAAAGTTATTAGCCCTTTTGCGCTTGAAAGATGAGCCTTTAAAAAGGCTGTTTGAGTATGCGGCTCGGCTTTGATAAAGTACGGATAGCGGTGTTTTTCAGCTAGTTCGGCTATGTCATCTCTGTCGTCAATAACTACAAAGGGTATGTGATTTTCGCGAAATTGCTGACTAAGCTCGATCGTATAGAGATTGTGATAACAAATAACGAAGTGATTTTTTAATCTTGCAATCTTATAAAGCATGTGTCTTTCCTTTAAGACGCTAATAAGCGCGCCCTTTTTTAAGACTTCTACCAAGATACCTATAGAGAAGGTAAATGTTAAAAATCCTAGTAAGATAAATACGATAGTAAAAATTCTACCAGCCGTCGTTATCTCTGAAACTTCGGTAAAACCGACGGTTGTAAATGTCATCCCAGCTTGATAGACAGCATCCATAAGCGTAAAGTTACTTGTGAAGATGTAACCTAATGTGCCAAAGAGCATCATTAAAACAACTGAAATAAGCGGTAATCTAAATGGTCTTAGCTGTTCGTAGAGTTCTGTGTTGAGATTTATTTCTGGCTTGCTTGTGCTTTGCCATTGGAGGAATTTTTTTAGCCTTGTTAAAAAAGCCATAAATTCCTCTTTTTATGCCTTATTTTGACTGTTTTTTCATTGTTCTTAGAGTTGAAGCGGCTACTTTCACTCTTATTGTGCTACCATCTTCTAGCGTTACACGGATAGTTCTAAGATTTGGCAAAAATCTTCTTTTAGTTTTGTTGTTGGCGTGGCTTACATTGTTGCCTACCATAACGCCTTTACCTGTTATATCGCATCTTCTTGACATATATATTCCTTAAAAACAAAATTTTTGGCTGATGATAGCGAAATAAACCAAAAAAAACGCTTAAATATATAAAATTTACATAGTTGATTTTTTATCAAATAAAAGATAAAATGCGGCATAAATTATCAAAAAAGTTTGAGCGAGTATGCTGGATAAAAAAGATATAGAGCAAATAATTGCAGGGTTGTCTAAAATTTCTGATAATATAAATAGATATAGTAGCACTTTAAATCAGGAGAATTTAGATAGTTTTTCAGATTTTGTAACCAAAGATAAAAATTTCGTTGCCTTTTTCTTGGCTGTTCTTCGCTCGGCTGATTTTGGTGATATTATAGCGCAAAATGGCAATCCCATAGTGCTTATGAATAGCATGGATAAGCAGATAATGAGTGCTATTGTTGTGCTTTATTGTGTGTTGTTAAAGATACCTAAAAATAGAAATATAATAACTCTTAGTGCGATAAAACTCGTTGAAATAAATGCAAAACTTCTTTTGGAGTGGAAAAATATTCTTACATTTTTAGGCAAATATGATCAGATAAATTTAAATCTTATTTGTTATACATTTGTAATAATTTTTATGTTTGAATGTGCCTTTGAAAAAGAGGCAGAAAAGCTTGATCAGATACTAGCACTTTCTGATATGAACTACTATGACGCCTTTAAAAATTTATACGATATTGATATTTTTGAAGTTATTTGCTCTCTAGCCGGTTTTGATGCTAAAAAAAATGGTGAAATTTTGCAGTATTTAAAGATGTTGCTTTTTTATAGATTTAGCAAACCAGAGTATGTAAATTCTAATTTAACTAAAATTTTAAGTTTTAGTAAAAAACCTAGCTTGCAAGATGCGGTACTTTTTAAAAGGGCACTGCAATGAAATTTACATATTCAGATGGCATTGTGGTGCTTAGGCCTGTTGGATTTTTAGATCTTGCAAATGATGACTGGCTAGATGATGAGGATGTAGCGCTTATTGTTGCTAAAAATACAAAATGTATGCTGCTCTCACTAAAAGAAGTTGTGCTGTTTTCTCCTGGCTGGATGACTTTTATAATCGATAAGTTAAAAAATTTAGCCAAACAGCACGATATAAGCGTGGCTATTTGTGATTATGACGGGATTATGCACGATTTTCTTATAAAAAGCTGTGCAAAGTTTATAAATTTCTCACTTTTTGCCAGTGAAGACTTGGCTAGACTTTTTTATTCGCAAAAATTTTATGATGTAAAAAGTGGAGAAATTTTGCTTTATAATGATCGTATCGAGCAGCGAGAATTTGTTGCCTCAAGGCTTAGTGAGCTTGGATATGAGTTTGGTTCATGTTCCGATAGAGATGAGTTTTTAGCTAAAAGTAAAAATGCAAAATATATTGTAGACTCAACTACGCACCTTACTATGGGGCATCTTGATTTTAAAGTCTGCTTTAAAGATGAAGTCGTTATCTATAAGATAAATGGTATGATAGACACTGAATTTATTAATAAATTTGACACCACTTATCATGAACAGCTGCTTATTTGTGGATATGAGTATTTTGTGTTTTGGGTAAATATGTCAGTAGGGCTTAATGCTCACGGTGCAAATTTTGTGATAAAACTTGCGAAAAATACCTACCAGTATGGTGGATTAGTTTGTATTTGTGGCGTAAAAGAGCAAAATATGTCGATTGAGCTTGTGATGAGTTTGTATTCGTCTGGAATTTTACTTTATCAAAATATTGGTGATTTTTTTAATGATGACGCCATTCTTTATCGCTCAAAAAACGATACACATGAGTTTTTAGTTAGAAATGTGACTAAAAATATCATCGACATTTTGCCATCTGTTATGAGTACAGTAGCTAATGTATTTGTACCGTTTTATAAAGATCAAGTATCTTTGGCAAATACTAAAATATCGACCTTGCCAGTTTTTGAAAGTGAGATGGTTTTTGGCTGTGCTGTATTTTATGAAGAGCTTGGCATGCGGTTATTGGTTGGCATAAAACTAGAAAAGATGCAGACTATTTGTGGTTTTTTTGGTGAAAATTCTAGTGAAAAAAGTTCTATCGTTAGCTCTTATGCAAAAATTTTCAGTATAATAACGGACAAAATTTTATACTTTTTGATGTCAAAAGGGATAAAAGCCAAGCTTTGTATGCCTAGGATTTTTATACAAAATTTCTTTTATGATGATAAAACCAAGGGTGCACTTTCCACGATAAAAAGTGCAGATGATGAGCTTGGTGTGATATTTTTAAGTAGATAAAAAGGAAGATAATGTACATAGCACCGAGTATTTTGTCGGCTGATTTTGGAAATTTGCGTGCTGAGATAGAGGCTATTTGTGAGGCTGGGGCGGATTTGGTTCATGTTGATGTTATGGATGGGCATTTTGTACCAAATTTAACTATCGGACCAGTTGTGGTAAATGCTGTTGCAAAAGTGGCAACAAAGCCACTAGATATACATCTAATGGTTCAAAATAACACATTTTTTGCGGATCTTTTTTTGCCATTAAAGCCTAAATTTTTAACATTTCATATAGAAGAGGAAAAACACCCTTTACGGCTAATCGATCATATACGCAAAAATGGGGTAAGTCCTGGCATAGTCTTAAACCCACACACTCCAGTTTCAAGCCTTGAATACATCATAAATGAAGTAGATATGGTACTTTTGATGAGTGTAAATCCAGGTTTTGGCGGACAAAGTTTTATGCCTAGCGTGCTAGATAAGATAAGACAGTTAAGAGCGCTGATAGATACTAAAAATGCAAAGTGCCTTATAGAGGTTGATGGTGGAGTCAATGGACTAAACGCTCCTGAACTTGAAGAAGCTGGCGCTGATATACTTGTAGCTGGAAACTATATCTTTTCATCAAATTCTTATGCGGAGGCGATCCGCGCGATAAAGCTTGAGTTTTGAAAAACTCATTTGAAAATTTACTTTCACTTCTTGCAAACAAAGACCTAGGGTACGAAGAATTTATTCAAAAAGCATCGCGCATTAATGAACTTGATGAGCTTTTTGATGTGAGTGATATTAATATGTGGCGTATACTTGGGCTTGATGTTGAAAAATTTGCAGGAAAAGTAGAGTTAAAAACAAGGCTTCGTCCTATATGTGAGCAGGAATTTTGCGTGGTAGATATAGAAAGTACCGGTGGAGTTGCTCATGGTCAGATTATCGAGCTTGGAGCTGTGAAGCTAAGAAACGGTATTGAAACAGCTCGTTTTTCAAGCTTTATCTTTGCGCCAGAAGTCCCTGAAAATATCACAGAGTTAACTGGTATAAGCACGCTTGATCTTGTTGATGCTCCAAGTCTTAGGGCTGTAATGGAGCGGTTTCGTCTTTTTTTGGGGAATGCTATCTTTGTGGCGCATAATGTAAATTTTGATTATGGATTTGTGGCAAAATCTATGAAGGAGTGCGGATTTGGTACGCTTTTAAACAGGAAGCTTTGCACGATCGAGCTAGCAAGGCGCACCATAGCGTCAGAGCGCTATGGACTTAGTGTTTTAAAGGATAAATTTAACATACAAAGTGAGCATCACAGGGCCCTTAGCGACGCTTTGTCTGCTGCTGAAATATTTAAAATTTCACTTTCTCTTTTGCCACAAAATGTAAAATATGCCGAAAATCTTATAAAATTTAGCAAAACAGCTCCAAATTTGCGTATAAAAAACTGTTTGTAATGAAGATAAAGCACTAGTTTGATTTACTTTTTCTGACCATAAACTTTAATGTTAAAAGTAGTGAGAATTTTTTCACCTTCACCTTTCATTTGTATAGGAAACTCAGCTTTTATTATGCTTTCATACTGCTTTAAGGCTTCTAAAAAGTCATAAAATTTTTGTGGTGTTTTTATAGAGGTCACAACGCTTAACTCATACAAGAAAAACTCATGCGCACTGCTTGCATCTGGGATGGGCGTAAGCTTTACATTATCAAAAAATTTAGATGCAAACTGGATAAATTTTGTTTGGTCAAACATCGTATCATAAGATTTGATGATAAAGACATTTTCCTCTTTTAGCCCCTCTAACTCTTTGCTTTTTTCATCATGAATACGTTTTACTTTTGAGTAAGCGCTCATAACGGAGCTATTTTGTTGTGTTAGTTTGCGATATTCCTTGATATTTGGTATAATAAAGCCAAATATCATAATAAAGCATATAATGATAAAAGCAAGTATAAAAAGCAAAAGCTTTACAAGGTCTATCTTTTCTAGGCTCGTATCTCTTTTACTCATTATAACCCTCTGATTTTTCTAACTTGTTTGTACTAACAAAGCCGTACCAGCCATTTTTGATTTGATAAAAGCTTGTATTTGAAGTTGTAAATATCGATCTTAGTGGAGAGGCTAAAAGTTGGTTGAAGACATCTTTTGTGGGTGTTATGCCTCTTATTATAAGCGATGCTCTATCCATAGTCACCTCTTCTAAAGTTATGCTGTCTGGCACTAGGTCATAAAGGTTGTGAAGGCTTTGTTTTAAAAGGTTGTTTGAGCTATAAATTCCTTTTGCCGCCTCTATTTTAGCAGTCAAATTCGCATCTAGTTCGTCTATATGATTGCTTTCTTGAGTAAGCCTAGTCTGTTCAGATGTATAGTTTTGTATGCGTTGTGCTATATCGTAATTTTTATATATAATGAAAAAATTTAGCACAACAAGTAGGGCAAAAAGAACGCCTATTAAAAATAGCCAAAGTCGGCTAAAGGTGCTTAGTATAGGTCTTAACTCAGGTTTTATAAAACTGTAACTCATAGCTGCAACTCTTCATACATAAGGTCATTCATGATATGCAAGGTATCAACTGGATATACCGCAGTCTCTACTAAAAGCTCAGCTTGTAGGTATTGTAAAAATGTTGCACTTGTTTTAGCGTTATCAAATATAATGACTTGTTCGACAAATGAGCCATTGTAAAGTGGGTTCTTGTAAAATTCCTTTATTGCTGAGGTGATATATTTAAACATATTCATATCTTTACCAAATATAGTAACAGAGACTGCCACATCGCTTGAAGCAGGCATATTTATGTCGTAGTTTAGATCCTCAAATTCCTCTTGCTTAAATCCATCATCAAAAAGCTCATCAAGATTTTTGAAGTCATCAAGAGAATTTATCTCCTCCTCTTCTTTTATGATTAGATCTTCGATGTCTGAAATCTTCTCCTCTTTAAAAATTTCAGTTGGCGTTTGCTGATCTATCTTGTCTATTTTGTAAAATGTTGCGAATTTTAGCTTTTGATCGCTTACGATGGCTATAGCTGCGCTATCTTGATGGTTATAGATATAAAGTGTAGTTTTTTCAGAAATTCCACGCTTTAAAAGCTGTGTGTAAAGTAGGGCTATTGGTGAGTAAAGCAAGTCTATGCTTTGTTTGCCAAAGGTATCACGAGCTTTTGAGATACCTAAAATATCAGCATAAATGCTAAATTCATCAGCTATACCAAGGCTTGTTACTCCATCATTTTTTATGTTAAATTTTTTAAATTCATCCATTTTTAGCGTTGGAAGCGCGCCTTGAAAGCTATCATTATAAAAAAGTGCGATATATACTGCATAAAAGCTATCTTCTTGGCGTTGTACATATAGCTTTACTTTGTCGTCAATATTGTATGGATCTATGTCTGTAAATTTTGCGTTTAGGGTTTTTATGACCTTGCCATTTTTAAAGACACGCCCATAAAATACGCACTCCGTCCCCTCTATCACAACGCTTAGAAAAAGGTTAGAAAATAGCCTACGAATAGAAAAAGCCATACCGCTCCAAAGGTTAAAAATTTGTTTATATTATCCAAAAACGCATTAAAAAGAATTAAATTTAACCATTATTTGTCCAAATTTTCAAGTAAAACACATGCTTGTTTATATTCAAGCTCGCAACTTTTTTTAAAAAGATCAATGGCTTGGTTAAAATTTTGCCTATCTTGTGCATAAACTAATATCGCTTGATTATAACACCCAACGCCATCGCTGCTAGCACAACCAAGCTTATAATAAGCAAGTGCTTTTTGGCTATCTTTTTTCTCATCTATCAAGCCATGTTCATAAATTTGTCCTAAATTTGAGCAAGCAGTAGCCAGTCCAAGCTCGCAAGATAGTGCATAAAATTTTGCAGCTAGCTCAAAATTTTTAAGGCTTGAATGAGCGACAGCTACATTATTGCAAATCACGCTGTCGCGCTCATCTGCGCATTTTTGCTCGTTTTGTTTTAGCTCTAGTTTAGTCTTTTCTTCTAAAATTTCCTCATCACTTTTTATAAGCCCAAATGTCAAAATGCTTTGCCATGAACACCCACTAAAGGCAATGAGACAAAATAGAGTAGCTATAAACTTAATTTTCATTATCTAATGCCTAGCTTTATCCCAAGCCGCTTCATATGAGAGCAAGCACGCTCAAGACCACGGTAGCAAGCAACTTTATAAATTCCATGTGCTCTTGCTTCATCTTTTGTAACACCAAGTCCTAGCTCATACATCGAACCGATGCTTGCACAGCTTGTTATGTCGCCAAGATCACAAGCATTTTTATACGCCTTGTGTGCCTCATAGTAGTCTTGTTTGACATATTCGCCCTTACGGTAGATATTTGCTAAATTATAGCAAGATAGTGAGCCTCCGTTGTTGCAAGATGTTTTATAGATATCTATGGCTTTTTCTGGGTCCTTTTTTGTTCCTTTGCCATTTTCATGCATATTTCCAAGGTTGGCGCAACCTATCTCAACAGCACCATCACATGATTTTTTGTAGGCTTGAAAAGCTAACTCATCTTCGCTTAAAAATTCATAATTTACCCCAAGGTCATTGCAGGCTTTCATATCGCCTTGCTCGCACTGTGGTAAGAGTAGCGTAACTGCATTGCGTGATATTTCTATTTTATCTATAGGTTGTTTGTCTTGGGTAAAATTTTGCTCTGGTTGAGGCTCTTTTGAGGGCTCATCTGTCTCATGCTCTGATGATGTTTGTTTGCTTGATGTAGTGCTTGGAATTTGCTTTGTTCTTGCATCATAGACATTTGTCAAAGAGCATCCGCTAAATAGTAAAAATATAAAAATGGTTAAAATTTTTTTCATCTATTTTCCTAAAATATAGTAAGTTTTTTCATTTACTTTTTCAAGGCTTAGCTTATTTTTCTCAGCCCATTTTGTGATAATCTCATCAACCGCACTCTTTATCTCAGCAATAGTGGCTATATTTTTTATCTTTAGCCTATCGACTGAACCGCTCATAGCAACAAAGCAAAGATGTGGCTTTAGATGGTCGTTTAATGCTATGACGCTTTGTACGGTCAGTCCATCGGTATTATTAAAAATTCTCTCAAGTTTTGACAAATTTACTTCGTCGTTGTTGTAGCCAAGTTGTGTTAAAAGTGCAATTCTATCCATTTTTGTTCCTTTGGGTGAAATTGTTTTTTATAATTATATTGAGTTAATATCATTTTTATCTTAAATTTGCTTTTAAATTCTATTGATTTAAGATTTTTTAGATAAAATTTACCAAATTTTAGTAAGGTTTGTGATGAAAAATTTTATTATTTTTATCTTTTTGTTAATTTTTTCTGGCTGTTTTATGATTCAAAAAACCCAAAATGATTTTGCGCAAGAAGATATTTTAGAACAAACTGATCCAAAAATAGCCGAGCTAAAAGAGGCATTTAAATTTCATAAAGATAAAAAATATGTGAGCGCGCTTAATATCTTTAAACATAAGGCTGATAACGGAAATGATGAAGCTATGTATATGATGGGTGTTTATAATATCAAGGGCTATGCGAGTAGTCGTGACTATGCGGCAGCGCTTCATTACTTTAAACTGGCTGGATTTAATGCAAATGCAAAGGCACTTCGTATGGCTGGATATATGTATGAAAATGGTATGGGGACAAAAAAAGATTACAAAAAAGCGGTGCGATATTACAAACTATCAGCACAAGCTGGCGAGATGCTTGCAAATTTAAGTCTCGGGGAGTTTTATCTATCGCAAGGCGAGAAGGATAAGGCTGTGGAGTATTTTACCAAAGCTTGCATTGGTGGCGTGAATGAAGCTTGCGCAAGATAGATTTAGCCCTAAAGTTGGTAGCGGTTTTTAACTGCCTTAAAGTATATCGCTCCAGCAAAAAAGAGTAAACCCATAAAAATCGTAATGCTAAAAAGTGAAAATCCAAGTTCAAAAAGTGTACCTATGCCAACTGAAATAGCCGCACTTACGCCCAAGAAAAACATATCATTATAAGCGATAACTCTACCATAAAATTTCTCATCACAGTGCTGCTGAACTAGCGTATATGTATAGCTCCAAAGTGTAGAGGTAAAAAAACCAGCACAAAACATACCGATAAAACCAAGATAAAAATTTTGTTGCAAGATTGCCCAGATTATTATGCCAACCCCATGACCTATATAAAAAAGATAAACATTTTGATTGTTTATAAATTTACTCAAAAACATCGGAGCAAACATCAAAGCAAGCGCACGAGAGGCGTTTGTAAGCCCGATAACCAGTGCTGTGCTTAAAATTCCTTTATATGTATTATCGGCTAAAAGTGCTATGAGTGCATCATAGGCAGTTATACCGACAAATGCATGAAGCAAGATAAGGTGTAAAATAAGGTGGTTTTGCTTTATGTAGGTAAAGCCTTCGGTTAGCATTTTAAAGGCTGATTGGTGTAAATTTGTGGTGATATTTGCGATATCTAGCTTTAAAAGTAGCCAAAATCCAAACAAATAAAGCACAAAATCAAACACAAATGCGCTTTTTACACCGAAAAAATGTATGTAAAAGCCAGCAAGACCCATACCCGCACTATAAGATACTGCCCAAATTATAGAGTGTATCTCATTTGCAAGTTTTAGCTCACTTTTTGTAAGAATTTTTGGTAGCAAGCTCATTTCAACTTGAAAGTATATCCCGCCAACTCCCATACGCAAAAATATCAGTGTTAAAAGCAACCATAAAAGTTCAAGAGTGTCAATAAAAACAAGCATCAAAACGCTTATGGCTTCAAAAAGTATCATCACTATAAGCATGGGTTTTGCTTTAAAGCGATCGATTAAAACTCCGCTAAATGGAGCTAAAATAATGCCCGGCACAAAAGCCATGGCTGCACTTATGGTTATAGCCCAAACAGGAGCTTTTAGCTCGATAAGCATTGTAAAAATACCAGTATGCGAAAACCATGCACCAAAGTAGCAAATAAGCTGTATAATGCTTATAAGCATAAAATTTTTATTTGTTTTTAGTAAATTTATGTATGCGTTCATTTGTTATAGCCAGTTTATAGTAATGCTTTTTATTTTTGCATCTAGTGGGATATGTTTTGAGTTTTTGCTAGTGTTTTCTAGCTCAAATATAATATTTTCAGGATCTATCTTGATAAAAATTTTATCTTTATTTATAAAAGTTTGTTCTATTTTGTAGGCGTTTTTTAGCTCATTAAAGCTAGAGCCTACTCCTATGTGTTTTGTGGTTTTAAAATTTTTATTTTGTGTTTTTATGGTTGAAATTTTATTATTAAATATAGTATAACTTAAAATTTTTGAGTTTGCGTTGTAGATATCATAGCTTGCAACATCTTTTTGTTCTTTATTTCGCTTTATGTTTTTTGCACCAAAAATTTTGATGATATCTTGATGGCTTGAGTTTATACTTAGTTTTCCTACTGAGCCTTTACTTATCGTCCAAGTTACATCAAAGGCTGTGAAGCTGACATTTTTAACGAAAGCTTTTTGTTTTAAAAATAGAAATTTATCATCTTTAAAATAGTAAATACCATCTCTAAATTCAAGCTCTTTTTCTAAAATTTCGCCATCATTTTTGGTTATAAAAATTATCGCCTTGTCATTAAATGGGGTAAATATGATGGTTTTGCTTTCATTTTTATATCCTTTTACATCTTTTACTAGGTCAAGTTTTGTGTAAATTCCATCGTTTTTAGAGGCAATGTGATCTTTATGGGCTGTAAAATTTTTACTATTTAAAAAAATTTCATTCATCTTATGTTTAAATACTCCACTTTCTTGTTGAGCAGTTTTTAAGTTTTCAAGGATAAATATATCATCTTCTTTTATGGTTAAAAGCTCGCTAGTTTCGATATTTATATAGCTTCCAAAGTATCTGAATTTATAACTTTTTAGCTCATCATTTTTTGAAATTTTAGCTGGACGAATAGGCATATTCAAGTCTTGTTTTATTAAATTTTGAGCATTAGAAAATGAAAAAAATATAAAAATAAGTAAAATTTTACGCATTATTTTACATACTATTTTACGCGTTTATAGCTATTTTTACTATTTTGCATATTATCTAAACTTTCTTCATTACTGTCTAAAGGGATTAATTCATTATTTTTTATCTTAAATTTTTGCTGCTCTTTGTAAAGATTTGTAGTGGTTAAAATGTCATTTTTTATCTCATAGACTCCACTTTGTTGCTCTTTTTCATTATCTGAAGTTTGATAAGCGTATTCAAGGTTAAATTTTTTATCTTCTGTGAGTACCAAAATAGCGTCTATACCACTGCAATCAGCACAAGCAAGTGTGGCTTTATAAGTTCCTACAACAAAGGCATTTTGACTTAAGCATTTACCGTTTGTATCACAAATTTTTGGCTCAGGTGAGCTTATTGCGCATCCTGCAAATAATAATGCAAAAAATGTAAGCGACATTTTGACGGTTGGTTTCATTTTAAATTCCTTTTAAAAGATGAAAATTTGTGATATGATAACAAAAATTTTATAATAAGGAAGTAAAATGCAAGTAGATGAGTCAGTTGTCATATTTTTGGTAGTTTTGGTGATCTTGCTCATAGTTTTTTTAAAAAGTGCTATAAAGATAGTTTCTCAGTCTGATATCTTAATCGTCGAGCGACTAGGTAAATTTCACAGTGTTCTTGATGGGGGTTTTCACATCATTATCCCGTTTATTGACCGCATTAGAGAGATTATAACTATAAGAGAGCAGCTTGTTGATATAACAAAGCAGCAAGTTATCACTAAAGATAATGTTAATATCAGTGTAGATGGTGTCGTCTTTTTAAAGGTTGTTGATGGCAAAATGGCGCTTTATAATGTTGAAAGTTATAAGCGAGCTATCGGAAATTTAGCCATGACAACGCTTCGTGGCGAGATAGGAGCAATGAATCTTGATGATACTTTAAGCTCAAGAGATCGTTTAAATGCGGCACTTCAGGTAGCTTTAGGCGATGCTGCAAATAACTGGGGTGTAAAGATAATGCGTGTGGAAATTTCTGAAATTTCAGTTCCTGCTGGCATAGAGGAAGCTATGAATATGCAGATGAAAGCAGAGCGTGAAAAGCGTGCAATAGAGCTAAAAGCTGAGGCTGATAAGGCGGCACTTATACGAAATGCAGAGGCAAATAAACAAGAAAAGGTACTTCAGGCTGAGGCGATAGAGCGTATGGCTGATGCTAAAAAATATGAGCAAATAGCCCTTGCAACAGCCCAAAAAGAGGCTATGGATATGATAAACGCTAGTATGGCTAGTAACGCAAAGGCTGCTGAGTTTTTGCTTGCTAAGGATAGAGTTTCGGCGTTTAATGAGCTTGCTAAAAATAGTTCAAAGGATAAAATTTTAGCCCCTTATGAAGCTAGCGAGATGATAGGCTCTATGAGTGTTTTAAAAGAATTTTTAGGCTCTAAAAAATGATGATTAGCGGTTATGTTTTGATGGCTATCGGTGCTGTTTTGAGCGTGGCTGAAATTTTTGCATTTGGATCTTTTTACCTACTTTTTTGCGGTATAGGATTTTTTGTAACTGGCGTCATAAGTGTGATATTTGGAGACTTTGCTTGGTATTTTGGCTTGCTTTATTCTCTGATTTTGGCAGTTGTTTTTGCTTTTTTGTTTAGAAAAAGAATGCTTGGTTTGATAAAGCCAAAAGAGAGTTTTGAAGCTGAGTTTCTAACTCAAAGTGGGGTTGGGGAAGTGCGAGAAAATATGGTCTATTTTAAGGGTACTTTTTGGCATTTTGATCCGAATTTGGATTTAAAAAACGGAGATAAGGTAGAAATTTTAGGCACAAAAGGCAATGAAGTTATTATAAAAAACTAGCCCAAATTTGGGCTAGTTTTATCTTACTTTACTGTGCAAAGTCCAGCATTTTGATGAGCCATGTCGCAAGGCATTTTTTGTCCTGGCTTGATATGAGCGTGATTTTTGTCATGTGGCATAGCTTTTAAATTTTTATGTGTTGCATCGTTTGGTATAGGTGTGCCAGCTTTTACATCTTTATGGGTCGCATCATTTGGAATAGGTATCATAGCTTCGTGCATATGATGGTGATGATGTCCTTTTTTGCAACCACAGCTAGCGTTAGTAGCGTTCATCTCATGGTGCATATGAGTCTGATGAGATGTGGCACAACCAGCGATAAATAAAATAGCACAAACGCTTAAAGCAAACTTTTTCATATCTATCCTTTAGATTTATTTATGGCAAAGCCATTGGATAATTTTACCTATAATATGTTTAAAAATTTTTAAACATATTTGATGTTTTCTAAAATTTTAAAGCATTTTTTGCTAAACTTATATAAAAAGTAAAAGGAAAATTTTGAATAGACTTAGTATAGAGCAAGCGGTTGGTCTTATAGAAAATGCGCCGCTTCACGAGCTTGGTGCCATGGCTTATGATAGAAAAAAGCAGCTACATCCTGATGGCACTACGACATTTATCGTTGATAGAAATATAAACTACACAAATGTTTGCTGGGTGGATTGCGAGTTTTGTGCATTTTATCGTCATGCAAAAGAGGAAGATGCCTATGTTCTTAGCTTTGAGGAGATCGGTAAAAAGATAGAGGAGCTTATAGAGATAGGTGGGACACAAATTTTGTTTCAAGGTGGAGTACACCCAAGATTAAAGATAGAGTGGTATGAGGAACTTGTGGAGTTTATCACAAAAAACTATCCAAGCATAACTATACATGGATTTTCTGCGGTTGAGATAGATTATATAGCAAGAGTTTCTAAAATTTCAGTAACAGAGGTTTTAAGGCGCCTAAAAGATAAAGGGCTTTACTCGATGCCAGGTGCCGGGGCTGAAATTTTAAGTGATAGGGTGCGCGACATCATAGCTCCAAAAAAGTGCGATACTGCTGTTTGGCTAGATATACACAGGCAAGCACATAAGCTTGATATAAAAACTACAGCAACCATGATGTTTGGGACTGTTGAGACTACGCGAGAGATAGTTGAGCATTGGGATCATATTAGAAATTTACAAGATGAAACAGGTGGTTTTCGTGCGTTTATACTTTGGAGTTTTCAGGGACTAAATACAAAGCTTATGGCAAAACATCCTGAAATTTCTAAGCAAAGCTCAAACCGTTACTTACGCCTGCTAGCTGTATCAAGACTTTTTTTAGATAACTTTTTAAATATTCAAAGTAGTTGGGTTACGCAGGGTAGCTATGTTGGTCAGTTGGCACTTAAATTTGGTGCAAACGATCTTGGTAGTACTATGATGGAAGAAAATGTCGTAAAAGCGGCTGGTGCAGCCTTTAGAATGAATCAGGCTCAGATGATAGATCTGATACGAGATGTTGGCGAGAAGCCAGCAAAGCGCAATACAAACTATGATATTTTAGAAAGATTTTAGATGAAAATTTTAAATTTAAATGTAAAAAATATAGAAATTCCAGTTGTTTTTGAAAGTTCAAATTCGCTTGAAGTGGCAAATTTAAAGCTTGTTTTTAAAGTGGCTGGTGCGTGCAAAAATAAAAAGTCAGGACTTGCTAGGTTGGCTGCAAATATGCTAAATGAAGGCACGAAAACAATGGGCTCAGTAGCTTTTGCTAGAGAGCTTGAGAGCAGGGCGATAAGCCTTGATGTTAGTGCTGGATTTGAGACATTTGGGATCGATATTAGCTGTTTAAAAGAGCATTTTTCTTTTGCGCTAAGTTCGCTAGCAAAGTTGCTTCGCGACCCAAATTTAACTGATGAGTGCCTTGCTAAATGCAAAACTATCACGCTTGGTGAGATCTCAAATAACCAAAATGACAACGACTATATAGCAAGATGTGGGCTTTACAAAATGCTTTATGATGGTACAAATTTGGCTGAGCCAACTATTGGTACAAGCAAGAGTTTACAGGACATTTCACTAAAAGATATAAGTGAGTTTTTGAGTTTGCATATGGATCTTTCAAATTTATTTATAGTTTTTGGTGGAGATGTAAAAGTAGATGAACTTAATGAGTTAAAGAGTGCCTTAAGCGCGCTTGAGATTGGCTCTAAGCGTGAACTTGAAATTTACAAAATGAGCGATAAGTGCGAAACTAGCATTATTACAAAGCAAAGTGAGCAAGCTTATATCTACTTTGGTTCACCGTTTAATGTTGCTAAAGATGAGAGATTTAAGGCTAGTGTCGCGATGTTTGTGCTTGGAGAAAGTGGCTTTGGATCGCGTATAATGGAGGAAATTCGCGTCAAGCGCGGTCTTGCTTATGCGGCTTATGCTAGAGGAATTTATAGTCTTTCTAGTACGCAAGTTTTTGGATATTTACAAACTAAAAATGAGAGCAAGGATGAGGCGATAAGCGTAGTAAGGGCAGAATTTGAGAAATTTATTAAAAATGGCGTAAGTAAATCTGAACTTTTACAGGCAAAGAAATTTTTACTTGGCTCATTACCATTGCGTTTAGAAACGCTTTTTAAGCGTTTAAATATAGCTCAAGATGAGTTTTATAGGGGCGAAAAGCTTGGCTCATTTATCCAAGAGCTTAAAAATATAGAGCAACTAACACAAGATGAGCTAAATGGCTTTATCTCATCACACAGCGAGATAGGCAAGCTAAGCTTTTGTGTGCTTTTTGATGGAAAATGAAATTTGAGCCAAAAGACCGTGAGGAGCTAGCAAGTATTGGGATCTTTAGCCTGCTTGACCTAGCGCTTTGTCTGCCAAAAAATTTTGAAAGCAGTTTTCTTACGCAAAGCCCAAGACAAGGTATGGTTTGCGTTGAGGCTGAAATTTCATCATTGCGGCGTGCAAATGGTGGCATGCTTGTAGCTAGTGCTTTTTGCAAGGCTTGGGAGTGTGAAATAAAGATAGTTATATTTCACGCAAAGAGCTGGCACTATGGTGCCTTTAAGCCACATAAAGAGCTTATTTTAAGCGGTACTTGCGCCTATGCTTACGGAGCTTGGCAGCTTACAAATCCAAAAATCATCACAAAAACTGGCACTATCACTCCAAAATTTCGTCGAGATATGAAAGATGAGAAGCTGTCAAAAATTATCGCAAAATATATAAATGAGCAAAATTTAATAGATGAAGGACTAAATGGCTTAGAAATTTCATATCTTTTATCGCTTCAAGGCGGTGATGAAAATGCCGTTTTGTTGCTTGAGAATCTAAGAAGTGGCGAGCTTGATACGAGTGTTTTGAAATTTGTAGAAATTTTTAACTATATAAAAAAACTAAATTCAAAAAAACTGGTTTATAAAAATCAAAAAGTAGATCTTTTTAAGATTGAGCAGTGGTTAAAAAATTTGCCATTTAGTCCAACAAATGACCAAATTTCAGCTATTTGCGATATAAGGGCAGACTTAAAAAACAATCACGCTGTACGGCGAGTGGTGATGGGAGATGTTGGTAGCGGAAAGACTATCGTTATGCTTGCTGGCGCTCTTAGCGTTTATCCGCAAAAAGCTGTCTTGATGGCTCCAACAAGTATTTTGGCTGAGCAGCTTTATAGCGAGGCTGTGCGACTGCTGCCAAAGTTTATGCATGTTGTTTTGTTAAAGAGTGGTGAAAAAAATTCTGACTTAGATAGCGCAAATTTGATAATCGGCACCCATGTTTTGCTTTATACCGATTTACCAAAAGCACCACTTGTTATGGTTGATGAGCAACATCGTTTTGGCTCGGCACAGCGCGCAAAGATAGAAGAGCTTGTAAAAGATGGCGACCGTATGGCCACTTTTGTTCAGTTTTCAGCTACACCTATACCTCGCACTCTGACGCTTATTAACTCATCTTTGGTAAGTTATAGCTTTTTACGAGAAATCCCTTTTAAAAAGCATATAAGGACGCAAGTCATTAAAAATGCAGACTTTTTGTCGTTTTTAAGCCATTTGCGCTCAGAGATAACAAACGGTAGGCAAGCCATCATCGTCTATCCGCTTGTTGAAAGTAGTGAGAATTTTAACTATCAAAGCCTGAGCGAGGCAAGCGAGTTTTGGCTTAAAAATTTTAAAAATGTCTTTATAACGCATGGAAAAGATAAAAATAAAGAGGAAATTTTGGCTAAATTTCGTGATGAGGGTGAAATTTTACTTGCTACTACGATCGTTGAGGTAGGTATATCTTTGCCGCGGCTTAGTACGATATTAATTGTTGGAGCTGAACGGCTTGGACTTGCTACTCTTCATCAGTTGCGCGGTCGTGTGGGTAGAAACGGCGGTGAGGGGTATTGTTTTTTATACACAAAACTTAAAGCCATCCCTGCAAGACTTACTGAATTTGCTGCAACGATTGATGGTTTTAAGATAGCCGAACTTGACTTAAAAAACCGCCAAAGCGGCGATATATTAAACGGTAGTGTGCAGCATGGGGCGACATTTGAGTATTATGATTATGAAGAAGAGATAACCCTTGCAGCAAAGGATAGGGCGCAAAAATTAAGCTATGTCTAAAATGCATGAAGTTACTTAATTGCTCTTTTTATTGCTCGTTAATAAAAGGATAAAAAATGAAAAATATAAAAATTTTCTTGCTTTGTATAGCGTGTGTGATTTTTGCAGGTTGTGCAAAAAAGAGTCTAGAGGAGCGTCTAACAAAACTAGAAGATCCCACAGCTAGATATTGCATGCAAGTTGGCGGTAAAATTTTACCAAGGGTAAAAACTGAGCCAAACAAGCGACTTCTTGCAGGCTAAGCCCTGTAAAGGTAGTTGATGCTTGGGAGCTTTATGAGACTTCACGAAAGCTTAATCCTTAAAAAGTTCACTTTTTAGCTTTAGAAAATTTTCATACATATCTTTGGTGTTTTGACGCAGCTCATCATCTCTTGTGTAAACACTTGTAAGAGTTACAAAATCATCGATCATGATCTCGCACATGATTTTTATCCGCTCTCTATCTGCCTTGCTTACGCCTTTATCGCTCATTGTACGAATTTTACTTAGATATTCGTTGCCTTGGGATATGTAGGCTACAAATTTTAGTGAGTTCGTAGCATTTGCGTGTGTTGCGGTTGCCATCTTGTTATATGCATCAATACTAAGTGCCTCTTTGCTTAGTTGTAAGGCTTGCTCGTAGTTTCCGATACTTTCGTAAAATCTTGCTTTAAAACTTAGCTGGTATGAGCCATCAGTCGCAAAGAAAAACGAAAATAGCAAAACAATCGATATGCCTAAAATAAGTGCTAAATTTTTAGCTCTCATTGCTTTGCTCGTTTTGCTTCTTTGCTTTTTTAGCCCACCAAATTTTAAGGTTTGCCACAAAGTCACTTTTATTTTGTTCTACACTTCTTCCGCCATCTTGCTCGCTAGCCAGCCACAGCTTATTTTGAATGAGCTCTTTTGCATCATCTTGTGACATATCGGCCACACTAAATGGCTTTGATAGGCTGAAATTTATAGTGCAAAATGGTTTTGGGATTATCATCTTATCCCAGCTTTTTAGCTCCCAAAATGAGCTTGCTTCGTAGTTTAGCGCGTAAATTTCACGCCCTGTTTTTTGCGCTATTACGACCGCTCCATCGGCTACGCTATGTCTTGGTCCGCGTGGGCCATCTGGTGTGATAATGACATCAGTGCCATTTTTTATCTCACGAAGTGCCTCGATGAGCGCCTTTGCACCGCCTCTTGAGCTACTTCCGCGGATAGTGCCGATACCAAAAAATTTTATGATTTTTGTTATTAGCTCGCCGTCTCTGTGATCACTTATGATGACCTTGCCAGCTTTTTTACCACCAAAGTCTTTACTCCAGTATCTTAAGTATGCAAAGCTCATAAAGGCTAGTCGTCCGTGCCAAAAGACAACGACACAACCATCTTGCGGAAGTTTAGTATTTGTATAAGTTTTTTTGCAAGTTAAAAATATAAGCCAAATCAGCGCATTTATCGCAATTGCAGCGCAATTTAGCTTAAAATTTTTAAACCAACTTACCATAAAGCACCATGCGCTTTGGATTATCAATGCGAACTTTTAGAGTCTTGCCAAGTAGCTCTTCACTGCCTTGAACTTGAACTAAGAAGTTATTAAAGCTACGCCCAGCTACACCGCCGTTTGCACGAAGCTCTTCAAAATATACTTCATGTATTTTTCCATTTTGTGTTGCAACTATCTCATCTAAAATTTCATTATGGCGATTTTGCAGGTGTGTTAGGCGTGTGCTGGCGATGTTTTCTGGGACTTGATTTGCAAATTCAGCCGCTTTTGTAAGTGGTCTAGGAGAGTATTTAAAGCTAAAAATTTGCTCAAATCTCACCTTTTCTATCACATCCATCGTATCCTCAAACTCCTCATCGCTCTCACCAGGAAAGGCTACTATGATGTCGGTTGAGATGCTTACATCGGGACAAAGTGAGCGAAGTTTTTGCGCTCGGTCTAAAAACCACTCTTTAGTGTATCCGCGCTTCATTTCGCGCAAAACCTTTGTGTTTCCACTTTGAAGTGGCATATGCATGGATTTGCAAATTTTAGGATTATTAGCAAAAATTTCAAGAAATTTATCATCCATATGAAGCGGATGTGGGCTAGTAAATCGGATACGCTCAATGCCATCGATCTCGCTAAGCCTTACCAAAAGATCTGAAAAGTCCATTTTTTCGTGCGCGTTTGAAAACCTTTTTCCATAGTTATTTACATTTTGACCAAGTAAGAAGATCTCGCTCGCACCGCTTTGAGCGGCTCTTTGCGCCTCTTTTACTATGAGATTTGCAGGGATTGAAATTTCATCGCCTCTGGTGTGCGGGACGATACAGTAGGTGCATTTTTTATCACAGCCGATTGAGATGTTGATATGGCTTTTATACGGCGAGCCACGAAACTCGCCAAATGCGTAGTCGCTCTCATCGTAGTTTATATCGGTTGAGATAAATTTTGGTGTTTTTATGGCAGTTGAAATTTTACTCACATTTCTAGCGCCAAGCACGAAATCAACATAAGGCGCGCGCTTAAAAATTTCACTCCCAAGGTGACTTGCCGTACATCCGCAAACGCCGATCTTAGCATCGTTTTTTTTGGCTTTTTCAAAAGCTCCAACCTCGCTAAAAAGCTTATGCACAGGCTTTTCACGCACCGAGCAGGTGTTTATAAGTATGAGATCAGCCTCGCTCATCTCATTTGTGAGCTCATAGTTATCTTTGTCTTTTAGCTCAGCGATGATATGCTCGCTATCGCGGACATTCATCGCACAGCCTAATGTCTGAATAAATAGTTTTTTAGCCATTATAAGATATGAACTTCATACATATAGTCGTTGTCATCAAGTCCGTACTTAACCGTTCTATGATATACGCTAAGCCCCTTTTCTTCAAAGTGTTCAACAAGGGCTATAAGCTGTTTATGGCTATTTTCTTTATCAAAGTAAAAAATTTTCTGTCCCTCTTTATTTACGGCAGCTTCTATCTTATCAAGCGAGATAGTCTTTGGCTTTGCATCTATCTCGTTTCTAGCAAGTTTTAACTCCATTTTTTATCCTTATTTTGACTTTTTGAATTCGCGAGTATATCAAAATGCTAATAAAAAGCACATTAAACTTTTTATTAGTAACAAAATTGTATAATTATCGAACTTCACGATTTAAATCCCAAAAATTTATCGTTACAACGGAGAGATAATGGAAAGAATTTCAGATATTATAGAGTCTATAGCAAACGAAAAAGGGCTTGAGATAGATGATGTCAAAGAGCGCGTAAAGCGTGCTTTGATAAACACTGCAAGACATGTTTATGGCGAGCATTACGAGTATGATGTAAGCCTTGATGCTAATAAAAATTTAAAGCTTTATCAAAAAATTTTGATATTAGCAAATGATGATGAGCGTTTAAGTGAGGATAATGAACATTTTATAGGTGTCAGTGAGGCGAGAAAGATCCATGGAAGCGTGGAAGTTGGAGATGAGCTTACATATGAGCTAAGCCTTGATAACCTAGGCAGAACAGCCGCTCAAACACTTCATAAAGAGCTTGAGTTTCACATACAAAGACTTGTTGAAGAGAAAATTTTTCAAAAATATGAAGAGATGATTGGAAATGTTGTTTTTGGAACGGTTGTGCGTGTTGATGAGCAGGAAAACACCTTTATTGAAGTAGATGAGCTTCGTGCGGTTTTACCGCGTAAATACCGTATAAAAGGTGAAAAATTTAAGATGGGCGATGTTGTAAAAGCGGTTATTAGAAAAGTTTATAGTGATAAAAATTTGGGTATAAAAGTAGAACTTTCTCGCACATCTCCTAAATTTCTTGAGGCACTTTTAATGGCTGAGGTGCCTGAGATAAAAGATGGTGGCATTGTCATACAAGGTAGTGCGCGCATACCTGGAGAGAGAGCAAAAGTGGCGATAATGTCAGTTTCTCCTAGCATTGACGCTGTCGGTGCTACTGTTGGTACTAAAGGCGTGCGTATAAATGCCGTAAGTAAGGAGCTAAAAAATGAAAATATCGATGTGGTTGAGTATTCTCATGAGCCTATTATCTTTATCACTCGTGCGATGAGTCCAGCCATTATTAGCTCTGTAAAGATCGATGATAAAAAGGCTATAGTAAGCCTTGTGAGTGAGCAAAAGAGCAAAGCTATCGGCAAATCAGGCATCAATATCCGCCTTGCAAGTATGCTAACTGGCTATGAGATAGAGCTAAATGAGCTTGGTGCTGGCAGTGCGAAAACAAATAGTGATGGCAATAGCATGACTCGTGATTTAAAAGCTTTATTTGGGGATTTGTAGCATTTACGAAAACGGCTTTGGTTGTTGTCGCAACTGGCGTGGTTGGGCATGAAATTTTACTTCAGCTTTTAGCCGATAAAAGATATGATAAAGTTATAGTTTGAGCTAGAAGGGAAGTTAAAATTTCTAGCTCAAAACTTGAAGTAAGGGTTATTGATTTTGATAAAATTTCAGAACTTAGCTTATATGGTGTGGATAAGGTTTTTGTACTCTTGGTACTACTATAAATCAAGCAAAAGCTCATGAAAATTTTATCAAGGTGACTTTGCATATACTTTTGAGATTATAAAAGTTGCTAAAATATTAGGTGTTCAAGAATTTATCCTAATCTCCGCTCCAAATGCAAATTCTACTTCAAAAAATTTCTATCTTTATATAAAAAGTAAGGTTGGAGGACGCGATAATGGATTTGGATTTAAAGCTCTATATATTGTTAGAGTTACATTTGATTAATGGCAAAAGAGCTAAATTTTGGCTTGGAGAGTGGATTTTTATAAAACTTTTTAAAATTTTGCCAAAGGGATTTTTGAAAACATATCAGCCCTTAGGCGGCGAGCAGATAGCAAAAAGTGGTGATGCCTAAGGCTCAGGATAGAAGCTTGGGAATTTGTGAGTATTTTGTATTTGAAATTTTAGATTAATACTTTTCCTAAAAAATCGTAGTTGCTTTTTATACTTTGTTAGTTTTATCAATATATCTTTTTAATATTATCATCGCAGCTATGCTATCAAATTTGCCATCTCGCTCATCTTTTGTAAGCCCACTTGCCTCAAAACTACTTAGCGCCTCATCTTGGTAAAAAATTTCCCCATCAAACTCTAAAAGTGATACAAAATGGCTAATCCGCCTTTTCATCTCATCTTCACTCGCGCCCCCAAGCGGAACACCAACAACTAAAATTTCAGCTTCTCTTTGTCTTATTGCATCACTTACATCTCGCGCGGCTTGGTTGCGATTTTTACGAAGTATGGGCGCAAGAGGTAAGACTACTTTGTCGTAAGAAAATGCTAAGCCTATGCGCTTTAGTCCTATGTCTAGTGCGATGATTTTGAGCTTTTTTGTACTTGTCATGCCATACTTTTTACTTGTAAATTTTTTATCTCAAGTTTGCCAAGAAGTTCATACTCATAAACTTTATCGCCAAATTTTGAAAGCGCCATATCAAGTGAAACGCCACCATTGCAAAATTCTAAAATCTCATCACTTTGAGTTTTAATTTCACTTTTTTTGCCAAAAATGCTAGCAAAATTTTCAAAGTTATCTATGATTTTTGCCTTGCCTTCATTTAAAAGTTTATTTGTGCCACAACTTTCATTGATGCGCTGCGGTAGGACATATATCGGCACTCCAAGCTCACTTGCTAGCCTTGCGCTTTGCATAGAGCCACTTTGTAAGTCCGCCTGTGCTATTACAAGGGCTTGCGAGAGAGCTACAACTATGCGATTTCTTTCTAAAAAGCGAAAGCCAAGTGCAGGTGTTTTAGCTGGATATTCACTTAAGGCAAGACCTTGTGCATAAATTTGCTCTATCGTTTTTGTGTTTGATGGCGGATATATAATGTCAAGACCAGTTGCAAAAACACCAATAGTACAAGGCAAAGATGCTTTATGTGCGACTATATCAACACCTATGGCGCCTCCACTAACAATACAAACACCAAAATTTACAAGCGTTTTACAAAGCTCATTAACACACTCTTTTGTATAAACACTCGCTTTTCTTGAGCCAACGACTGCTACTTTTGGCAGGCTTAACAGCTCTAAATTTCCGCTGTAAAAAAGCTCTTTCGGGATATTTTTTAGCCTTTTTAGATTATGCGGAAAATTTTGATTATTTAAGCAGTTCATAAGCTTCATTGATATAGATAAGCTCTACATCTTTAAGTAGTTCATTTGCTGATTTTAGCACGGCTATCGTATTTTTACGCGGATGACCTATGGCGATAGCAACACCATTTGTTTTGGCAATATGCACAGCTAGTTCAAGTTGTTTTCGTATCTTAGAGATGCTATCCGCATCATCAAGAAATACATCTCTACAAAAGTAGGGTACTTTATGATTTTTTGCAACCAGTTCGACCTTGCTAGAGGCTATGGTTTTGCTGTCCATGAAGATAAAGCCTTGATTTTGCAGTATCTCAAATGTCTTGTTTATGGCGTTAAAGTTACTTGTAAATTTTGAGCCAGTATGGTTGTTTATAAATTTTGCTTTTGGAAAGTCGGTGCGAATTTTTCTTATCTTCTTTTCTATGCTTTGAGAGCTTTCATTCACTAAAAGAGTTTCTGGCTCTTGGTTGCTTGAGTTTTGTGCTTGCATAGGCAGATGTATCATAAAATAGCCAAATTTTTTGGCTATCTCTTTGGTGTCTGGGTAGTTTTTTGATACAGGAAAAATGGATGGCGTCATCTTTAGTCCTGTTGATAACATCATGTTTACATGTGCATGCGTCGCAACATCATCTATGACTATGGCTAGCTTTGGTTTGCCTGTATTTAGGTATTTTGAGCCAGTTTGTTTTTTTGTTTTATATTCGCTAAATTTTGTGTTTTTGGTCTGGTTTTTAGTTTTTGGAATTTGTTTTTCTGTTTTTTCTTTTATTTGTATCTCTTGATTTAATGGTTTTTTCTCAGGTTGTGCTATGGGTTTTGTTAAATTTTCTTCTGGTTTTATGGATATTTTGCGCCAATCATCAGTCTCTAACTTGTCATTAAATATGATATCAAGCTCTGTTGGCATGTAAGTCTTGCTTTGATTTATCTCTGTATTAATATCTTGTGCTTTTGTTGTGTTAGTCTCAGGTTTTATATCTAAAACTTTACTGTCAGGTAGTTTTTTAATAGTCTGTTCTTTTTGTGTTTTTGTTTTTTGCGAGAGTGCGTGCGTTTCGTCTATGCTTTTTGGGTCAAGGAAAATTTTACTTAGATTTTCATCTTTATCAAATTTTATAACCTCTCGTACATTTTTTTGCTCTTTTTTTATCTTTTCTGAGACATTTACAGCTTTTATTTGCTCTGTTTTTTGCTGTTTTGGTTGTTCGGCTAAATTTGGTTTTTTGTTATCTAATGCAAGATAAAAAAGTCCAGCACACAACAGAATAAAAAGTAAAAGCGCAACATAAATCTTAGTTCGCCCAAGCGCAGGCTTTTTGCCTTTGCTCGAGCGTTTTTTGGCTAGTGCCGTAGGTTTTTTACTAGCCAAAATTAGTTTTTGCTTTGATCTACGATTTTATTAGCAGCGATCCACGGCATCATAGAGCGAAGTTTTTTGCCAGTTTGATTTAGCAAGCTTCTCTCAGCTAGCCCGCGCTCAGCGTTCATTCTAGCATATCCTGTTGTCTTTTCTAGGACGAAATTTTTAGCAAAAGTACCATTTTGTATCTCTTTTAAAATTTCCTTCATAGCCTTTTTGCTATTCTCGTTTATAACGCGTGGTCCGCTTACATAGTCACCATACTCGGCTGTGTTTGAGATAGAGTAACGCATATCAGCCATACCGCCTTGATACATGAGATCAACGATAAGTTTTAGCTCGTGTAAGCACTCAAAGTAAGCCATCTCAGGCTCATAGCCAGCCTCTACAAGCGTTTCAAAGCCAGCATTTACAAGTGAGCATAGACCACCACAAAGTACAGCTTGTTCGCCAAAAAGATCCGTTTCTGTCTCATCTTTAAATGTAGTTTCGATTATACCAGTTCTTCCGCCACCTATCGCGCTAGCATAACTTAGAGCAATCTCTTTTGCTTTGCCACTTGCATTTTGCTCAACTGCGATAAGATCAGGTATGCCGCCACCTTTTATAAACTCGCTTCTTACGGTGTGACCCGGTGCTTTTGGAGCTATCATAATGACATCAATATTTTTTGGAGCCTTAATCTGTCCAAAATGAATATTAAATCCATGTCCAAATGCAAGCGCAGCGCCATCTTTTAAATTTGGCCCAATTTCATTTTTATAAATTTCAGCTTGATGCTCATCTGGTGTAAGTATCATAACCACATCGGCGTCTTTTGTGGCCTCTGCTACCTCTTTTACACTAAAGCCTTTTGCCTCAGCCTTAGCCCAGCTGCTGCCACCCTTTTTAAGACCGATAGTTACGCTAACTCCGCTGTCACGCAGATTTTCAGCGTGTGCGTGCCCTTGTGAACCAAAACCGATGATGCTTACTTTTTTGCTTTTTATCAAGCTTAAATCGCAATCTTTATCATAGTAAATATTTACTGCCATACTCTCTCCTGTATTAAATTTTTGACTGATTATACATTTTAAGAGCAAAAATAACGCTGAAAGAGATAAAAATTTACACTTTAAGTTTTATAACAAGGCAATTTTGATACAATTGCCGATAAATTTTATAAGTAATGAGAGCTAAAAATAATGAATGATTCTATTTATACTAAGATAAAGACACTGCCACCGCTTGATGATACTGTTGTAAAAATTCAGCGTTTGTGCGCAGACGAGAACAGTTCTATTGGCGATCTAACCAAGATAATAGAAAAAGACCCTATGCTTACTGCAAATATCTTGCATTCAGCAAATTCTCCGCTCTATGGCTTTAGCAAAGAGATAACAGCTATATCTAGAGCTATCTCACTTTTTGGAATGGCTACTATCCGTGGTTTTGCTCTTTCAAGTGCCATGAAAAAGAGCTTTAGTATAAATTTAGAGCCTTATGGCATCACATCGCATGACTTTTTAAGTATCTCTATAATGCAAAATGCGCTTATGTATAATTGGTATTCTAAAATCAAGCCAAAAGACCTTGAGATACTCTCTCCAGCATCTTTTATGATAGAGGTTGGTAAGATAGTTTTGGCTAATGAGATAAGTGAAAGTGGTAAAATAAATGACTTTAAAGATCAGTTAAAAAATGCAACTCATCCAAGCGACCTTGCAACAATAGAGACAAATATGTTTGGCATTACAAACGAGGATATAACTGCTAAAATTTTCGAACAATGGAATCTTGAGAGCGAGCTTGTTGGCTCTATACAGTTTGCAAATGACCCAGATGCGGCTCCAAAACACATAGTCGAATATGCAAAAGCCCTAAAAGTGGTAAAAACTGCAGTAAATATTTTTGGTCAGCTTGATGACACAAGTATCCAAAATTCGCTAATGTTGCTTGATGAGTATGGTTTTGATCACGATACATTTTTAATGGCTGTTGCAAAAGTAAAAGATAATCTGTGAAGGAATTTCTCTACGCCCTTATTAATGGCGTAAAAGAGCGAGAGATCTCAAATGAAAATAGGGAAATTTTACGCAATCTTGAAAATTTAAAGGCTGTAAGCCAGCACAAAGCCAATTTTTATTTAAATGATGGTTTTGTTTGTGGGAGACTTGATATAAGTACAAACGGCACAGGCTATCTTGCGCCGTTTGATCCACGCTTTAAACAAGACATAATAATAGAAAATAAAAATTTAAATAACGCCCACTATGGTGATATAGTTTTAGCCAAAATTTTAAGAACCAAAAAAAAGCGCGAGAGCGCAAAGGTCATCATGAGCCTAAAGCTTGCGAACGAAACAAGTGTGGTTTATACGAAATTTTTTGGACAAGCTATACTTGGTGTAAATGTAAAAACTGGACTTAGCACAACCTTAAGGGCTAGCCAAAAGAGCCTAAAACAGCTACCTATAGGTACTTTGCTAAAGATAAACAACATAAATGGTGAGATTGCAGAGGTATTAGGCAATATAAACGACCCGCTGAGCGATGAGAAAATTTCACTTGCTATCTATAATAAAAATGATAAATTTAGCGATGCTTGCGAGGATGAGGCGCTGGCCTGGGGTGATAGCGTCGAGGCTAGCTTTTATCCAGATAGGGTCGATCTAAGAGAGTTGGAATTTGCTACTATTGACCCAGTTCATGCAAAAGACTTTGATGATGCGATATATTTTGATGTCAAAAAGCGTGAAATTTATGTTGCTATCGCCGATGTAAGTGAGTATGTAAACGCCTATTCTGCTATCGATAGCGAGGCAAAAAAACGCGGTTTTTCTATATATTTTCCACATATTGCTATACCTATGTTGCCACGAGCTTTGAGTGAAAATATATGTTCGCTTAAGCCAAATGTTGATAGGCTTGCATTTTGCTTTAAAATCTCACTTGATGAAAATTTAGATGTCGTTAAAGAGGAGCTTTTTGAAGCTATTATAAATTCAAAAAGACGCTTTAACTATGATGAGATAGATGAAATTTTAGACGATAAAAAAGATAGCGAAATTTCTTGGGTAAAACCACTTTTTGCTATCACCTCAAAGCTTAGAAAAAAACGCCTTGTAAATGCTTTTGACTTTCGTACTAGTGAACTTAGAATGAGTCTTGATGAGGCAGGTATGCCAAGGCAGACTATCTTTGAGACAGACAGCGACTCTCATAGGCTTGTTGAGGACTGTATGTTGCTTGCAAACAAAGCCGCTGCAAAGCGTATAGGGCGTGGAGTTTTTAGAAATCATGCTTCTCCAGATTTTAAGAAAATTTATAATTTACTTGAAGACTTATACTTGCTTGGTATAGATGTTACTTATGAGAATGACCTTGCTAAGTTGATACGAAAGATCCAATCTCAAGCTGATTTGTTGGGCAACCGTGAAGAGATAGATAAGCTTATTATTAAGGCACAAAAAAAGGCTGAGTATAGTAGTGAAAATTTGGGACATTTTGGTCTTGGATTTGACAGATATACGCATTTTACAAGTCCGATAAGGCGTTATTCTGATTTGATTTTGCATAGAATTTTAAAAGCAGGACTTAAGAATGATGAAAGACTTGTAAATTATCTGCTTTTAAATATTCAAAGCACATGTGCCACTCTAGGCGAGCTAGAGCATGAAGCAGATAAAGTAGCATATGATTTTATGGATCGTAAATTTGCACGCTGGGCGGCGCAAAATATCGGTAAAGAATTTCGTTGCTATATAAGCGAAAATCAAGATGTGGTAACGGCTAGGCTTGATGATGAACTAAAGGGTGCAAGAATTTTTATCACAGGCTTTAGTTGCGAGCTTTTAACTCCAGTTATAGTACGCATAACAGAGTCTGACATAGCTCTTGCAAAGATAGTTGGCAAAGTGGTAAGAAAGCTCGAAAAAAAGAGTTCTGATGTATAGAAGAGAGCTTGAAAATCAGCTAAACTTTGGTTTTAAGGCTAATTATTTTTTACTTTTTGGTGCCGATGAGTATCAAATAGAGATGTTCGCAAAGGAAATTTTAGCTATTTACTCAAATGATGATAGTAATGTTTTAAGCCTTTATTTTGATGAGTATGATTTTACTCTTGCAAAGTCTCATTTAGCCGAAAGTTCTTTGTTTGGAGGCGAAAATATACTTCATATAAAAACTGATAGAAAAATTCCAACCAAAGAGCTAAAAGAGCTTATAAGCATATGCGAAGCTGATAAAGACAAGAAATTTGTCTATGAGTTTTATGAGCATGATATGAAAATTGTTATGGATACACAAAAGGCTTTTGGGGTAAATTTTGCTAGATTTTTTAAGCCAAGCAATCCATCAGAGGCGGTAGAGCTTTTATCCAAAAATGCTTCAAAAATAGGGCTAAATATAACTCGCAACGCTCTTTTTGAGCTTTATGCAATACAAAATGAAGATCTATATCTTGCAGCCGCAGAGTTAAATAAACTTGCCAGCTTAAATACACACATTGAGCAAGATATGGTAAGAAAACTTGTTTTTGGGCTTGGCAGTGTTAGTTTTGATGATTTTTTTGCAAAACTTATAGGACTAAAAGATATAAAAAATGACTTTTTTACATATGAGCAAGATGTAAATTTTAATGAAATTTTGCTAATAAATTCACTCTACAAGGCATTTTCTAGACTTTTTAAATTATATTCTCATGTAAAAATAAATGGGCGTTTTGATATAAAAGAGACTCTTGGTTATGCTCCGCCAAAAAATATTGAAGAGGTGCTAAAAAAGCAGAGTTTATCTATAAATTTAAAGAGTTATAAGGATATTTTTATGGCTTTAAATTTGGCTGAATTTGAGCTAAAAACTAATAGCAAAATAGATAAAAATACCTACTTGCTTACATCGCTTCTAAATATCCAAAATATCATTTCAACAGCAAATATTAAGTAAAAAAAGAGTATAATCCCCAGTTGCCGTTTGGCAAACATCCTTGCTTATGCCAATAGGCACAGGCGAAATCCATAAGGAGAATACATGAGACATTACGAGCTTTTATTTATTCTTAAGCCAACGCTTACAGAAGAAGAAGCTAAAGCGAAAGTTGACTTCGTAAAAGAGGTTATTACTAAAAATGGCGGTGAGATCGCTAGGATAGACGAGATGGGTACACGCAAGCTTGCCTATACTATACAAAAGTATGAGCGTGGTACTTATTTTGTTATTTACTACAAAGCTCCACCAGCACTTCTTGCAGAACTAGTAAGAAATATCAGAATTACAGAAGATATTATTAGGTTCTTAAGTGTTAAATATGAAAATAAGCGTGAAATAGCTGCTTGGGATAGAATGAGCAAAGGCATAAAGCAAACTATCGTAAGAAAAGAGCGAGAACCAAGAGCACAACGCGAGCCAAAAGCTGAAAAAAGTGAAGAAATAGCTTTTTCAGAAGAAAACTAAAGGAATAAAAGATGTTTAATAAAGTTGTTTTGGTAGGAAATTTAACTAGGGATATTGAGTTAAGATATACTACAAGTGGCGCTGCTATAGGAAACACTGGGATAGCTGTTACTAGGCGTTTTACTGCAAACAACGAAAAGCGTGAAGAGACATGCTTTGTAGACATCTCATTTTTTGGAAAACAAGCCGAAATAGCAAATCAATACCTAAGCAAGGGTTCAAAAATCCTTGTTGAAGGACGCTTAAAATTTGATCAATGGACAGACAATAATGGTCAAAATCGAAGTAAACATAGCATAAGCGTTGAAAATATGGAGATGCTTGGAGGTGGTTTAAATCAAGGTGGATTTAATCAAAATAATCAGGGTGGTTATGGCTCAAATGGCGGTTATTCGCAGCAAAACAGCTACGGTAATCAAAATAATTCACAAAACTACGGTAATCAAAATAGCTACAACTCAAATAACCAGCAAAGAGTAGCCCAAAATCAGCTAAGCAAACAGCGAAACGATGATTATTATGAAGAAAAAATTCAAGAAGTAGATGTCAATGCCGATAAATTCGATATTGACGAAGATAATATACCATTTTAAAAAGGGATAACAAATGGCAGAGAAAAGAAAATATTCACGCAAATACTGCAAATTTACAGAGGCTAAGATTGATTTTATCGACTATAAAGATACTTCACTTTTGAAGTATTGTTTATCTGAGAGATTTAAGATTATGCCACGTCGCTTGACAGGTACATCTAAAAAATACCAAGAGATGGTAGAAAAGGCTATCAAGCGTGCTCGTCATGCAGCTATTATACCTTATATAGTTGATCGCAATAATGTAGTTTCAAACCCATTTGAGGGTCTATAATATATCAAAATTTCGCTCGGTTTTTTGAGCGAAATTTCTTCTTCTTTTTAAATTAATTTACGAAAAAGTAAATTTTATAAAGTATAAAATTTAGTTAATTAGTGTTATATTTATGTTTGGTTTTATCGGACTTAAAAATTCCCTCCATCAAAACCACAAACAGATAAAACATCTTTTCATCATTTGCTTTACAAATTTCTTGTAATGTTTGACTTTTACTTTTTACCTTTATATTGCTATCATTTAAAATTCGTGCCACATCTGCATTAAACTGCCTGCTAAGTTCATTTACTCTAATATCTTTTAACGCCTCGATAAAACGCGTTGTGTTGCATTCTAGTTCAACTTTTTTGCCTCGCAAAGCATTTGCAAATTCACTTGTAAGTTTTTTGATCTTTTTCTTTTTGATGTAAGCATGTATAAAAGATGTAGTCACAAGCATTATACCAGATATAGCGTGTATTTGTATTAAAAACTCGCTGTATTTGTCTTGATAAAACATAAAACCACTTACGCCAAGCAAAAATACAAGTGCTACTAAAGCTATTATTATAAGATATTTAAATATGACTTCAGCTAGATCACTTTGCATATCTCATCCTCGGAGTAAATTTTAACTCCTGCAGCACTTAGCCTTCTTGTTGTTAATCCTTGCCCGACAATTAGTTTTTTTCCAAAACTCCCATCATAAATTTGATAAACGCCACAGCTTGGGCTTCGCTCTTTTAAGATTGCTATTTTGCAGCTATTTTGTTGGGCTATATTTACGCATATTGTAGCACCCATTAAAAACTGCTCACTTACATCTGTGCGGCTAAATTTTGTAATTACTTTTTTACCTATTATCTCGGCAGGCTCTCTTGGAGTGCTAAGACCACCAAGCTCCTCAGGGCAGAGTGCTATGAGTTCAAATTTTTCTTTTAGAGCCTTTAAGTTTGGCATTAGTTCTTGCTTTAAGTTATTGCCACCATTGTATTTACAGTTTGTGCCAAGCAAACAAGCGCTTATTAAAATTTTCTCTTTCACTTTGCTTCGTTGATAAATTTCTGTTCATATAGTTGTCGTAACTGTTTTGTGTATTTACCAATTTGTCCGCCATTTATTAAATGCTTGTCGGCTTTAACTATAGGCAAAAGTATAAGTGTCGCCGCGCTTATAAAGGCTTCGTCCGCTTTATAAACTTCATCAATTGTAAAATCCCTAAGTTTAGTTTTTAGTCCAATTTTATCAGCAAATTCGAGTAAATTTTTGCGCCTTATGCCTGGTAAAATTTCATTTGAGAGCGGCTTAGTTATCAAAATATCATCTTTGATGATAAAAATACTTGAGCTTGAACCTTCACTTACAAGCCCATTTTCTACCATTATAGCTTCAAATGCGTCTTGTTTTGCCGCTTCGTTTTTTGCCCAACATTGCGCTAGTAGAGATATTGACTTTATGTCACGGCGTTTCCATCGTATATCTGGCACACTTACGACATTTATGCCACTTTTTGCAAGTGGGTTATTTATGATTTGGGCTTCGTAGCAAAAGATAAAAATAGTAGGGGTAAGTCCGCTTAAAAATTTAAAATCTCTTGCTGCTGAACCGCGAGTTATTTGCATATAAATGCCACCTTCTTTAAGCTCGTTTTTTGTTATGATACCTTGCAAAATTTTCTCAAATTCCACATGAGAGTATGGAAGTTTTAGTTCGATCTCACTCATACTTCGTTCAAATCTTTGCCAAAACTCAGCCTTATCAACCATCTTTGAGTTTAGCACAGGGACAACCTCATAAATTCCATCGCCAAATATAAAACCACGATCAAACGCACTCACTTTAGCTTCGTTTGCACTTACAAATTCGCCATTTACAAAAACTGTATTTTTTAGTTCAGACATCATTTTCCCTTTGTTTATTTTTTTAATTTTATCCAAAAATTTATCATATTTTGAAAAAATTTGCTATAATTTGCCAAAAATTTACAAAGATTGAGTAGATGTGTATAAAATTTAAAAAATTAATTTTAGATAGAATTTTTGTAGTTTCACGCCAACCAGTGCTTTTTAGAGATCTTCTGGAGGCAAATTCGCTTTATAATGAGGGTATGTTGATCGATTGTGCAAATCTAAATTTTAGGTTTGATACACTAAAAACATATGGAATTTACACGGTTATCTGTACTATTATGCTTTTTGTTTCACTGTTAATAACGCATAGCTTTTTGGCTAAAATAGACAGCCATATCTCAATAATAGGCACTATGGTTATAACATCTTTGATATTTTTAGGCTTTGATATGTTTAAAATTTGGGCTAGAAAAGAAAAGAGTGCTGAGCTTATAAAACAGGCATGGACTGTGCATTTTCCGTTTTTTGCCTATGAAAAATACTCAAAAAAAGTCGATGAAATTTACACTAAAGCTATAAAAGATGGCATTACAAAAAGTGACTTAGAACGGCATGTTTTAGAGAAGTTAGTTTTAGAGAGAAGTCAGTAGTTAAGGCTTTAGAGTGCAATTTATGCTGCTACCACTGCTCTGCTTGAAGTGGATTTTTGATATTTATTTTGTATTTTAATGCTTCTAATTTATTTTTTAAAACGCGATTCTCCTCAAGCAAAACATCTCTTTTGTTGCTAATCTCAGTTATTTCCATACTTATATAGTAAATTTTATTTGCAAAGTAGATTTTTGGTAAAAATATGCAAAAAGCTATTGCAAGGCATGCAAACGCCACAAATAGCGTTCTCCAACCCAAATTTTCCTCTCGCATTTGCTCAATGTCATGAAATTTTAAAAGCTCTTGTTTTTCACTCATCTTGATACCTTAAATACACGCATTTTTGCACAGCTACTACGCGAATTTTGTTTTATCTCGGCTTGGCTTGGTGTGATAGCTTTTTTGGTTATTATCTCTCCGATCGCATGATTGTTTCCGCAAACACAGCGCATTGTGCCACTTGGGCAGATGCAGCTTTTTGCCCACTCTTTAAATGTATTTTTTACTATTCTATCCTCAAGTGAGTGAAAACTTATGATACAGACTAGACAGTTGTTTAGTTCTGAGTTTTTGATACTTTGAAGTAAATTTTTAAGCTCATTAAGCTCGTTATTTATCTCAATGCGAATTGCCTGAAAAGCCAAAATAGCAGGACTAGCGGAGCGTCCCTTAAAGCTTTTTGTGCCGACTATCTCACTTAGCTCTTTTGCACTTTTTATAGGAGCGCGTTCTCTTGCACTCACTATCTTATCTGCGATCTTTTTTGCATTTTTTAGCTCACCATACTCAAAAAATATGCGTGAAAGCTCATCATGTGAGTATGAATTTACGACTTCGTATGCATTAATACCACTGCTTGTGTCCATTCGCATGTCAAGAGCGTCAGAATTTATGCTAAAACCGCGCTCATTTTTGTCTATTTGAAGTGAGCTAACGCCTATATCAGCTAAAATTCCGCGGATATTTTTTATCTCATTTTTGTCTAATTTATTAAGCAGGTTTGAAAAAGTTGATTTATAAATTTTTACTCTTTTGCCAAAATTTGCTAGCTTTTGAGTGCTAAAATTTATAGCCTCATCATCGCGGTCGCAGGCTATTAGCTCGATATTTTTATTATTTTCTAAAATTTCACTACTATGACCAGCGTATCCTAGCGTACAGTCAATGAAAATTCCGCTAATTTGAGTAAAAATTTCTTTCACTTCGTCAAGTAAAACACTTTTATGAGGACTTTGCAACTTTTTCCTTGTTTAAATTAATACGATAATTTAGCAAAATTTTACTTAAAATAAGAAATTGTGTATAATTTTACACAAAATTTTTCAAAAGGTGTTTAGATATGGAGATTAAGCGATCGATACAAGAGATGAAAAAAATTTCACTTGCGATGTTTAGAAAGAATTTTTTTGGTGTTTTTCATGGTTCTATCTCGTCAAAAGTAGAGGGTAATCAGTTTGTTATAAATAAACAAAATGCAATATTTGATGACATAGAAGATGATGATGTTGTTGTGCTTTCATCTAAAAAAGATTATAGATGGAATGATGCTAGTATGGATGCTGCTATACATCACAATATCTATAAAAATATAAATGAAGCAAGATTTATCTGCTATGCTATGCCTCATTATACGACTGCCTATAGCTTAAACCATAGTGTTTTAGTGCCAAAAGATTATTTTGGATATATGAAATTTGATGAGATAAACATCTATGATCCAAAGCAGTTTGAAGATTGGTATGAGCGCGCAGAAACTGAAATTTATAGGCACTTAATTGAAAATAAAACCAATATAATGATAATTAGAGGTTATGGTGTTTATGCTTATGCTAGAACTGCATCTCAGCTTGCAAAAGATGTTGCCATACTTGAAAATAGCGCAAAACTTTTGATGCTTTCAGAAGATACCCGCTCTTAACTAACAAAAAATTAGAAAAATGTTAGTAAAAATTTACCTTGAAAATGTCGATTTTAACGATATTTAAGGCTAAAAAATGTAAAATAACACATTTTTATGTTAGTAAAAGATTAAGGAAATTTTATGATAACTTGGATGCAGAAAAATAAAAAATATCTTGTCCCAACGATTTGGATAAGTACGATAGCCTTTGTGGGTGCTGGCTTTGTAGGTTGGGGTGCTTATGATATGAATACTAATCGCGCTACATCTGTTGCAAAAGTCGGCAATCGAACAGTAAGCATTCAAGAGGTTAATGAAAAGTATTCTCAGCTTTATAGCCAGTATAACAACATCTTTGATGGAAAGCTTACTGAAGAAAAAGCTGGCGAGCTGGGACTTCAAGGCATGGCTTTGCAAGCCGCCATACAAGAGAGTATGTTGCTAAATTTTGCAAATGAACTAGGGCTTAGTGCTAGTGATGAGGATGTAGTGAGATATATCGCAAAGAGCCAAGAGTTTCAAACAGACGGTGTTTTTAGTAAAAATTTATACTACGATACACTAAGAAGAGCTAGGATAAATCCAAATGATTTTGAAAAAGGCATTAAGCGAGCGGTGTTATTAGAAAAGTTAAATGCAGCACTGTCTCTTAATGCTAATGCAAAAGATGTTGAGATTGTGAATTCTGCTTTTTCTATGCAAGACACGATAGCTTTTAGTATTATAAGTGCTGATGAAAGTGAGATAAAGGTTGATGAAGCAGAACTTAAAAAGCTTTGGGAATCAAATAAAGATAAATATCTAACAAAAAAGTCATACGATCTTGACATATTGACTATTGGTATTAGTGATGATGAAGTTGATGAGACTTTGGTTAAGAATTTTTATGAGGAGAATAAAGCAAACTATCGAGATACAGAGGATAAGATTTTACCTTTTGAAGAGGCAAAAGAGCGTGCCAATAAAGACTATTTGATAGAGCAAAGTAGAAGAAGCGCGCTTGAAAAATATGTTGCTGTTAAAAAGGGTGAGTTAGCAACTGATGGAAGTTTAAGTTTTACAGAAGATGATGCAAAGCTGCCTCTTGAAGAGTTTAATAATGCCAAAAGCGGAGATGTTTTAAAACCTATACTAACTCATAATGGTTATATTATAGCAAAAGTTAGGAGTGCAAATTTGCCAAAGCCAATGGAGTTTGATGCGGCAAGAGAACAGGTTTTAAAACTTTATATGCAGGATAAATTTAGCGCATTAATGAGTGAAAAAGCAAAGAGTGAGTTGGCAAAATTTGATCCAAAAAATGCCGAAAAAACTACTATATCAAAAGACAAAGAGAGTAAAGTTGGCGATCTTGATATGTTTGAAGTTGGAAATTTTGTATCACATGTTTTTGACTCTGCTAACAAAAAAGGCTATGTGGTGTTAGGAGAAAAAGCTGTTATATACGAAATTTTGGAACAAAAATTGCTTAATAACAGTGATGAAAGTCATAATGTGTTAGCTATGCAAAATATGCAAGCTATGAAAAATAATGAGATGTTACAAGATCTCATAAAAGAGCTTCAAAAGCGCTATAAAGTAGAAGAATATATTAAAAGGTAGTCTGTTTTGGGAACAAAAATTTTAGGTATTGATATTGGCTCTTTTCAGATTAGAGCTGTTATGGCAGAGCAAACAGAAGACAGTATAAAAATTATAGGCATTGGTGAAGAAAAAGCTCAGGGTGTTAAAAAAGGGACTATTAGTAATATTGAGCATGCCTCAAGGTCTATTAAATCTGCTATCGAAAAAGCTCAGCGAATAGCTGGGACTCAGTATGAAAAAGTCGTAGTTTCTATCTCTGGCGCATACACAAAAAGTACAGAGAGTGGAAGTGTTGTAAATTTACCAAACCATGAAATAGGCATTAAAGAGATTGAGCGTGCCATAACTACTGCAAAACATAATGCCATGATACCTAGCGATTATGAAATTTTGCATGTGCTTCCTTATAGCTTTAAGGTGGATGAGCAAGAGCATATAGAAGATCCTCTTGGCATGAATGCTAATAGGCTTGAAGTTCAGACTTACATTATAATGGTCCAAAAGTCATATTTAAGCAATGTTAAAAAAGCAGTAAGTATGGCAGGAGTAAAGGCTGATAATATTGTTCTTTCTGGCTATGCCTCAGCTATTTCTACATTAAACGATGATGAAAAAGAGCTTGGTGTTGCACTTATAGACATGGGTGGCTCGACTTGTAATGTTGTGATACACTCTGGAAATTCTGTAAGATATAATGGATTTTTGCCAGTTGGCTCTACAAATATAACAAATGACATATCTATGGTCTTGCATACTCCGTTTCATAAAGCCGAAGAGCTTAAGCTGGAGTATGGCTCGCTTTTAAAAAGATCAACTGATATCATTGAAATTCCAGTGCTTGGAGATGAGAGTAAGACGAGTGAAGTTTCTATGGATATAGTTTCAAATGTTATATTTTCAAGAGTTGAAGAAACTTTAATGATACTAAATGAAATGCTTCAAACCAAACGAGAGCTAGTGGGTGCAGGAGTTGTTTTAACGGGTGGCATGACAAAGCTTGATGAGCTTAGAGATGCGGCTGGCGCTATATTTAAAAATATGCAAGTTCGCATAGCAAAGGCAAAAGAATTTGACGGTCTTTATGAACGAGATCCATCTCACTCTTGTGCTATTGGTCTTTGTATGTATGGGGCTGGCTACTTTACCCCTTACGAGCTTGACTCTGAACAAAAAATGAGGTACAAAGGCGAGGTCATAACAAAGCCAAGGGCTGAGTTTAAAAACATGCATACAGAGCATACAAAACCTATAATACAAGAGCAAAAACTAGATCTAAATTTAAGTGATATAAAGATAGAAAATACACAAGCTCAAGCTAAAAATGAACTGGCTGACATTAGCATAGAAAAACCAAAAAAGCCAAACATTTTAGCAACATTTTGGAATAAATTAACACAGGCATTTTAAGGAGCAACAATGGGAAATTTTAAGGTAGAAGAGAGCCACGGCACTTACGGCACAAAGATAAAGGTTATTGGTGTTGGCGGCGGCGGCGGAAATATGATAAGTACTATGATAAAGGAGTACCCAGATCTTGATATAGACCTTATCGTGGCTAATACCGATAGACAAGCACTTGATAAATCAAAAGCTTATACTAAGCTTCAGATAGGCGAAAAGATCACTCGTGGTCTTGGTGCTGGCATGAAACCAGAAGTCGGCAAGGCTTCTGCTGAAGAGAGCTATGATGAGTTAAAAAGTGCGTTTGAAAATACAGATATTGTGTTTATAGCCGCTGGACTTGGTGGTGGTACTGGTACGGGTGCAGCTCCTGTTGTTGCTCAAGCTGCAAAAGAGTGTGGAGCCCTTGCTGTTTCTGTTGTTACTTTACCATTTGCTAGAGAGGGTAAAAAGCGACGCTTACTTGCCGATCAAGGCTTGGCTGAGCTTAGAAAAGAGAGTGACTCTGTTATTGTTATCCTTAATGAAAAGCTTGTATCGCTAATTGATAGACGCATGAGTGTTTCTGATAGCCTAAAGATAGTGGACGGTGTTTTAACTCGTGCTGTTGGTGGTATGAGTAGTGTTATACTTGGAAATGGCGACATAAATATCGACTTTGCTGATGTTAGAACGATCATGAGTCATCGCGGTATGGCGATAATGAGTGTTGGAGAGGCTGTTGGCGAGAGCGCTGCTCAAGAGGCAATGAAAGAGGCGATACAGTCACCACTTCTTGATGACATTAGTATAGATGGAGCACAAGGTGTTTTGGTGCACTTTAAACATCATCCAGATACACCTCTTTATGACATTAACGAGGCTATGGAGATAGTAAATGACTCGGCTGATGACTATGCTGACATTATCTTTGGAACAACCGCTGATGCTAGCATGGAAGAGGGTAGAGTTGAAGTTACTATCGTGGCTACTGGTTTTGAAATTCCAGCCACTCAGACTATAACGCCAGAAAAAGAGGTTCAAAAGGAAGCTATAAAGCGTGATTATGTTATGCGTATTAAAAGAGCAAGTGGCGGAGAGGGTTTTGATAGTGAGGCTTATCTTGACCAGCTTGATACACCACCTTGCATACGCCACCAAATGGACTAAATTTTTAAACTGCATTTAAAGGGCATATGTCGTCCTTTAAACTCTATAAAACTTTTATCTTTAATCTGAAATTTTAAAAAAATAAGTATAATACATAAAAATTTAGTAAAAGGATTTTTATGGCTTTTGAAAAAGTTATACAAGCTATTGATGACATTAAAAACGGTAAAATGATTGTTATGGTTGATGATGAAGATAGAGAAAATGAAGGAGATTTGGTATTTGCTGCCGATAAAAGCGATATACAAAAGGTAAATTTTGCTATCACACATGCAAGGGGAGTGCTTTGTCTTGCAATGGATGAATATAATGCAAAGCGACTAGATTTACCGCTTATGGTACCTAAAAATACTTCAAGCCATGAGACAGCTTTTACTGTTACTATTGATGCAAAGCAGACGACAACTGGTGTTAGTGCTTACGAGCGAGACCTTAGTATGCGTTTGGCTGCTGATCAAAACTCAAGACCAGAGGACTTTGTAAGACCTGGACATATTTTTCCGCTTATTGCCAAAAATGGAGGAGTTCTTGTTCGTACTGGTCATACTGAAGGCTCAGTTGATCTTTGTCGCTTGGCCGGACTAACTCCGATGGCTTCAATCTGTGAGATAGTAAAAGACGATGGTAACATGGCTCGCAGAGATGACTTAGAAATTTTTTGTAAAAAATTTGGACTAAATATGCTTTCTGTTTCTGAACTTGTCGAGTATAGGCTAAGTAGTGAAAGTTTGGTTAGTGTTAGTGAGCCCATAAGTTGTCAGATAGCACAAAAAAACGCAATGCGCTATGATATTACCGATCATGAAGCTAACAAGCATGCCGTCTATATTTTTGGTGATATTAAAAATGTAACAAATGTAAAATTTATGAAATCAACTAGTGACTTTGATTTTGTTAGTTCAGTAAAGTTTGATGAGCTTTTGGTGGCTATTGAAATTTTAAAGAAAGAGGGTGGCTTACTTGTATTTTTATCAAGCCAAACAAATTCTACAAATGCTAAAGACTATGGTATAGGTGCACAAATTTTAAAATATTTTGGTGTAACACAAATAGCCCTTTTATCAAATAAAAATAAAGATTTTGTTGGCATCAAAGGGTTTGATTTGGATGTAGTTGAGTATAAAAATCTTTAATAAATTTTATATAATAAGTATTATCTAAAACTACATTCAAAAAATATATTCCAAAGATTTATCTACTGTTTTTGGAATCCCAACATAATTATAAATATTAAAAAAATATAAAATTTATCGACTATTTTCTATTTATAATTTTTTGGTATAATAAGATACATTTTATCAAAAAGGAGATGTATGAAAAAAATCATATTGTCAGCTTTATTGGCAGGCTCTTTGTTTGCTAACGCAGAGGTGTATTCAGACAAAGTTAAGCAGGTTTATGCTGATGCTAGTTCAAAAGATGTTATTGGAAGACTGCTTCCTACAAATGCTGTTAAAATTTTAGCCAAAGATAATGGTAGAATCAAGATAGAAGTTCAAGGCTATGTTAATCCAGAAGTACCAAGTGTTATAAATTTTAGTGACTCTCAGCGTGTATTTGCTCTTGCTTTTGCAAAGACGGCAAATTTTAAAACAGAGGTTATTAAAAAAGGAGAGAATGGCAAATGGGATCTTGTAAAAACTGTTGTTTATACAGATGATGCCGATTTTGTAGATGATGTAAAGCCGATGCTTTCGCGTGCTGCTGAAATTTACAAAAATGCCTGTGGAGTCTGTCATGGTTTGCACGATACTAGCCACTATAAAGCAAATCAATGGCCAGGACTTTTAAAGTCTATGATTAGTAGGACGGCTATTGACAAAAAAGATGAGTGGCTAGTGATACAATATTTGCAAAAACATTCATCTGATGTAAATTTAAAATAACTAAATATTTTTCCAAAGGGAGAAAAAATGAAAAGACGAAATTTTCTAAAAGGAATGGCTAGTTTGCCACTACTTTCAAGCGTAAGTGCTACAAATTTACTGGCCGATAATGCGAAAACTACACTCGTAAAAAATGGCAAAGTGCTAACAGCGGCCCACTGGGGTATTATGGATGTTGAAATTAAAGATGGTAAGGTGGTAGGATCAAAGTCGCATATCCAATATCCTGAGTTTGTTAATCCACTACCACAAAATACGGCTGATATGGTTTATAAGTCTCGTGTTAAGTATCCGATGGTTCGTAAAAGTTATCTTGAAAATCCAGACAGCCCAAAGCCAGAGCTTCGGGGTAAAGATGAATGGGTTAGGGTAAGCTACGAAGACGCTATAAAGTTAGTGGCTCGTGAGCTTAAAAAAACAAGAGCACAAAAGGGAATAAAGGGTGTTTTTGCTGGTGCAGAAGGCTGGCGCTCAACTGGCAATGTGCATAACTCTACATCTTGGTTGCATCGCTTTATGAATCTTAGTGGCGGATTTGTTAAATCTCTTGAGGATTATTCTACGGCAGCTGGACAAGTTATATTACCACATGTGCTGGGAAGCATTGAGGTTTATGAGCAGCAAACTAGCCATTCACTTGTGCTTGAAAACTCAAAGGTTATTTTGATTTGGGGTGCTGACCCACTTGCTACGCTTCGTGTTGCATTTTCATCAAATGAAGAGCGTGGGTTAAAATTTTTTGAAGATTTAAAAAAGCAAAAAGATAAAAAGATCATTATCGTTGATCCTATTAAAAGCTACACGGGGCAGTTTTTTGATGGTATAGCTGAGTGGATTACACCGATACCAAATACCGATACAGCTATGATGCTTGGTATGGCTTATCATCTTTATAAAACAGAAAAATATGATAAAGAGTTTATAAAAACTTATACAACTGGGCTTGATAAATTCTTGCCTTATCTATTAGGCGAAACAGACAAAACTCCTAAAACGCCAGAGTGGGCAGCCAAAATTTGTGGTATAGAAGCAAAAGTGATAAAAGAGTTAGTTGAAGTGTGTGTTCAAAATCGCACTATGATTATGGCTGGTTGGGCTATGCAAAGAGCCCATCATGGAGAGCAACCATACTGGATGATTGCTACGCTTGCTTCAATGATAGGTCAGATAGGTCTTCCTGGCGGCGGTATAGGATTTAGTTATCACTATGCAAATGGCGGCTCACCTACTTGCAAAGGTGCTGTTTTGCAAGGAGTTAATCGTGCAAGTGTAGGTGCATTTAATGATAGTGGAGATTTTATAGGCACTGCTACTGGACGAATGGAGAATGGTAAATTTGTAGTAGGTCAGGGCGTTGATGGCTTTAAAGAGCCACAAGGTTATGGTATCCCAACTTCACGCATAGCTGACGCATTATTAAAGCGGGGAGAGAAATTTCAGCACAACGGAAAGGAATTAACTTATCCTGATATTGACTTTATTTACTGGGCTGGTGGCAATCCATTTGTTCATCATCAAGATTTAAATTTATTTAAAAAAGCATGGCAGAGCGTTAGGACCGTGGTTATTAATGAGCAGTACTGGACACCAACAGCAAAAATGGCAGATATAGTTTTCCCTATAACAACACCTTATGAGAGAAACGACATTACAATGAGTGGGGATTATTCAAACATGCATATAGTGCCTATGAAACAAATTGTTGAAAAACAGTTTGAGGCAAAAGATGACTATCAAATTTTTACCGATCTTTGCAAAGCCTATGCTAAAGACTTAGTGGTAGCTTTTACTGATAATGGTAAAGATGAGTTTGATTGGATTAGATATTTTTATGAATCAGCTCGCGCTCAGGTTAAAGAATCACCTGAAATTTATGAACTTATGAAGCCGTTTGATGAGTTTTGGGCGGAAAATAAGTTAATTGAATTTGCTCCTACAATGGAGAGCAAAGAGTGGGTAAGACACGGTGAGTTTAGAGAAGATCCTATCTTAAATCCACTAGGTACTCCATCAGGGCTTATTGAAATTTATTCAGAAACTATTGCAAATATGGGCTATGATGACTGCAAAGCACATCCGATGTGGTTTGAGCCTGTTGAGTGGCTTGGTATGAGAGATAAACCAGCTAGCATGCATATGCTAAGCCCACATCCTGAGTATCGCTTGCACTCACAGTTAAATCAAACCAGCTTACGCGATAAGTATGCTGTGGCAAATCGTGAGCCTATTTGGATCAATAGCGAAGATGCTAAAGAAAAAGGCATTAAAGATGGTGACATTGTTAGAGTGTTTAATGCAAGAGGTGAAATTTTAGCCGGAGCAGTTGTTACACAAAATATTTCGCGCAATGTAGTTAGACTTTGTGAGGGGGGATGGTATGATCCAGATGAAAATGGACTTTGTAAGAATGGTTGCCCAAATGTTTTAACTATTGACCTATCAACTTCAAAACTGGCTAATGGTCCTATCCCTGATACCACTCTTGTAAATGTTGAGAAATTCAAAGGCAAAATTCCTGAGCTAACGGCATTTAAAGAGCCAAAATTTGCTTAAAGCTATTTGGAGGCGATGAAAGTCGCTTCCAAGCCTTTATAAATACATAAAATTTTACATACTATTTTACAAACTCTCTCATCATACAAGCTCCATGTGTACCTATACTTTTTATCATGTCAAGGTTGCTAAAATTTATACCGCCAATAGCATAAGTTGTGACATTAAGGCATAAAATTTCCTCTAAAAACTCAAGCCCGCGACCAGGCTCACCTGCATGGCTAGGAGTATCGAATATGTGTCCTGCGATGATGTAGTCAGCACCTAAATTTTGTGCTATTTTTGCCTGCGAGATAGAGTGTATCGACACACCCACTCCATCAAACTCATCAAAACTAGCACCGCCGTTTTTTAGCTCTACAAAGTCATCAAAGCCAAAATGCACCATTTTGACACCTAATTTTCGCGCGATATTAAAATGTGTATGTATGATGAGCTCACACTTGCTTGCATGCAAAATTTCACTAACGCTACGAGCTAATTTTTCATACTCACTTTCACTTAGTGAGCGCTCCCTAAGTATGAAATAATCAGGCTTTTTTTCATATGCTATACGCCTAACATCACTTAAAAAGTCATCGCTTAAATGGCGGTTGCTAACGTAGATGAGTTTAAAATTTTCACTGCTAGACATAGATGTGGTTACTCATCACAGGTGCTAAGCCAAGAGTTTTCATATCGGTATAAATTTGCTCGACATCACGGCAGTCGCTTATAATAAACTGACCATCGCCTTTTTTCTCATTTTTGCTATGCTCGCCCACACCTACACTTACTCCAGCTGAAATTTTACTAGCTGTCACGCCCACTACACCATTTCGAAATCGCTCGCTTTCTCTAGTTGAGATGGTAATATTTGCGTACGGTAAAAATATACGATACGCACAAAGTACGGCAAATAGCTCTTTTTCACTCACTCCATCACTACCTACGCTCCCATCGCTTTTTGTAGGGCGTAGCCTGGGTACTGATAGAGTTATCTCGGCATGAGGGTATTTTTGCTGTATGAAGTGTGCGTGAAGTGCTGTAGCTAGCGCGTCTTTGCGGAAATTGGCAAGTCCCAGAAGTGCTGCAAAGCCCACGCTTCGCATACCGCCCATTAGCGCGCGCTCTTGCGCGTTAAATCGATATGAAAAAACCCGTTTTGTGCCACCAAGATGTTTTTGCGCATAAATTTCAGTGTCATAAGTCTCTTGAAATACCACCACATAATCAACTCCACACTCGTGCAAATAAGCATATTCATCACTGTTTAGTGGATAAATTTCAACACCTACATTGCTAAATAGCTTGCTTGCCTGCTTGCACGCCTCTCCGATGTAGGTAAGGTCGCTTTTTTTGGTGCTTTCACCAGTTAGTATGAGTACATCTTTTAGCCCAGTTTTTGCGATATTTTCAAGCTCGGTGGCGATTTGTGTATCTTTTAGTCTTAGTCTTGATATCTTATTTCTTGCGCTAAATCCGCAATAAACACAGTTGCTATCGCAGTAGTTAGAGATATAAAGTGGGGTAAAAAGCTCGATGGAGTTGCCGAAAAACTGCCTAGTTTTTGCCTTTGCTACTTGTGCCATTTGTTCTATGAAATCGCTTCCAGCCTCGCTAAGCAGGGCTTTTAGCCCATTTATGCTAAGTCTTTCTTCATTTAAAGCGCGTACTACATCGGCGCGGACATAGCCTTTTGGATCGTAGTTTTCACGCTCATTTATTACTTTTTGCATGATCTCATCGCCGATGTCTTGCATATTTGCATGATAGTGTGTGGCGTCTAATGCGTAGCTAAATTTCATCTAAAAATCCACTCAAAGGCGAGCTGGCACGCGCACTTTCACTTACATCACCAAGTCCTGATAAATATGCCGCTCTACCAGCTTCGATACCCAGTCTAAATGCCCTAGCCATAAGCCTTACATCACCTGCTGTGGCTATAGCTGTATTTGCCATCACGGCCGCACAGCCCATCTGCATGGCTTCACATGCTTGAGATGGTGAGCCAATGCCAGCATCCACAATGATAGGAAGTGAAATTTCATCAAGTAAAATTTTTATAAATTCCTTTGTCGCAAGACCTTTATTTGTTCCAATCGGCGAACCAAGTGGCATCACGCACGAAGCCCCAGCACTTACTAAGTCACGCGCGACATTTAGATCGGGATACATATATGGCATGACGATAAAGTCCTCATTTGCGAGTATTTCTGTGGCTTTTATGGTTTGGTAATTATCAGGCAAAAGATATTTGCTATCGCGAATAACTTCAAGCTTGATAAACTCCCCACATCCAAGCTCGCGTGCAAGTCTAGCGATACGCACGGCTTCGTTTGCGTCTCTTGCGCCTGATGTGTTTGGTAAAAGAGTAACACCCTTTGGTATAAAATCAAGTATATTTTCTCGTCCTCCAACATTTGCCCGCCTTAGTGCCAGAGTGATGATCTGTGCGCCAGCTTCTTCTACGCATGCCTTGATGAGCTGTAGTGAAAATTTACCTGATCCCATGATAAATCTCGAGCTAAATTTATGTCCGCCAAGCTCTAAAATATCGTTCATTTTTATCCTTTTATACTATAAATTTCAGCCACCAGCTACAAAGCAGACTATCTCAAGGCTATCGCCATCTTTTAAAATTGTATCAAACTTATCAGCTGTTAAAATTTCCATATTTAACTCTGCTGCTATTACGCCAGCTGTGAAATTTTGACTTAGTAAAAACTCTTGCACACTTTTGCCTATGAAGCTATCTTGCTTTTCACCGTTTATTTTTAACACTATTTTTTCTTTTTGATTTATTTGTATCGTGGGACTTAAGGGATCTGCCTACGCTAGTATTATCTAGTTCAGGTCATAAGGGTTTAGGGCGATGCCCATTCTCAGCCAAAGCTCCCCTGATACATTTCGGTGATTATATCAAATTTTATCCGTTTTGTAGCAATACTTTTGCTATTTCGCTTATGCGTTTTGCATCCGCGCTTGCTCCAATCTCTTGTTTTGCTGCTTTTACAAGAGTGCCGAGCTCTTTTATGCTGTGTGCGCCAATATTTTCTGCCAATTGATTTACCTTTTCTTTTAGTTCATCATCGCTTAGCTGTACTGGTAGATAGCCAGATATGATAGCTATCTCATCCTGCTCTTTTTGTGCTAACTCAGCTCTACCGCCTTTTATGTAAAGCTCTGCTGAGTCGTTTCTTTTTTTGATCTCTTTTTGAAGTAAGGGTAGGGCGATCTCGTCAGTTATTGTAATACGCTGATCTACTTCTACTTGTTTTAGCGCCGCATTTAGCATACGCAAAGTGTCGCGCACGAAGTCGTTTTTATCTTTCATAGCCACTTTTATATCATCTAAAATTTGCTCTTTTATACTCATTTTAACTCCTTTCAAATTTTATTATTTTATTAAAAATTTACTTAAATTTCCATCTTTGTAAGCCGCTGCTACCCCTTCTCTTAAACCGTCATCTATGACGATTAGCTGGGCATCACACTCTTTTAAAATTTCAGCCAAAAGTACGCCACCAGCCACTAGGAGCATTTGTCTGTTTTTACCAAATATCTCGTCTGCTTTTTGTGCTGATATTTCTAAAAACTCAGCTGTTAAACTCTTTATATCATCAAGACTTAATCTTGTTTTGTTTATCTTGCTAGCGTCGTAGTTATAATATGTTTGACCTATTTTATATGCTGCCATTGTTGTGGGAACGCCAGATGTTAAAATGATATGGCGTGCGTTTAGTGAGTGTAGGAAAATTTTAGCTTCCATGCATGTTGTTTTTGCTGCTTCTTGCATTTTATCTAGTATTTTAAAATTTTCATAAAATGTTATGATGCCAAAGTTAAAGCTTTTATGCCTATCTTTATTTCCTATCTCAGTACTAGCCCCGCCAAGGTCGATAAATGCGCACTTTTTAAGATCCAAACCCTCTCTTTTTAGTGCATTTTTTACTCCTAAAAATGTTAAATTTGCCTCGCTTTTTCCCTCTATAATGCAAAAATTTAACCCAAATTTTTCCTTAATATCAGCTATAATAGCATTTGCATTTTTTGCCACACGCCATGCGCCAGTTGCTACGCCTTGGTGTTTTTGGGCTTTGAAGTTAAAAAGGTTATCAGCTTTTTCAAGGGTTTTATAGAGCGCATCTATGGCTTGGTCTGAAATTTTGCCAGTTTTATTTAGATTATGAGCTGCACCAATAATATTTTCATAAACTTTTATTTGCCTTAAATTTTCATCGACAAGCAAAAAACGCACAGTGTTTGAGCCTAAATCTATACTTAAAAACATCTCGTCTCCAAAAAATTTACTTTGTGTTGAAATTTTATCAAATTTCAATAAAATTAAGGCTATAATTTGGAAATTTTTGCAAAAAGGACAAGATCTTGGGACGCGAAAACGCCATTATGTCGGCTGGATTTTTAATCTGTTTAGCATTTTTTTCATACTGGGGATATAACTACATTCCATCTGAGCACCATTTTTTATTTTTTTTAACTAGTGTATTTGGCATATTTATGGCGTTTAACATCGGTGGGAACGATGTTGCAAATAGTTTTGGTACTAGTGTAGGCTCAAAGACGCTAACCTTAAAACAAGCTTTGATAATAGCCGCTATTTTTGAGCTAAGTGGGGCTATCTTTGCAGGCGCAGAGGTTACTGGAACTATACGAAATGGTATTATAAAATTTCCAAATAGTGGTGTTGATCCGATGAAATTTGTTGCTATTATGACCTCAGCGCTTCTTAGCTCTGGACTTTGGCTATTTTTTGCTTCAAAAAAAGGTTTGCCAGTCTCTACTACGCACTCAATCATCGGTGGTATAGTGGGAGCTGGTGTCGTTATGGGATATACAACTTATGGCGGAAGTGAAGCATTTGCTATGGTTAGCTGGAAGGAGATAGGTCGTATAGCTATTAGCTGGGTCATCTCTCCACTGCTTGGTGGAGCGCTATCTTATGTTGTTTATGGATATATAAAAAGTAAAATAGTTGAGCCTACTTTAATGCTTAAAAATTCTCTAAAAGTGCTAAAAAAAGAGCGTAAGCAGTATAAGGAAAATTTTATAAAATCTCTTGCACAAAAACCACACGATGAGCAGATACGCACACTTTCGCACATGGTTTTGACAGATGATGATGAAGTTGAAAGTATAGGATATAGCGAGTATCGTTCACAAATGCGAGCCATGAAAGAGCGTGAAAAGCAGATAGATACATTTGCAGCCATTAAAAAGCATGTGCCGTTTGTTGCAGGGTTTGCAGCCATGATGATATCTATAATGATGCTTTTTAAAGGACTTAAAAACTTACATCTAAATTTTGATGTCATAGAGACTATATGGATAGTGTGTGTGATAGGAATTCTAGCATATTTAGCTAGTTTTGCTATTATAAATTTGATGCTTAAAAATGACAGTGAAAAGAGTGTAAATCGTATATTTTCATGGTTTCAAATCTTTACTGCTAGTGCCTTTGCTTTTTCTCATGGTGCAAACGACATTGCAAATGCTGTTGGACCGTTTGCAGCCATCATAGATGTATTAAAAACTGGAGCTATAAACGAAAAGTCAGCAGTGCCTGATATGGCTATGTTGATGTTTGGTATTGCTCTTGTTGTTGGACTTTGGTTTTTGGGTAAGGAAGTTATAGGCACCATAGGCTCAAAGCTGGCTGAAATTTTACCAACCACTGGCTTTAGTGCCGAGCTTGCTTCAAGTATAGTTATTTTAGTTGCTACAAAGCTTGGCATACCTGTAAGCTCTACTCATATCCTTATCGGGGCGGTTATTGGTATCGGTATACTTAATAAAAATGCCAACTGGGTGATGGTGCGACCTATCATTTTGGCATGGATCATCACTTTACCAACCGCAGCAGTAAGCTCTGCTCTATTTTATATGATACTTAAAAATTTTATGGGGCTTTGAAATTATTTGTAGTTAAATTTATAAAAGGCTAGGCTCTAAAGCTCACCAGCTTCCGCTAGAACCTCCACCACCAAAGCCACCTCCGCCCCCACGAAAGCCGCCACCTCTACTACTTCTACTACCAAAGCCGCCGTTTATACCGCTTCCAAAGTCATCGTTTTCGTCGTCTGTATAGTGGTTTTGTCTAGGTTTTGCGCTAGATATCATCATATAAATCAGCGCAAAAATACAGACAAAAAGCCCAATCCCCATAAATGAGAACGGCTCAACAGCAAGCGCATCATTAATAAAAGTGGCTAAAAGCCCTGAAAATGTAAGAGAAAAACCCAGTTGTTTGCCAGTTTTGCTCTTAAATATCGCGCCCAAAAAAGTAAGCGCAAAGCCAAATAGTGCTCCCATTAGAGAAAACGGCAAATCTTCGCTACTACTATCTTGACTAGCCTCAAACGCTCCGCTTGCCGCCGCGATGATATTTGCAATGCCATTTTTTACACCAGCGTCGTAGTTGTTTTGGCGAAATTTCGGAAGTATTGTTTGCTCGAGGATAAGGCTTGCGATAGCGTCTGTTATTTCCCCCTCAAGCCCATATCCAACCTCTATGCGAACTTTACGCTCGTTTGGGGCGACAAGTAGCAAAACTCCGTTGTCTTTGCCTTTTTGTCCGATGCCCCATGCTCTTGCTAGTTCGTTTGCATAACTTTCTATGTCTTTATTTTGTAGCGAATTTATAGTGGTTACGACGACTTGCGTGGAGCTGTTTTGTTCGAAATTTGCAAGAATTTGCTCTAGCTCATCTTTTGTGCTTTGGTTTAGAATTTGTGCGCTATCTACGACACGACCGCTAAGTTGAGGAAAATCAAGCGCAAAAATTCCACTAAAAATCGTGCCAAGAAGCAAAAAAAGAGCTAGAATTTTACGCACTATTTTTTCTCAAAATTTACTGCTGGAGCGCTTTGCTCGGCTTCGCTAGCTTCAAAATTTGCCTTTGGACTTAGGCTAGGGTGTAAAAATTTCGCCACTAAGTTGCCAGGAAATGTTCGAAGTGCGACATTATACTCTTTAACTGCCGTTATATAGTCTTTGCGAGCGACAGAGATGCGATTTTCTGTGCCTTCTAGCTGGTTTTGTAGAGTGATAAAATTTTGGTCTGCTTTTAGTTGTGGATAGTTTTCGCTAACTGCCATTAGTCGTGATAGCGCTCCGCCAAGTGAATTTTGTGCTTCTAAAAACGCCTTAACTTTGGCTGGATCGTTAAGTGAGCTAGCGTCAAGTGTGATGTTTGAAACCTTGCTTCTAGCCTCGGTAACTTCGGTAAATACGCCTTTTTCATGTTCTGCATAGCCTTGAACGGTGCTTACTAAATTTGGTATGAGATCCGCCCTGCGTTTGTACTGGTTTTGAACCTGTGACCACTTTTCTGTTACGCCCTCATCAAGAGCTGGGAATTTGTTATATTGTGGTACTATAAATACCCCAAGAAGAAGCAGTGCGCCTACTATAATGCCAAGAATTTTCATATCTTTCCTTTGTAAATTTTAGGCAAATTATAGCTAAATTTTGTAAATAAAGCACAGCGGTAAGCCGAGTTCTGTCGTGAGTGATCATTTATCTACACTTGCATTTGCATACAAGTTTTAGCGAAGGGTTTAATATAAGACTAAAACCACCCCTTCTTGCTGCCAGTTGGGTTTATAAATGCGCGTGTTGCCAAGCGCAATGGTGGGCTCTTACCCCGCCGTTTCACCTTTACCGCTAGTGCGGAAGTCTGCTCTCTGTTACACTTTCCCTTGGGTTGCCCCAGCCATCCGTTAGATGGAACCGCGTCTTATTGCAGCTCGGACTTTCCTCTCTTTTGAGCGATCACTTGCTGTGCTTAGGGCAATTATATCAATTTTGCCTTAATTTAATTTGTATTTGCTATAATTTACAAATGGACAAAGAGCAGTTTGTTATAGATGGGTTTAAAAACCGATTTTTGGGTGATGATGGCGCTGTTGTTGGGCGGCAGGTCTTTAGTAAGGATCTATTTTGCGAAGGTACGCACTTTTTGCGTGAGTGGATGAGTCTAGATGAGATCGGATATAAGGCGATGGTGGTAAATTTTTCAGATGCCATCGCGATGAATGCAAAGCCAAAATTTGCGCTTCTTGGGCTGGGTTTGCCAAAAACTATAACAAATGCTGAAATTTCAGAGCTTAGCGCTGGCATAAAGCGCGCATGTGATGAATACAGCGTGCAAATTATCGGTGGCGATACGATAAAAAGTGATAAAATTTTTATTAGCGTTAGTATCGTGGGCGAGCTTATGGGTAAGCCTATTTTGCGAAGCGGGCTTAAAAACGGCGATCTGATCGCATATACAGGCAAGCTTGGCTCTAGCATAAGGTCTTTAAATTCGCTTCTTAGAAAGGGCGAAGCAAGTAAAAACTCACGCTTTTTTGCACCGATTTTAAGGAATGAATTTTTTTATAAAAGTGCGAAATTTATGCGCTCTGCGATGGATATAAGCGATGGGGTCGAGCAAGATCTGCCAAAGCTTTGCAAAAGTGCAAAACTTGGCTTTAAATTTATCAAAAAACCGCTAAAATACGAGCTAAAAAGTGGCGAAGAATATGAAGCGCTATTTAGCTTTGCACCAAAAAATTTATCCGCGATCAGGCGTGTTGCAGCTAAAACTCGCACGAAAATAACAATTTTTGCTAAAGCAGTGAAAGGAAGATGTAAAGACAATGTCAGAAAACACCATTTTTAAGCCACTTTATGCGCTAACACACTCGCCTATAAACGCCCATTTTAGTAAAAATTCAGATGATTTTGTGGTGCGTGAAGTCCCACTTTATGAGCCAAGCGGACAGGGCGAGCATCTGATGCTTCACATACAAAAAAAGGATATGACAACACAAGAAGCATTGCGTGTTCTAAGCGAGATAAGTGGTGCAAAGATGCGAGAGTTTGGCACGGCAGGACTTAAGGATAAGCAAGGGCTTACAACGCAATATGTTACGATGCCAGCTAAATTTGAGGCAAAACTTAGTGGATTTAGTCACGATAAGATGAAAATTTTAAGCTCAACACGCCATAATAATAAACTTCGAACAGGACATTTAAAGGGCAACAATTTTTTCATACGTTTAAAAAAAGTCATGCCAACCGATGCGCAAAAGCTAGCTGGAGCGCTTGATAAGATAAATGAGATGGGGTATGCAAACTACTTTGGCTATCAGCGCTTTGGAAAATTTGGCGACAATGCCAAAAGTGGTCTTGAAGCGCTAAAGGGCAACGGCGTGCGAAATGTCAAGCTAAATGAGTTTTTGATTTCTGCCTTTCAGAGCGATCTTTTTAATCGCTGGCTTAGTAAGAGGGTTGAGATGTCGCGATTTGCGCAAGATTTTAGCGTTAGTGAGCTTTGTGATATTTATAAATTTGATAAAGAGAACGCAAAAGAGCTAAAGTCGCAAAAGCAGTTTTTCAAGCTTTTAAGGGGCGAAGTTTTAGGGCATTATCCATTTGGTAAGTGTTTTTTATGCGAGGATTTAGAAGCTGAAATTTTACGCTTTAACGCAAGGGATATCACAAGCTGTGGCTTGCTGGTGGGCACAAAAGGCTTTGAAAGTACTGGTGTGGCGCGTGCGATTGAAGATGAAATTTTCGACCCAGCACAGGAGTATTTAAGCAAAATGCAAGGTTCGCGTCGCTTTGCATGGAGCTATTTGTCGGATTTGGAGTATAAATACATCCCTGAAAAAGCGCACTTTCAGTTTAGTTTTATGCTTCAAAAAGGCTCTTATGCCACGGTTGTTTTAGAAGAGATTTTGCATAGAGACATTTTTGAGTAAAAATGCAAAAAATTAAGCAATTTAGCCATTTTATAAGCTATATGATTTATAAAATTTGCTAAAATGTTAAAAAGGAGTAGTTTTTGAGAGTTAAATTTCTTATATTTTTGTTGTTTTTAAATATAGCTTTTGCTAATCACTGCGAACTTTTAAAACAAAATCCACTTGAGTATCTAAAAACAAGCAAAATATTAAACGAACATGAGTTTTTTTGCGATGGTTCGGCGCTCACACTAAATGAATTACAGAGACTTTTTGCAGTAACAAAAAATATAAGAGATGAAAATGAAGCATGTGTTGGCAATGCTGTTGTGAGTGAGAATTTATCCAAATTTGGCAAACGAGTTTTGCTTGCTAGCTATGCCCACGAAAGCTACCTAAAACTGCTTAAAAGACCAGAAACTGCCGAGGCTATAAAAGATGAACAAAAAGCATTTTTAAGGTACTGGGGCTATCAGTGTTTTGATAACTTTTTAAAATTTAAAGAGTTTTGGACGGCGTATAATGAGGCACAAACTCCGCTTGTAAAATTTTATGAAGCGAAGGGACTTGATACTCAAAGTGCAGCATTTTATGCAACTAGTATTTTAAATGACTTTTTGGATTTTGCAGTTGGCAACCAGCTTATAAAAGATGCTGATATTAGCCCTGAACAAAAAGCTTTAAGCGATAGAAGTAGCGACGAAGAAGCGCTTTTAAGTATGCTTTATTCGAAAAAATTTAGTCAAAATGAACTTGATGAAATTTTAAAAACAGCACTTCTTTTAAATAAAGATACGCAAATCATAGCACAAATTTTAAGACTCTCGCAAGGACTTGAAAGTACAAATGAAAGTATGCTATTTTATGCACTGGGTTCTGAGCAAAATGTTGAGTTTTTGTTAAAAAATGGTGCGGACATAAGGTTTAAAAATACTTTTGGTGCAAATGTCTTGTTTGATGCTGTAAAGTTAAAAAATGCAAAATTAGTAAAAATTTTAATTAACGCTGGAGCAGATATTAATCAAAAACTAATCGATCAAAACACCAAGAGTATGATGGCTGGCATGGGACAAAGTTTGCCGTTTTATCTTAAATTTTGCGAGCTAGAGCATACTGCTATGAGCCTTTTTATGCATGCTGCAGCAACTTCAACGGTTGAAATTTTAGAAATTTTAGTTGAAAATGGTATTGATGTGAATGCGCTCGATGATCTTGGATTTAATGCGCTAGATTATGCAAAAAGAGCAAAAAATGGTGAAAATATAAAATTTTTAGAACAAATTGGATTAAAAGCAAATATTGAATGAGGGGTACAAAGATGAAGGCAACGGCATTTATAACTGGTGCAACAAGTGGTTTTGGTGAAGCCATAGCAAGAAGACTTAGTAAAGAGGGATACAAGATCATAGCTCTTGGACGCAGAAAAGAGCGTCTTGCAAGGCTTGCAAACGAGCTTGGCAACACACACATCATCGCTTGCGATATACGAGACAAAGAGGCTGTTTTAAAATCAGTTAGTGAGCTTCCAGAAAATTTTAAGGATATTGAAATTTTGGTAAATAATGCAGGTCTTGCCCTTGGTACTAACGGTGTTTTGGATGCTAGTATAGAGGATTTTGAGGTTATGGTGGATACGAATATCAAAGGGCTTTTATACTCGACAAAGGCTGTTTTGCCACTTTTAAAACAGAGCAAAAATGGATATATCTTTAATCTTGGCTCAACTGCTGGCGCTTGGCCTTATCCTGGAAGTAATGTTTATGGTGCAACAAAAGCATTTGTAAAACAGTTTAGTAGAAATATCAGAAACGATCTTCGCGGTACAAATATCCGCGTTACTGAGATAGCTCCAGGACTTTGCAAGACTGAGTTTAGTGAGGTTAGATTTGGTGGAGATAAGCAAAAAGCAGATGCTGTTTATGAAGGTACAAATTTTATCACAGCTGATGATATAGCTGAGATTTTAGTAAACTGCCTAAATATGCCACCTCGTGTTAATATAAATATTGTTGAAGCTATGGCAAATACTCAAACTTGGGCTGGCTTGCATATAGAAAAGTTATAAATTTATTAAAAGGAAAACAATGGGGAGATTCTTATTTTTATTGATGGTGTTTTTGCCAGCCGTATTGCTTGCAGATGCAGCTGAAAATGCAAAAATTTTTGGTATATGGACGCTTGTTCCGCCAGTAGTGGCGATAGCGTTAGCGTTTATTACAAAGGATGTTATATTATCACTTTTTATAGGGGTTTTTAGTGGAACATTTTTGATAAATATCATAAATGAAAATATCTTTATGTCTTTTATTAAAGGATTTACTGGTATAGTTGAGCGCATAGTTGGCTCCATGGCTGATAGCTGGAATGCTGGTATCATGCTGCAAGTGCTTTGTATCGGCGGTGTGGTTGCGCTAGTGACTAAAATGGGTGGAACAAAGGCTGTTGCTTTGTGGCTTAGTAAAAAGGCAAAAACAGGAATTTCTGCACAAATTTCAACTTGGATAATGGGTATTTTTGTCTTTTTTGATGACTATGCAAATGCGCTTATAGTAGGTCCTATCATGAGACCTATAACTGATAAGTTTAAAATAAGCCGTGAAAAATTAGCTTTTATAATCGACGCAACAGCAGCACCTATCGCTGGTATAGCCATCATATCAACTTGGGTTGGACTTGAAATTTCGCTTATTAAAGATGGTTATGGACTTATTGGCATTGAAAATATCAACTCTTATGGAGTTTTTATAGAGACCATACCATATAGATTTTATAATATCTTTATACTATTTTTTATAGTTTGTACAGCCTTTATGCAGCGTGAATACGGACCAATGCTTATGGCTGAAAGGCGAGCTAGAAGAGGTGAACTTCACTCTGGAAAGACCATGATGGAGGATATTGAAGATAAGACGCTTGAACCAAAAGAAGGGATAAAACTTCATATGTCAAACGCTGTTGTGCCTATTTTGGTACTTATTGTAGGGGCATTTGTAAGTTTTTACTTTAGTGGTTTAAAGGCTCTTGAGGGTGAGGCTCTTGAGGCTGCTTTGGCTAATCCGCTGTCTTTTATGACTTTTAGAGAGACCTTTGGTGCAGCAGATGCTTCTGTGGCATTATTTCAGTCTGCTCTTTTTGCAAGTATTGTTGCGATAACTATGGGTGTTTGGCGTAAAATTTTTACTGTTAAAGAGGCTATAGGTACTTGGGTAAAAGGCTGGAAAACGATGATTATAACGATAGTTATCTTGCTTCTTGCTTGGAGTCTTAGTTCGGTTATTAAAGAGCTTGGCACATCTAGATATTTGGTTGAGTTATTAAGCGATACCACGCCTAAGTTTATCTTACCAGTTGCCATCTTTATGCTTGGCTCATTCATATCTTTTTCAACGGGAACTAGCTATGGTACGATGGGAATTTTAATGCCACTTGTTATACCGCTTGCAAATGCTATTGGGTTAAATTATGGGCTAAGTGGCGAAAGTATGCATGCATATATGATAGTAAATATCTCAGCTGTTTTAACTGGAGCAATCTTTGGCGATCACTGTTCTCCGATCTCTGATACGACGATACTTTCATCAATGGGTGCTGGTTGTAACCACTTAGACCATGTAAGTACTCAGTTTGTATATGCTTTAAGTGTAGGGGCTATAGCTATTTTTGCAGGATATTTGCCAGTTGCATTTGGTGTTAGTATTTGGATAGTTTTACCACTTGGACTTTTTGCTACTTGGGCTTTAGTTCGTTTTGCTGGTAAAAAGGTGGAAGCATAGTTGAATTGTATCCATTTTGGTGAGTGCGGTAGCTGCGTTCTTGGTGGAAGTTATGAGAAGCAAAAAGCTTTAAAGATAGATAAAATTTCAGCTGATTTTGCTGAGTTTTATGATGGCAAACTAGAGTTTTTTGCTTCAAGTGAGAAAAACTACCGTATAAGGGCTGAGTTTGGCATTTGGCATGATAAATATGATATTTGTTATACTATGCATGCTAGACAAAAAGGTCGCAAAATTTTTATAAATGAGTGTCCAAAGGTTGCAAAACCAATAGCAAAGTTAATGCCAGATGTTCTTAAAAATTTGCAAAGTAATGAGATACTAAAAACTAGACTTTTTGGAGTTGAGTTTTTAGCCTGTACAAGCGGAGTTTTGCTGACTTTGCTGTATCATAAAAAACTTGATGAAAATTTTCAAAATGAACTAAAAGTTTTTGCTAACAAACTCAATATCACCGCCCTTGCTCGTTCTCGTGGGCAAAAAATTTTAAGTGATGAGCTTAGTCTTATCGATGAGCTAGAAATTGATAAAAAAATATACAAGCTTAGTCTTAGTGAAAATGCTTTTACTCAGCCAAATAAAGCCGTAAATGAAAAGATGATAAGCTGGGCAAGGGGCTGCGTGCAAAACTCCAGTGATTTGCTTGAGCTTTACTGCGGACATGGAAATTTTACCATCCCACTTAGCTCTTGTTTTACTCGTGTTTTGGCTACTGAGATTTCAAAAAGCTCAATCTTAAATGCGACAAAAAATTGCGAATTAAACAATATAAACAATGTCTTATTTTTAAGAATGAGTGCAGATGAGCTGATGAGCGCATTTAAAAAAGAGCGCGAGTTTAACCGCCTGCGCGAGATTGATCTGGACGAGTTTAACTTTTCACACATTCTTGTTGATCCGCCACGCGCTGGACTTGAAGATAGCGTTATAAATTTTATAAAAAAATATGAAAACATTATCTATATATCGTGTAATCCACAAACATTAAAAGATAATTTAAAAGAGCTAAGTTTTACGCATGAGATAGTAAAATTTGCTATTTTTGATCAGTTTGCGCATACAAATCATATAGAGTGTGGTGTTTTGTTAAGGGCAAAAAGAGCTTTTTGAGTAAAGAAAAGCTTAAAAACAGCAAAAAGCTGATAGAATAAATGCTTTAAAAAAGGAAGAAAATGGTATCACTAAATAAAATAATTCAAGCAAAAATAACCACTGGACATTTTATTAACAAAACTCCACTTGCTTTTTCACAGCGTCTTAGCGATATTAGTGGCGCAAAAATTTATTTAAAAGAAGAAAATTTACAACGAACCGGAGCATATAAAATCAGAGGCGCTTATAACAAGATAGCAAACTTAACTCCGGAGCAAAGTAAAAATGGCGTAGTTGCCGCAAGTGCAGGCAATCATGCTCAAGGAGTTGCCATTAGTGCTAGAGAATTTGGAGTAAAGGCAATAATAGTCATGCCTGAATCAACCCCTCTTTTAAAGGTCTCTGGTACAAAAGATCTTGGAGCTGAAGTTATTTTAAAAGGAAATAATTTTGATGAAGCTTACGAGTTTGCGACTGAGTATGCAAAAGAGCATAATATGTGCTTTGTTCATCCTTTTGATGATGAGTTTGTGCAAGCTGGTCAAGGAACAGTTGGTCTTGAAATGCTAGATGAGATAAGCGATTTTGACATTGTTGTTGTCCCAGTTGGTGGTGGTGGTCTTGTAAGTGGTGTTGGAAGTTGTGTAAAACAAGTTAATCCAAATATAAAAGTTGTTGCAGTTGGGGCAAAAGGTGCGCCAGCTATGTTTAATAGCTACAACGCTAAAAAGAGCATAAATTCAAAGTCTATTAGAACTATCGCTGACGGCATAGCTGTTCGCGATGCAAGCGAGATAACTTTGGCAAATATACTTGAGTGTGTCGATGAGTTTATTCAAGTTGATGATGAAGAGATAGCGACCGCGATACTTTTTTTGGTTGAAAAACAAAAGATAGTTGTTGAGGGTGCTGGTGCTGCTGGTGTCGCAGCCTTAATGCATAATAAGATAAAACATAAAAAAGATGCCAAAATAGGCATAGTTTTAAGTGGCGGAAATATCGATGTGCAAATGCTTAGCATAATTATAGAAAAAGGTCTTATAAAGTCATCTCGTAAAATGATAATCAGAGTAACGCTAATCGATAAACCAGGCGCACTTTTAAGCCTTACTGACTCGCTTAAAAAAGCAAATGCAAATATCGTTAAAATAGACTACGACCGTTTTTCTACTGAGCTTGACTATGGCGATGCAAATATAACTATAACTCTTGAAACAAAAGGTAAAGAGCATCAAGAGCAAGTCGCCAAGTCTTTAAAAGAGTCTGGTTTTGAGTTTAAACAAATTTTTTAATTTAATATAAATTTGCTTAAACTTGTTAAAATTCCTAAAAAGGATAAAAAATGAACGAGATTGTAACACTTATACTTGCTATTTTGTTGCTTGTATCATTTGTATTTATATACCGTGCAAATAAAGCACTAAAAGATAAAAAAGATAGTAGTGAGACAAGTATGGTAAGTGACATTTCTCAGCTAAAAAGCATCGGTGAGCTTAGCGTTTTTCAAATTTATAGCAAAGAGATAATTACAAAAACAGATCATGCTTTTGGAAATTTTGGTAAAGAGTACTTGCGCTGGCTTATAAGTGAAAAAAAGCTCTCTATGATATTTGAGTTTGAGATAAACTTTATATATGATCTGCGTTCTACAAAGATGGAGATTTTACCACTTTCAAGCTTATCTTATCTTATAAAAATGCCACCTTGCAAGTATAAATTTTCAATTGCAAATATGAAATTTTATGATGAAGAAAATGGCAGATTTATACCATTTTTGCTTCCAGACTCATTAAATGGCTTTTTTGGTGGTGGTTTTAGGGAAGAGGATAAAAACAGACTTATCATGCAGGCACGCGAAGAGGCTGAAAAAATGAGCATAAAGCTTATTAGCGACCTAGAATATAAAATTCATAAATCAGCAGCTGATACGCTAGAAGCTATTGCAAAGAGCTTTGGTGTTAGTAGAGTAAGTTTTGAATTTAATGACAACAAAGATGAACTCACAAACAACCCAGTCTTACAAAATATAGCTTAAATTTCTATCTAATTTTTATAAATTTGTAGGATTAGGCAAGAAATTTGTAGAATCTATATAACACTTTGCAAAGAAATTTCGGTAAAATATTATAAATTTTATATAAAGGATAAATATGACAAATTTCAGTTTCTGTAATCCCGTTCGTGTCGAATTTGGCAAGGATAAAGAGAAAAAGATCGGCAAGTATATGAGCGAATTTGACGCAAAAAAAGCTCTTGTGCTTTATGGAAGCGAGCGCGTGCGTCAAAGTGGTCTTTTGGATGTTGTTGAGAAAAGTTTGCGCGAAAACGGCGTGGAGTTTGTTCTGCTGGGCGGCGTTAAGTCAAATCCAGTTTTAAGCAAAGTAAAAGAGGCGATAAAACTCGCTAGAGAATTTGGTGCAGATAGTGTGCTAGCAGTTGGTGGTGGAAGCGTGCTAGATAGTGCAAAAGCCGTAGCCGCTGGAGTCTGTTATGATGGCGATGTGTGGGATTTTTTCACTGGTAAAAGCCCAACATCTGCGCTTAAAATTTTTGATATCATCACGCTAGCAGCTACTGGCTCTGAGATGAACCAAGGCGGTGTCGTAACCAACGAAGCTACAAAACAGAAGTATTCTTTGCATTCAGACTGCTTATATCCAAAGGTTTCAGTTATCAACCCACTTCTTCAAGCAAGTGTTACGCGCGAATATTTAGTTTATAGTGCATCTGATATAATCGCGCATAGCATTGAAGGATATTTTACGGCTGCATCTCACCCTGAGCTTGTCAGAATGCAGATCGAAGCAAACATCAAAACCGTTATCCGCACAACTGAAATTTTGCTTGCAGATCCAAATGATTATGACGCAAGGGCTGAGTTTGCATGGGCTGCAACGCTTGCATTAAATGGCTATACTTATCTTGGTGTAGATGGCTTTAGCTATCCAAATCACATGATAGAGCACGCTATAAGTGCTGTCACAGATTGCGCACATGGCGCTGGACTGAGCGTAGTTATGCCAGCGTGGATGAAGTGGTATGCGCTAAAAAATCCAGCTGCATTTGAGAGATTTGCCAGTGAAATTTTTGGTAAAAGCACCGCTTTAGAGGGTATAGAAGCTCTAAAAGCGTGGTTTGATAAGATAGGTACGCCAACAAGTCTAAGTAGAGTAGGTGTAACGGATGCAAATTTAGCTGAAGTTATCCAAGTTGCACTTATGCACTCAAAAGATTGGGGTATGAGCGACATCTATATGCGCGAGAGCCTTGAGGCTATCTTCAACCTAGCAAAATAATACAAAATTTCGCCATTTTTGTGGCGAAATTCTTATTTTTTTGGTAAAATTAACTTCAAAAAGGATTAGTTTGACAAAGCTACGATACTTAAATTTTACTGATATTTTGATACTTTCTTTTATAATGTTCTCACTTGCGATTTATGACTCGACGAATTTTCTTTTAGAAAATTTTATAAGCGGTGCTGATGTGCTTGTTAGCGACACTATTGAGATGGATGATAGCGGGCATTTGCGGATTATTGCACAGGAATTATTTACTGCTTCACTTGCGCTTTTATATTTATGGTATAGGCGCTTTGACTTTAGCTTGTGGCAGTTTAAAATCAGTTTAAAAGATACAGCTCTTGCTGTAGCGATGTTTTGCATATGTGCGATTTTGATGGATCTATTTTTTTACATTTATGATGTGATTTATCCATTTACACAAGAGCAAGACGCACAAGAAAATAGCTCACTAGTCTTACAAATAAAGGCTCTTAGCATACTTAGCTCGCTTGTAAATGGTAGCTTTGAGGAGTTATTTTTCATAGCTATTTGTCTTAATGTAAGGCGTGAAAATTTGATGAGAGTTTTTATCTTTTCGCTCATCATTCGTATTAGTTTTCATACCTATCAAGGGCTTTACTCTGCGGTTGGCATAGGCTTGATTTTAGGGCTTTTTTACTTTTTTATCTATCAAAAGCTTGGCTACAAAAATTTATATGCCTTTTTTCTTTCTCACGCCATCGCCGATGTTTTCGGGCTTGGACTTGTCAATTTTTTCTATTTTGAGTTTGTATAAAGTTTAAAAAAGTATAATTTAGTAAAAATTTAAAGGCGTAAGATGAATTATATTGAAGTTTTAAGACAAAATGGACTTTTGCGTGAGATTAATGAGCCTTGCGATATTGAGCTTGAGATAGCTCACGCAAGCTATATTGAGGTAAAAAAAATAGATAGTAAGGCACTTTTATTTACAAATGTGACTGATAAAAATGGTAAAAAATATCCACCAGTTTTAACAAATATCTTTGGTTCAAAACGAGCTACCGAACTTATTTTGGGCGTTCATCCCGATGCTGTGGCTAGCGAAATTTCATCGCTTTTAAAACTTAAAAAACCTAAAAATTTTAGCCAAAAGCTTGACTTTTTAAACTATCTTTTTAGTATGCGTAAAGTTTTTACTAAACGACTGCGTGAGCGTGGTGAGTGTCAGCAGGTGGCGTATTTTGGTGATGCTGTGAATTTAGCCGATCTGCCAGTGCTTAAAACTTGGGAGTTTGATGGCGGAGCGTTTATTACGATGGGGCAGGTATATACGCAAAGTCTTGATGGAAACTTGCAAAATTTAGGTATGTATCGCCTACAAGTGTATGGTAAAAACCGACTTGGTATGCACTGGCAGATACATAAAGACGGTGCAAATTTCTTTAACGAGTATAAAAAAGCAGGGCGTAAAATGCCTGTGTCTGTGGCTATCGGTGGCGATCCACTTTATATCTGGTGTGGTCAGGCGCCGCTTCCAAAAGGTGTTTTTGAATTGCTGCTTTATGGTTTTATCCGAAAAGAGCCAGCCCGTCTTGTAAAATCGCTAACAAATGAAATTTATATCCCACACGATGCAGACTTTGTGATCGAGGGATTTGTTGATACAAATAAATTTGAGCTTGAAGGACCTTTTGGCGATCATACGGGCTTTTACACGCCCATAGAGCCGTTTCCAGTGATGGATGTGACGGCTATAACTCATAAAAAAGAGCCGATATTTGCCGCCACGGTCGTGGGCAAGCCACCACTTGAAGATAAGTATATGGGCTGGGCGACTGAGAGAATTTTCCTACCACTTTTGCAAACAACCGTTCCAGAGCTAGTTGATTATAACATGCCTGAAAATGGCGTTTTTCATAACCTGATCTTAGCTAAAATCAAAACGCTTTATCCAGCACACGCCAAACAAGCGATGCATGCATTTTGGGGTGTGGGACAGATGAGCTTTGTAAAGCATGCTGTTTTTGTTGATGAGAATGCACCAGATTTGAGCAAATATGATGAAATTTCAGACTTTATCTTAAACAGATTTGGAGTAAAAAGCATGCTAATTAGCGAGGGTGTGTGCGATCAGCTAGATCATGCTTCGCCAAATTCTTGTTACGGTGGAAAGCTTGGTGTAGATGCTACGGCTGATTTTAGCGATGATGCACCTGAGATTTTAAGTGATGATGAATTACTGGCAAAATTTCAAAGCACAGTGGGCGAAATTTTGGCTCTTAAGCAATATAAGACAAATACTAAAAACCCAATCTGTGTAGTAAAAATAGACAAAAAAGAGCCAATTAAATTTGCTTTTGAAAAGTTAGTAAAGTTTAGTAATAATTTTAGAATTCTTATATTTGTTGGTTGTGAAAATCGCTTAGAAAATGCTTATATGTTGCTTTGGCGAGTAGTAAATAACATCGATGCTTTGCGTGATATTTTTATAAACAAAACAGTAGTTGGCATTGATGCTACAAGTAAAAGCGTGGAAGATGGATATGAAAGGGAGTGGCCAAAGCAAACTGACTGCAGCCGTGAAGTAGTAGAAAATCTTATCAAAAAAGGTATAGTTAAAGACGATAAAAAACTATTTGAAAAATTTGAAATTTTTGGGTGAGTTTGCCTAAAAAGCGGTAGGTTGGCAAAACAGTTGATCTACCTGATATCTTTTAATCTAATCCATGCAATTATTTGTATAATAAAACTTGCTATGATCATAAAAATTCCGATGCCAAAAGCAAGCATAATAAGCCCAATAACATAAAAACATGCATGATAAAAAAATAATGGATCGCAAGAGATGAGAGAAATTTTTTTAAAAACTTTAAAATACATAAAAGTAGCTACTGCCAATAGGTAAACTCCAACGATCCCTATTATAAGTCCAGTTGCATTTTGTGGGCTTATTGAAGCACAAGATACGCCGTAGATGAGTTTATCACTAAATATACCAGCCAAAAATAATCCAAGCATTATCAAGGCAAGGGATATGACTGTACCAAAGATAGAGATAAGATAGCCTTCTCTTAGTTTATAATCTTTACTAAGTTCTGAAATTTCTGTAATAGCATGTAGTAAAAATATATATCCAGCTACGATAAATATCAGCCCAAAGTAGGGTAGCCCACCAAAGACAAGAGGTAGGGCTGAGCCTGCTACTCCAAGTCTTTTAATGCGTGAAATTTTATCGCTAGAGTTAGTCTTGATGTTTTGCACAAAAACTCTTTTTAGAGTTATGCTCGAAGCTTTTAGCTTGCATTACTCTTTATGCTCTTGTACCATTTGATTATAAATTCTAAAAATTTCTTGACTTAGTGTCTCAATGTTTTTAAATCTATTAACTATAACATCGATATTTGCACTATCAAAACCATCTTGTGTTAATATTAGGTTGGTTTCTATATTTTTTAAAAATTCTTCAATGGGTGCTTTTAGTTTTTTATATGAGTGCGTGTTGCCAAAATTTTCTTTTGCATCATTTTCTATCCAAGTGCGTAGCTTTTGTGCCATCTCTTGACTATTTTGTAAATTTACCGTTTCATTTATAATGTCTGAATATGCTCTTGTTTTTAGGACAATCTGTGAAATTTTAGCCACTATGGCTAGATTTTTATTTTCAACATGTTGTGAGGTTTGAGCTGTGTTTTTTGCATCCTTATCAAACTGTAATACAGAGTGTTTAAATTCCTCGACACTTGCGCTTGAGCTTTGAGCGATCTTTGCTATCTCATCTGAATTTGAGCTTATTTCTCTTGCTTCTTGTTGTAGAGTTTGTATGCTTATGCCGATCTCGCTTGTTGCTTTTTGAGTGTTTTCGGCTAGTTTTCTCACCTCATCTGCAACAACAGCAAAACCCCTACCATGTTCGCCAGCACGAGCTGCTTCGATAGCCGCATTAAGAGCTAGTAAATTTGTTTGCTCTGCTATGTCTTTTATAAGATCAACCACTGAGCTTATCTCATCAGTACGCGTAGATAGAGATCGGATAGAGTTACTTGAGTTGCTAATAAGCTGTTCTAGTGTGCCGATATTTAAGCTTAGTTGGTTCATGTTGTTTAGTGTTTGGTTTGCTGTTTGAGCTGTCTGTCTAGCATTTTTTGCCATTTGTCCAAGTATATGTATGCTTTCATCTAGGTCTGTTTGAACTTCATTCATACCTTCATTGCCATTTCCAAGCTTACCAAATTTTTCAGATAAAATGCCTCTTGTCTTACCCTTTTGTCCCTCTTGTATGCCTATAATGCCCTTATTCATACCAGTAGCATTTGTTTTGAATAATCCACGAAATCCATCCTCAAAGATATTTCTATACTTTATACCATTTTGAGCTTGAGTTACGCAGGTTGCCATTTCGCGCTGAAGAGCCTCTACTTGGTCTAGCAAGTCATTGATACCATTTGCTATCTCATAAAGTGGATCGCTTGGATCTGGATTTATAACGCGTGGTTCTAGTATACCGTTTCTGGCAGCTGTTATAACTTTTAAAATTTCATCTTTACATTTTGATTTTTTACTAAACATTGTTTTGCCTTTATAGTCTTTGTAGGTTATTCATAAACTCATTGTAACTAACGCCTTTTTTATCCAAAATTTCATCTAGCATCTTTTTTGAAGCGTCTAACCCTCCACTTCTTTCAGCCAAAAGCAGTTGCTCATAAAGTGGTTTTATAACCTCAAGTGCTTTTGGATTTGGCTTGCGACGAACTGAATAGTAGCCAACTATGTTGCCATTTTCATCAAGAGAAGCAGTAACATTTGCAAAGACCCAGTAATACCCACCATCAAAACTTCTATTTTTTACATAGGCAAAAATTTCCTCTTTATTTTTTACATATTGCCAAAGTAATTTAAAAACTATGCGTGGCATATCGGCGTGGCGCACTATGTTGTGTGGCTTACCTACTAGTTCGCTGCCTTTTGCACCGACTATTTTTATAAAAGGTTTATTGCAGTATGTTATGATACCCTTTAGGTCAGTTTTTGAAACCAAAAATGAGTTGTTTTCAACCTCTTTTATAAATTCTGACATGAAAAATCCTGTTTAAAAAATAAAAATTATATTCTAATATAAATTCTTTAAACTTTTATGATTTGTGCCATATCCCACATTGGTGTAAAGATACCAAGTGCTAAAAATGTTACAAAAAGCGCCAAGACGCAAAGTAATATAGGCTCGATATAAGATGATATATTTTGTATAATATTTTCAAATTTTTGCCTAAAATACTCACTAACTTGTTTTAACATCTCATCTAAATTTCCACTTTGCTCACCAGCATTTATCATAGCTATTAGTATATTTTCAAAAATTTTAGTCTGCTTAAGGCTATTTGTAAGACTAATGCCTTGCATGATGTTTGTGTTTGCTAAAAGTAGTTTTTGTTTTAAATGTTCATTGCTAATGGTATCAATAGCCGTTCTTAGCGCTTGAGAGATGGGGATGCCAGCTTTAACAAGTTCAGCAAAAATAAGTGAAAAGCGACTCATATTTGAGTAAAAAATGATATTGCCAATTAGATAAATTTTAAGCACAAAGTTATCAAATTTTAGTTTAAAATATGGATTTTTGTTGTAGATGTTTTTAGTGTATGTCCATATAAAAAGAGAGGCTATAAGTAAAAATATAGCATAGTTTGCAAAGAATTTTTCTAACCAGATGAGAATTTGTGTTGTAAATGGAAGCTCTGAGTTAAAACTATCAAACACAGCTTTAAATTTTGACACAACAAGCGTTATAACAAATATAAATGCAGCTATGAGTGAGATTATGATGATGGTAGGGTAGCGTATAGCTTTTTTAAAATTTTTTTCATTTTGTTCGATACCTTCTAAAATTTCAGCGAGCTTAGTAAGGCTTTCACTCATATTGCCGGTACTTTCGCCAAGCTTTATAAGTGCTAATGTAATGTCTCCGACTTGTTCTTTAAATACACTTAAAGCAGCTAAAAGGCTTAGCCCTTGAGATAGGTCTGTAGCCACTTTACTAAAAATTTTCTTTACCCTTACATCATCGTTTGAATTTGCAATCTCTTTAATACTTTCGTTTATAGCGATACCAGCACGGCTCATAACGCTAAGCTGTCTTATACATGCGATAAGAAGTGGTAAAGGAAGTTTTGGTTTAACAAAAAGTCTTAGAAATTTATCTTTTAAGCTTACTTGGTTATCCTTAATGATACTTTCGCTTAGTTTTGTTATCATGCCTTTTTTGCTACTAGTTGAGATGTTTTTGCTATCTACTTTTATTGATATTTTTTGATGTTTGTCGTCTTTTATCTCATCTATCTGGATATTTTTCATGCTTAAGCTTTTGCTACTCTAAAAACTTCTTCAAAGCTGGTTATGCCGTTTGCAGCTCGCAGAAGTGCATCTTCAAACATATCTTTAAACCCATCTTCTGTAGCGCATAAAAGTAGCTCATCTTTGCTGGCTTGGTTTGCTATAAGACTTTGTAGTTTTGTTGTAATAGGTAAAATTTCGCCTACCATCTCGCGTCCAATGTAGCCAGTTTGTGAGCAGTGGTGGCAGCCAACGGGAGCATAAAACTGATATGAGCTTGGCAAAAGATGTTCTATATTTTTTAGTTGATGGTGTGTTGGCAAAAATTTTGCTTTGCAGTGCGGGCAAAGTTTGCGGATTAGACGCTGAGAAAGGACTGCAACTAAAGAACCACTTATAAGATATGGCTCAATACCCATGTCAGCTATTCGCGTTATAGCTGAAAATGAGTCGTTTGTATGAAGCGTAGAAAAGACAAGGTGCCCTGTAAGTGCGGCGCTAACTGCAATACGAAGCGTTTCATGATCACGAATTTCACCAACCATGATAATATCTGGATCTTGACGCAGTATCGAGCGCAGAGCATTTGCAAAACCAAGCCCAGCCTTTTCATTTACTTGGACTTGTTGTATGAGATTTAGTTGATATTCGACAGGGTCTTCGACTGTTATTATCTTTGAGCGTATGCTTTTTATCTCATTTAAACCAGCATAAAGTGTTGTTGTTTTACCACTTCCTGTAGGTCCTGTTACAAGGACTATGCCGTAAGGCTGACGCAAGCTAGTTTGAAATTTGGATAAGTTTTGCTCACTCATACCTAGATGTTTTATATCAACGATAACGCGGGACTTATCAAGTATGCGAAGAACTATACTTTCACCATTTAATATAGGCAGTGTTGAGATACGAAAGTCATACTCACGCTCTAAAATTTGTTTTGAAAATCTGCCATCTTGCGGCTTTCTTCGCTCGGCAATATCCATGCCAGAAAGTAGCTTTAGACAGCTTGCCATAGGCGCATAGATATCTTTATCAAAGATAAATGTCTCACTTAGCATGCCATCTATGCGACTTCTTATGATGCAGTTTGTGGCTGTAGGCTCTATATGGATGTCGCTTGCGCGTTGAGCTATGGCTGTTTTTAGGATAACTTCAATAAGTTTTAAAATTCCAGAGTTTTGCTCATTTTGACTTTTATTTGTATTGTTTGAAATTTTATGGCGGATTTCAGTGATGAGGTCTTTGATATTTTCATTTAGTTCTAGTTTTGATATATAGCGGTCTATCTGGATCGGTTGAGCTAGTGCAGGCTTTAGAAGCTTATTGGTAAAAAGCTCTTGTATGCTATCTTGCGCGATGATATCAAAAGGGTTTTTAAACACCACATGCACATTTAGCTCATCCTCTTTTATGGGCAATGCACCAAATCGCCTAAAATGTGCTGCACTACTTTTTTCTGCTATACGGTAGTCAATATCAATGTCATCAAGATTAAAAATTTCAATACCATATCTTTTGCTGGCACTTTCTAAAAACTCTTTTACATCAAAGCCAAGCTTATTTGTAGCCTGTTCTATACTTATCTCATTTTTGCGAAAAAGCTCAACTGCAAAAGATAAAAGCTCACTTTCGCTTAGCAAATTTTGCTTTAAGATAGCTGTTGTTAAGCTCTCATCATTGAAGTCTATCTGAGATTTTATCGCATTTTTTGTATGTAAAAAATTTAGCAGAATTTTTTCAATTTCATTCATTAGAAATACTCGATTTTTTCTAAAATTTTATTATTTTTATGTATTGTTAGGATTATTTTTGGTATTTTTGTGCTGTTATCGGCATAAAGCTCATAAAAAATATCTGAATTTTTCTCTCTAAAAATATACCTATCATCTTCTTTTTTAAAATCATTTTTTACAAATCTATCAAATATCATAGATAAGATATAATCACTCTTTGAAAGCCTTATATAGCTTATATCTATGTTGTCAATGAGTGCATGATAAAGTAGCTTTTTCTTAAGCAAAATGTCAGCAAAATAGGCTGCGTTTTCTCTAGATTGTGGGCTTTGCCTAAGCTTTGTGATGGGCAAAAAGAGGCTATTTATCTTATGTATTTTAATACAAGCCGTAGCATAAAGACTAAACAACGCTTCATCATTTGCTTTTAAGCATAAATTCTCTACACTTTTACTACAAACTTGCTCAAATTTTTGCTCATCAAATAGCATTTTAACATCGCTTATACTAAGCGCAAATAGTGCATTAAACAGTACAAAAAATAGCACAAAAACTCTCATATCTCACCCTTTTTTATCTCTCTTATTAATAAATTTACACTTTTTTTGTTTTTGTTTGCATTGTAGCTTTCAAGAACTCTTAGCGCCCCTGCTTTATCGCCTAGTTTAAATTTTGCTTTTGCAAAGATAAGCCAGCTATCCTCTTTTTGCTCATCTATCTCATTTGCCATAATAGCAAGCTCCAAAGCTTTAGTAAATTCGCTGTTTTTATAAGCACTGTTTGCAAGCTCTATAAGCTCGTTAAAGCCTAAAATGCTCTCATTTTGCACTGTTTGTTTAGCTGGTTTTAGTGTTATTTTTGATTTTTGTTTTTGTGATTTATCTTCTAAGGCTTTTGTCTCTTGTTGTGTTAAATTTTCTATATTTTTAAGCTCAATAGCATTTAAATTTAAATATCCTTGTTCGCTTTGCTTGGCTAAAACTTTCTTATCTTTTTCCTGCTCTATTTGTGCGTTTTTTGTAGTTTGCGAGAGTTTAAAATTTAGCTCTGAAATTTTAGCTTTTAGTAAAGCCACTTCACTTTTATTTTGCGTATTTAAGTTTTGAGTAGAGTTTTGCTCTGTTTTTATACTCTTTTGCTTTGTAAAAAAGTTAAAACTAGCCACACTAAGGGCTATAAAAAGAGCTAAAATGCTTAAGTATTTGTATAAATTTTGGTTTTTTTGTATTGGTTTTCGCTTTGTTTTTAGGGTGTTAAATTTTACTTCAAGTTCATTTAGTTCATTAATGCTAAGCACTTATAGCTCCTGTTGCGATAGCTGCCATGAAAAGCACTTTTTCGTTAATATTCGGTTCGGTTAGCTTTGATGGTATTTGCGCTTCATAGCTTTCAAAAATTTCAAAAAATTTATACATTAGTTTGTTTAACGATCTTAAATTCGCATTAGAAAATTTAAATATAAGCTTAAAGTCGCTTTCACTAAAAAAGAATTTTTCACTCTTAATTTTTTCAAGCACATAAAGTCTAATTTCGTTAATATCAATCTCTTTAAGCTCTACTCTTTCCCAAATTCTAGATTTAAAATGATCCTTGGCTAAAAGCTCCTCATTGTTTGTCTTGTGAATGGTAAATAGAAATTTAAACATCCTTGTATCGCTCATAAGACGAATTTTTTCGACTAACTCATCTGGGTAAAGTTGTGCCTCATCCAAGATGATTGTCTTTTGGTTTTTTAGAATTTCGCTATTTTGTGTAAAATTTTGCGTATAATAATACATAAAACTTTCAAAATTTTCCACATTTTCTAGCTTTTTACCATAAATTTTCTCACAAAGAGCAAAAATAAATTCTTGCTCATTAAAAAACGGATACGCAAAAAATATCAAATTGCTATCTTGTTCTGAAATTTTATTTAACAAAAAAGTTTTACCGCTACCAGGATTGCCATAAAAAAGCACTATTTTAAGTGGTCTTGCAAGCACTTTAAGTAGTTTTTGTTCGCACTCAACAGAGCTTTTAAGTCGGATAAACTCGCCACTATCGCTATTTATAAAAAGATCTTTTATCTTTGCATAGATACTATTCATTACATAGTCCCAGAAAAACCAAGCTCTTTTAGTGTTTTTGTATTTGGTGAAAGTGGGTTGCTAGCATCTACGATCTTTGGCGTGATGATGAAAATAAGCTCGGTTGTTGAGGTGATATCTTTGTTTGATTTAAACGCATTGCCAATAAGCGGTATAGCTGACAAGAAAGGTACTTGTGTGTTGTCTTTGCCTTTTGTTTGTCCTATAAGTCCGCCAAGGATAATTGTATCACCATTATTTACATGTACGACGGTTGAGAGCTTTTTTTGGTTTGTGTCTGGCGCTATTTCTCGCACTAGAGTGCTTCTAGCGTCATCTTCGCGGTACTTAAAGCTACTTAGACTAGGATTTATACGAAGCATTATCTTATCATCATCTGAAATTTCAGGCAGTAAATTTAACAAGATACCAATAAATACGGAATATTGTTTATATGTGGTTGTTGTGCGGGAGTTTATTGTGCCTGATTCGTTTTCTTCTTGAACTCGGTAGTTTATATTATCGCCAACTGATATGAGTGCTTGCTGGTTATTTAGAGTGGTTACTTTTGGGCTTGATATAACCTTTGCCTTACCGTTAGTTTCTAAGAAATTTAGAACACCATCAAGACTAAAATTTAAATTCGCTGCTATACTTAGCGTGCGCGAGAATCCATCACTAAAGCTATTTGTTTTATTCTTCCAGACGATACTAGATGTCCTAGACGGGTCATTTCCTATGTAGCTGTTAAAGCCAAGCTCAAATTTGCTCCAGTCAACACCTCTTTTGTACTCATTTTTTAGCTCAACTGATATAATGGATACATCTATTAGTACTTGGCGTTTTAGGCGTTTTTGCATATTTTCAATGTAACTTGAGGCTCGAGCAAGTTGAGATGGTGTGGCTGTTATAGTTATAAGACCTGCATTTTGATTTATGACAGGATCTGGCGTAATTATGCTTTCCGCACCGTTATTTAAAATGGCTTTTAGCTCCTCATTTAGCTTCTCCCAAAAGTCAAAGCGTTCAGTTGAAGTGATGATATTGTCCTGAGTTGAGTCTTGTTTGTTGTTTGCTCTATTTTCACCTATTTCAATCGGAGCTGAATCCACTGAAGCCTTTGTTGTCGCCACTCCAGTTCTTATAGATGTTATGTAATCAAGCTTGAAGGTTTGTGTTTTTAGGGCGGAAATTTTTAGGATATTTTTAGAAAACTCATAGTTTAAATTTCGCTCTGCGATAAGAACATCAAGGACATCATGTAATGAAAGATTGTTTATGTTTATCGAAGTTGCGTTTTGCTCAAGTATCTTTTGTGCTCCCATATCTTTTGCAACAACGCTAAATCCGCATATATCAGCTATTTCGTTTATGGCTTCGCTAAGTGTCGTTCCATCATTTGTCAGCTTCATACTTAAGCTTTTGTTTGTGCAGTTTGTTGCATTTAAATTTGTTAGAAAAATCATTAAAAATATCAGAATTTTATTTGATTTTAACACGGTTTTCCTTTGAAATTTTTAGTTTTCTGGTTTCATTGGTAGATTTTAGTATAACTGAGTTTTTATTTATTTGCACAAGTTTAAATCCGCCTATCACTTCTCCTAAATTTAGCCACTTGTTATTGATTTTTGCCTTTGTTGCAAGTATGGCATTTAGCCTTAAATTTGGTTGTTTTTTACTGTTTTGTTGTTTTATTTGTGTGTCATTTTTGATAATTTTAAAGGGATTTTTGAGCATATCTATCTGCTCTTTGCTTGGCGTTTGCTTAAATGTAGTATTTTGCGCTGATAAAAGTAGGCAAAATAGTGATATAAATGCCAAAATTCTCATCTTGCTATGCCCCAAATTCCTATAACAAGCTCAAAATCTAAAGTGTTTGAATTGCTTGTGATGAGTAGGTTTTTTATTTTTAATAGCGGAATTTGCATCTCAGTCTCGCTTAAAAATTTTAATATATCTTTAAACTCGCCACTAGCTTTTATGTTTATTGATAAAATTTGGCTTATATGTCCTAAAATAGCCGATGTTTGACTGTTTGTTATCTCTTTTATACTGATTTGATTTTGTTTTGCTAAAATAGCTATGTCATCTAGGAATTTTGGCCAGTTTTTAGTGCTTGGAAGTAACTGAAGTGCTTCATTTAAACGCTTATGTAAAAGCTCATTTTCAAGTTTTGTGGATTTTAACTCTTGTATTGTTGTATTTAGTTTGTTCTCATAGGTCTTTAAAATTTTATCTTTATTTGAAATATCAAAATCTTTTAAAGAAATTTGTTTTATATCGTTTAGTTTTTGTAGTGCTTGAGCGTTTTTACTATTTTTATCACTCAAAAGGCTATTTGATGCTTCAAAAAATAGCAAATAGGACAAAAACGCACTAATTAAGAAAGCAAGTATGGCTAAAATTCGCCTATCGCTCGCATTTTTAGTATCTAAGTACTCATTTATAAGTCTTAGCATTATCGTAGCCTTATGGTGATGTTACTATCAAAAACACCATTTTTAAATGAAATTTGCTCAGCATTTATGGTATGGATTTGACTTATCTTATGGATAAAATTTGTAAGACTAACATCATCATCACTTAATAAATTTAGCGTTATATTTTCATCTTTTTGGTTATAAGATGAGAGCAAAATGTCTACTTTATTTAGCTCTTTTGTTATCTCAAAAAGCGTTGTACTCGCACTTTGGTCGCTTACTTTTTTACTAGTAATGTCGTTTAGCAAATTTTGATTTAGCTCTTTTTTTGTTTTTTCTGTTTCTAATTGTTTTTGTGTAGTATTTTGTTCAGATTCTAAGGCTTGAGCTTTGCTTTTAAAGTCTAACAAACTATATTCAAGCTCATTAAGCTCGCTTTGTAGCTTTTGTGTTTTTAAATTTATAAAAAATGCCTGAGAGTAGTTAATGGCAGGATAGATAAAGGCGAGGATAAATCCAAGACTTGCATATATGATTAGCTTGCCAGCCTGTGTTTTGAAAAGAGGTTCTGGGCGTTTAAATATGCTAAAGTTTATCTCGTCATTTGTAAGGTTGGCAGCATAAAGTCCTAGCATCGCATGAGTGTTGTTAAAGTCATTTTTTGAAGATGTAAGTGCACTTAGACTCGCGCATTTTATACCAGTTGTTTTTGAGATAAGCTCTACAAGTCTTTGTGTTTGCTTACAAAAAATATCAAGAAATATGGAGTTAATTTCTATATCGTGTATTCGTTTTAGGCTTGTTAAAACATCATTTATATACAAAAAACACTCGTTTAAGATAGAATTTAAGCTTTCTGTATGCTCGCTATCTTTTGAAAAATCACTATATTTTTCAAGCTTATTTAAAAAATTTTGCTCATTAATGTGCTCATCAACGAGTTTACAAAACTTATCTTTTATAAAGTTTAAATTATATCTTAAAGCCCTTGTAGTAAGCAACTCTCCATCTTTATAAATTGCCAAAAAGGCATCATCATTTTCAAATCTTATAAAGCAGGCAGTGTCCTTTTTGGGTAATTTATCGCATGCATAAAAAGAGGCATAGAGTAGGGGTGCTGGAAGTATATGGTCTATGTAAGTTGTGTTGTTTGCTACTCCGATAAATGCTGAGTTTATCGTATCGTGCGAAGAGATAAAGACATTAAATATACTGTTTTGTGAACTTTGCGTTGGTGCTTGGATGTAGGCTATTTTGTATTGGACTTGTGGATCAAGGTTAAAATTTGTATAAATTTTTTGCGTTATTTCATTTGCAAAATCACTTGTTTTTATAGTTTTTGAAAGTTCTACTTGCCCTGTTTGTAGATGGATTTGCTTTATGTAAGAGATGTAAAAATTTCCCTTTTTTAGCCCTTTTTGTATATTAAAAGGCTCACTATTACTACCAGTTACTTTAAAGCTCGTCTGTGTATAAGGATCAATGGTTATTATTGCTGGATTTTTACTCATTAGATATTATTAATAATTATTTATCTTTTTAATCATATTTTCATCCTTGCTCCAACCCTTTTTTACTACCACGACAAGCTTAACAAAGACCTTTTTGCCTGTTAAATTTGCAATAAGTTTGCGTGCGTGAATGCCAATACGCTTTATCGTTTCGCCGTTTTTGCCGATGATCATTGATTTGTGGATTTCTCTTTCGGTTATGATGGTCGCATAAATTTCAGTTATATCTGTTTTATCAACTACTTTATCGACCAGAACATCTGTGGAGTAGGGGATCTCATCGCTTAAATTTTCATAAATGGCTTCAAGAATGAACTCGCGAAAGATCTCTCTTTCGTTTGTATTTGTAATAAACTCAGGATCAAAAAAATACTCATGCTCTGGCAAAAGTTTGCAAATTTGCTCCAAAAGTGGCTTTTGATAGGTTTTTTGCTTAGTGCTAAACGGCATCAGAGCGGCAAAGTGGGTTTGAAATTTTTGATACTTGGAAAATTTAGCCAAGACAGCTTCGTTTTTAACTTCATCAACCTTTGTAAGCACCAAAATATGTGGCTTTTGCGGATTTAGCGTAAGAAATTTCTCATAATCGCTCGTATCATCGTGAATGCTTGCTAAAAATACGATCAGATCGCAATCCCCCATCGATTTTATCGCTTCACTGATCATCAGCTGATTTAGCATTTTATCACTTTTGTGAAGTCCGGGCGTATCTATGAAAATGATCTGATCGCCCTCGTGCATCACGATGCCGTTGATTTTGCGGCGAGTGGCGTTTTGCTTGTGCGAAACGATGGCGATTTTTTCGTTTAAAAGGGCGTTTAAAAGCGAGCTTTTCCCTGCATTTGTGCGACCGATTATGCTTACAAAGCCTGATTTCATCTCGACCCCTTAAATTTCATCATAAAATATACCTTGCAAGATCTTGATCTTTGACGACATCGCTCAGTCGCTCACGCACAAGCTCATCAGTCACCACGATGCTCTCACCAGATTTTTCACTTGCCTCAAAGCTAATATCCTCAATCACTCGCTCAATCACCGTATGAAGCCGTCTAGCACCGATATCCTCCATGCTTTCGTTGGCGTTTTGGGCGATTTTAGCGATCTCTCGGATTGCACTATCATCAAATTTTAGCTCGACATTTTCAGTCGCCAAAAGTGCGATGTATTGCTTTAAGAGTGAGTTTTTAGGCTGGGTTAGGATTGCATAAAGTGCCTCTTCATCAAGACTATTTAGCTCAACACGAAGCGGAAAGCGCCCTTGAAGTTCTGGGATAAGATCACTTGGCTTTGAGATGTGAAACGCACCAGCCGCGATAAATAGTATATGATCGGTCTTTATGCTACCAAATTTTGTCGAAACAACAGAGCCCTCTACGATCGGTAACAAATCGCGCTGCACGCCCTCTTTGCTCGGATCTTGGCGACCAGAGTTGCCGCTACTTACTGCGACCTTATCGATCTCATCGATAAAGATTATACCTTCATTTTCGGCGCGTCTTAATGCTTCGGTTTTTATATCTTCGATGTTTAAAATTTTCTCGTTTGCTTCGCTTTCTAGAGCTTTTTTAGCGTCTTTTACCTTCATCTCTTTTTTGACAGCTTTATTTGTCATGCCGATGATTTTGATAAAACTCTCTTGCATTTGAGCCATATCTGGCGGGATATTTGAGTTTTCAGTAAGGGTTGGCTGTTGGATTTCGATCTCAATGCTTAAATCATCTAGATCTCCGCTACGAAATTTAGCTACCATCTTCTCGTAACTTCGCTCGTAATCAGCCATCTTCTCTTCGCTTGCACCTTTTGGAAGTGGCGGCAGGAGCTTTTTTATGATCTTATCTTCGATATACTCTGAAATTTTATCTTGATTTTTTTCGCTTTGCTCCATTTTAACAAGGTTATATGAGGCCATCGCAAGGTCACGAACCATACTTTCAACATCGCGTCCAACAAAGCCAACTTCGGTGTATTTGCTAGCTTCAACTTTGACAAAAGGCAGTCCCATCATCTTTGAAAGGCGACGCGCGATCTCGGTTTTGCCCACGCCAGTTGAGCCTATCATCAGGATATTTTTAGGCATTATATCATCTTGTATCGCCTTTTCTAGCTTCATTCTGCGGTAGCGGTTTCTTAGAGCTATGGCAATGATTTTCTTAGCATCCTTTTGCCCAATGACATAATCATCTAAAAATGCAACTATCTGTTTTGGTGTCATATCCATTAAATTTTATCCTTAATCACATAAGTTTTTATGTTTGTGTTTGTATAGATGCAGATCTCGCCAGCGATTTTAAGGCTTTCTGTGACTAAAATTTCAGCGTCTATATCGGCTAGGCGATCAAGCGCGCGAGCCGCTGAAAGTGCGTAGTTGCCACCACTTCCGATCGCTGCTATCTTGCCATCTTCTGGCTCGATAACATCGCCAGTTCCGCTTAGTAAGAAAATTTTATCTCGGTTAAGGACAAGCATCATCGCTTCTAGTTTTCGTAGATATTTATCCTTTCGCCACTCTTTGCTAAACTCGATCACAGCCTTTAAAAGGTCGCCCTTTGCCTGATCTAGCTTGTTTTCAAACATATCAAAAAGGTTAAACGCATCAGCCGTGCTTCCAGCAAAACCAGCCAAAACTTTACCATCTCTTATACTTCTGATTTTAACGGCATTGCCCTTTAAAATGGTGTTGCCAAAGCTTACCTGTCCGTCGCCGCCGATGACAGATTTATCCTTGCCTTTGTAGGCTAAAATGGTTGTTGCATGAAACACTTACTCGCCCTCTACTTGCAGTTTTAGCTTGGCATGAACGGCGTGTCCGAGCTTAACATCAACATCGTAAATTCCGGTCGCTTTGATCGTGTGAGCGAAGTCAAATGCCTTTTTATCAACGATTAAATGGTGCTTTTCTTCAAGAGCGTGAGCGATTTCATCTTTTGTTACGGCACCAAAAAGTGCGCCATTTGCACCGAGTGGTTTTGAAATTTTAAGTGTGATTTTTTCGATCTCGCCTTTTAGCTTTTCGATGTTTGCTAGTTCGTATTTTAGCTCTTCTGCTTTGCGTTTTTGCTCTGCCTCATATTGGCGTAAAACCTCTGTTGTAGCAGCTTTTGCAAAGCCTTTTCCGATTAAAAAGTTATTGCCGTAGCCATCTTTTACCTCTTTTATCTCACCTGCTTTTCCTAAGCCTTTTACATCTTTGATTAATAATACTTTCAAATTTTATCCTTTCTTATTTACTAAAATTTCTACCCGCTTTTTTGCCGATGATGAAACGAAGTGCATTTAGCTTGATAAAGCCATTTGCGTCCTTTTGATCATATACGCTATCTTCTTCAAATGTGCTAAACGCCTCGTTGAAAAGATTGTCCGTTTTGCTATCGCGACCCAAGATTATGACATTGCCTTTGTAAAGCTCCACTCGCACCGTGCCATTGACATTTTCTTGGCTTTTGTCGATCAAAGCTTGTAGCATTAGTCGCTCTGGCGACCACCAGTAGCCGTTGTAGATTAGTTCGGCGTATTTTGGCATGATCTCATCTTTTAGGTGGGCTGCACCGCGGTCAAGCGTGATACTTTCAATCGCTCTGTGTGCTTTTAGAAGTATCGTGCCGCCCGGTGTTTCGTAGCAGCCGCGACTTTTCATACCGACAGAGCGGTTTTCAGCGATGTCAAGGCGACCGATGCCGTGCTTTGCACCAAGGCGGTTTAACTCGGTTAAAAGCTCGCTCGCACTCATCTTTTTGCCGTTTATGCAGCATGGATCGCCGTTTTTGTAGCCGATCTCGATAATCTCGCTTTCGTTTGGTGCATCTTTTGGATCAGTCGTCCAGCGCCACATATCCTTTTCTGGGGCATTGGCTGGGTTTTCAAGGACTAATCCTTCGTAACTTATGTGAAGTAAATTTGCGTCCATTGAGTATGGGCTTTTACCCGGTTTTTTCTCGATAGAAATGCCGTTTTTTTCTGCATATGCTAGGAGTTTTTCACGGCTATTTAGATCCCATTCGCGCCAAGGAGCGATGATAGTTAAATTCTCGCCAAGTGCGTAATATCCAAGCTCAAAACGCACTTGATCGTTACCTTTGCCAGTTGCTCCGTGGCTTACGCCATTGGCTCCGACAAGCTTTGCGATTTCAGCTTGTCGTTTTGCGATTAAAGGACGCGCGATCGATGTGCCTAGCAGATACTCGCCTTCATATACGGCATTTGCACGAAACATAGGAAATACAAAATCACGCACAAATTCTTCTCGTAAATCTTCTATAAAGATATTTTCAGGTTTTATGCCAAGTTCAAGCGCCTTTTTGCGAGCTGGTTCAAGCTCTTCGCCCTGACCGATGTCAGCGGTAAATGTCACCACTTCGCACTTATACTCATCTTGAAGCCACTTTAAGATAATGCTAGTATCTAATCCGCCAGAGTAAGCCAAAACTACCTTTTTTACATCTTTTTTCATCTGCATCTCCTTGTGTTTTAAATTCTATGATTTTATAAAAAAAATGTTTTAATTAAGCTTTATTTGGCTAAAATCTCGCTATGAGAGTAGATAAATTTTTAAATGTAGTCAATATCACAAAGCGAAGAAGCGTAAGCGAGGATATGTGTAAAAGTGGCGTCGTAAGCATCAATGGCGTGGTCTCAAAGCCCAGCAAAGATGTCAAAATCGGCGATAAAATCACGATAAAATTTCTAGTACGCGAGGCAAATTATCAGGTTTTGGCGATCCCAACAACAAAGTCGATCCCAAAATCCGCTCAAAGCGAGTATATTAAAGAGCTATGAAGATAACGGCAAATTTAGATGAAATTTACAAAGTTGTTGAGCTTTTGCCAGAGCAGGGTGTTGTAATCTTGCAGGGTAACTTAGCCAGTGGTAAAACTACATTTGTGAAGGCTTTGGCAAAATTTCACGGCATAACAGAGGATGTAACATCGCCGACTTTTAGCGTTATGCAAAGCTATGAGGATAGAATTTTTCATTATGATATTTATCAAAATGGCATAGATGCACTTTTAGCAAATGGTTTGTTTGAAAATTTACTTGAAGATGGGCTTCATTTGGTAGAGTGGGGCGATGAGAGGCTGGAAAATTTATTAAAAAAATATGAGTTAAAATACACAAAAATTATTATAAAAACGATAGAAAATGCAAGAGAATATGAGGTAGTTTGTGCATAAGTTACAGATAAAAGAGCTAAAAAAAACGATAAAAAAAACAGACATTATAAAAGGAATTTCGCTTGAAATTCAAAGCGGGGAGGTTGTTGGGCTTCTTGGTCCAAATGGAGCGGGCAAGACGACTACTTTTTATATGATTTGTGGACTTATAAGTCCAAGCAGTGGAGGTGTGTTTTTAGATAGTGTAGATGTTACGACCACTCCGCTACACAAAAGGGCTCAGATGGGGATAGGATATTTGCCTCAGGAGAGCAGTATCTTTAAGGATTTAAGCGTAGAGGAAAATTTACTCCTTGGTGCAGAACTTATATATAAAGATAAAGCAGAATGCATACAAAAGGTTGAAGAAGTGCTAAATCAATTAAATATAGAGCCCATCCGTGAACGCAAGGGCGTTAGTCTTAGTGGTGGAGAGAGAAGACGCTGTGAGATAGCACGAAGCCTTATGATAACGCCTAAATTTTTACTTCTTGATGAGCCATTTGCTGGAGTTGATCCCATTGCTGTTAGTGACATACAAAACATAGTTAGAGAGCTTAAAGAGTATGGTATCGGAGTATTGATAACTGATCACAATGTCCGTGAAACACTTGCGATATGTGATAGAGCTTATGTTATGCGAAGTGGCGAGCTACTTGCTAGCGGTACAGCAAAAGATGTAGCAAATGATAAAAATGTACGCACTCACTATCTTGGTGAAGACTTCAAACTTTTAGAGTAGGGTATGCTACGGCAACATCAAGCACTTTCTGCAAAAACTAAGCTTAATCAAACTCTTCGTAGCTGGCTTCCGATATTGCAAAGTTCGCTTGATGAGCTAAAAGAGACACTTGAGCCATTTGTAAAAAATAACCCTTTTGTTAGTGTTGAGCAAAATAGCTCACACCAAAAGTTAAAGAAAAATTTCTTTAAAGAGCTCAGTAAAAACTCAGTATCAAGTACTCTTGAGGCAACAAGCGTGCAAAAAACAAGCCTTTATGAAAAACTTCTTGAGCAGATAAATCCACCACTTTTTCCTACAACAAAGTCTCAAAATATCGCCTATAAGATCATAGAGTGTATAAATGATGAGGGCTATTTTGAGTATGATGAGCAAATTTTGGGCGAGTTTTGCATGGATGATGTGGATCGTATAAGAGCTAGATTTGCCCATCTTGAGCCAGTTGGTGTGGGGGCAAAAGATTTAAAAGAGAGTTTTTTATTTCAGCTTGAAAGTTTTGAGTATGAGTCAAAAATTTATGAAACTGCAAAAAAAATTATAGAAAATTTCGAAAATATTGAAAATATGCGAAAGCTAAAAAATTACGATGATGCTCTAAAAATTATAAAAAAATTTAAAAATCCACCAGCCATTGAGTATCTTGATGACGAGATGCAAATAGTCCCAGACATCGTCATAATCACGAAAAACGGCGGTATAAGTGTAAGTGTAAATGAGCATTTGTATCCTGAAATTTTGTTAGATATTGATGGTGTAGATGAGAGTGTGGAGTTTGTTGCTAGTCGTGTGCGTGAGGCTAGGGTGCTTATAGATGCTCTTGAGATGCGAAAAGCAACGCTTTATAAGATAGGTTTGATGATAGTTGAGTATCAATACGATTTCTTTTTTGGTGGCGACATTAAGCCCATGAGACTTAAAAATTTAGCCGAGGATCTAGGCAGAAACCCATCTACTATCAGCCGTGCTATCGCAAATAAATACCTAGAGTGCGCACGCGGCACCATACCGCTTAAAAAATTTTTTGCCACTGGGCTTGATGAAGAAATCTCAAATGAGATGGTAAAAGATTTGATATTAGAACTTGTAAAAAATGAAAATCCAAAAAAACCGCTAAGTGATCTAAAAATAGTTGAGATAATAAAACAAAAATTTCAAATCCCTATCGTTAGGCGAACGATTACTAAATACCGCCAAGCACTAAATATAGGTAGCTCTGGCGAAAGGCGTAGGATTTATGAGATAAACGGGTAGGGTGTATTTTAATAAAAATTGATAATGGCTATTTTACTTAAACGCTCATCAAGCTCAGTATTTCTTAAGCGGTATGGTGCCGCGTGCGCACTCTTTTAGTGTTTGGCATAATTTTTAATCAAACACTAAAAGAGCAGGGAGGGGCTTGGGAGTGTTTTTCTGGATGAGAAGGTGGCTAGGCACTTAGGACACGCTCTTGCTCTTTAAAAAGTGGCTTTAGGGCTTCGTATGCAAGTTGAATTTTTTCAAATTGCTTTCGGTAGGCATTTTTTACAATATCTGATTTGTTTGAGTGGCGATCTGGATGATAAATTTTAACCAAGCAAAGATAGCTCTCGCGAACAGCCTCAAAACTACTTCCAACAGCGCATCCAAGGGCTTCAAACTGCTCAGAAAACAGTGATGCCACTGAGTTAAATCTGCTTTTTATCTTTTGAGAAACGCCATTTTTGTAGTTAGTTTTAAACAAATTTAGCTTTTGTGCATCATAAGTAAAGCTTGCTATAAAACGCAAATGCTTAGTGCTTGAAATAAACTCACAAAGTGCCTCTATGTCATCATCTGTTCTCATTTTTAATGTGAGCGTTGAAGTTTTTTCGTTTAGTATATAGTTGCATTTTTCAAAGCTTTTAATAATATAGGTAAAAAACAGCTTATCTTTTTTATCAATGGAAAAAATAGCATTATCCTTTGCAAAATCAACACCTACACAAATCACCTTTGATAGAGTGTTTTGTTGTATATAGTTTAGTTTTATGGTTTTGTATTCAGCAAATTTTATATCGATGGCTTCGTTATTTTCACGCTCATAAAGGCGTTTTATGAATTTTAGAAAATATTTACGCTGAGGCATCTCGTTTTCGTCATAAAACGAGATAGTTTTACCTTTGCTTTTTAATGTTTTGCTAAAATTTTTCTCTATCATTACACGCAAATCAGTATAAATTTTATCATCATCAGTTAAAATACTTAACGACTCAAGCGTATTTTTGATTTTCATAAAAGCTCCAAAAATGTTATTTAGAATGTTTAAAGCAAAAAATGTTCCAAAAACTTTGAAAATAAAATCAGAGTATAAAATTTTTTACTATAAATTTGTATAATAATATGACAAAAGGTTAAATTGCTACTATTTTTCATATTTTGTATTGAAAACTATAATTTTCAAATAAATATATATTTTGCTGCTCTGCTTGCCTTTTGTATTTTAAAACGCCTAAAATTAGCCTTTTTGTAGGCTTTACTTTTTGGATGATAAAAATTTATCCATAAAATTTAGCACATAAAAATACAAAATATTTGACATAAAATTTTCATATATACTTTTTGGTGTTTTCATTATGTTTTTACATTTTTTTGGCTATTATCTATATTTTAAAATTTTAAGGAGAAAAGATGTTTTCATCATTTTTTGCAAGTAAAAAATGGCTACTTTGGGCATATCTTGGACTTGCATTTTTGCTCTGCTCTACTTATGCACAGGTGCAACTTATGGTTGAGATAAATGCCTGGTATAAAGGCTTTTATGATATGCTTCAAAATGTCAAAAACTACAAGATAGATGATTTTTGGGGTGCGATCTCAAAATTCGCAATGATAGCTTTTCCGTATGTTTTAATAGCAACGATAACTAATTATTTTACTCGTGTATGGACCTTTAAATGGCGCGAAGCTATGACTTTTGACTATCTTTGCTACTGGCAAAAAGTTCAAAAAGATATAGAAGGTAGCTCGCAGCGTATCCAAGAAGATATATATCGTTTTGCTAAAATTCTAGAAAGTCTTGGCTCTCAGATCGTTGATGCTATCATGACGCTAATAGCTTTTATTCCAATACTTCTTGCTTTAAGCTCTCAGGTGCAAGTAACTTTTATGGAAAATGTATCTGGTGCTTTGGTGTGGATAGCGGTGGCTACGAGTGTTGGAGGGCTTGCTATATCGTGGTTTGTGGGCATTATGTTGCCTGGACTTGAGTATAATAACCAAAAGGTAGAAGCATCTTTTAGAAAAGAGCTTGTTTATGCTGAAGATGATAAGCTAAATCACGGCGGAACTGAGAAATTTACATCACTTTTTAATGATTTAAAATATAACTATGGTAGGCTATTTTTGCACTATGGATATTTTGATGTGTGGCGCTACTCTTTTAGTCAAGGCATGGTTTTGATACCACTCATAGCTATGGCACCAAGCGTTTTGGCTGGAGCGATAAGCCTTGGTGTCATGATGCAGGCAACAAACGCATTTAGACAGGTGCATGGCAGCTTATCTGTTTTTATGAATAACTGGACGGTTATAACCGAACTTCGTTCAATACATAAGCGTTTAAAGGAATTTGAAGAAAATATAAACTATAAAAAGTAAGCCGTGATGGCTTACTTTGCTTGGCTTGGACCATTTATTGTAGTTATGATATTTATATCATTTAGATACTTTTTGACCGCCGTTTTTATGTCATCACTTGTTATATTTTTAAGTGCATTTTCGTACCATTTTCTATCAAAAAGCTCACCTTCAAAAACAAAATGTCTCATCAAATTTACTAGCCAAAATTCAGCATTTTCTAGGTTTTTTGGTATTTGAGTTAGGCTTGCTTTTTTGAAATTTTGCAGATGTTCTTTGCTTGCGCCCTGCTCTTTTAGACTAAAGATACTCTCATGGATAGCATTTATAACATCATTTAAATTTTTAGGATCAGTACTAAAAGATATGTTGGCAAGGGAGTTTTTGTATGGAAATTTATCCAGCCTAATGTTTGTCGCAAAGCCATATGTTTGCCCCTTTTCCTCTCTTATATTTTCACGCAAGAGAGCACTTAAAACAGAATTTAAAGCCCTAGCCTTTAAGCTTTCTAGTCTTGAGTAAGTTATATTTTTATCTTTAAACATTATGCTTACATCGCTTCTATCCATGGTTTGAAGCTCTTTTTTAAACTCTAAAACCCCTCCCCTACTTCGCACACCATCATCTATAAAATTCTCTTTTTTCCCGTTGCTTGGTAAATTTGCTATATATTTTTGCAAAAGTGGCTCTAGCTTTTTTATTTCAAAGTCACCAACTACAAAAAAGATAAAAGAGCTTGCATTTGTAAATTTATCATCTATGATTTTTTTAAGCTCATGCAAATTTAAAGAATTTATCTCGTTTTCGTTTGGCTCTTTTGTGCGAGGATTATCGTTGTATAAAAATTTAATAAACTCTGTATGAAATTTATACTCTGGGAGCTCTTTACTCTTTTTTAAGCTATCGATAGCTTTTGTTTTTATCTGATTTAAAATGTTTTCATCAAGTCTTGGAGTATTAAACTCAAGCCATATCGCTTGTAAAAGTGACTCAAAGTCGCTAGTTGAGCTAGAGCCATAGTATCCTTGCGTTAGTTCACTAATGCGCTTTTCATAGCTTATGTTTTTTCCGCTTAAAATTTTTGCCAGTTCATAGTTGTTAAACTCGCCAGCCCCACTTTCATTAGATACTTGCACGGCATACATGCTTTTGTGTGGCTGAGCTAAATTTGATGTACCGCCACGGCTTATACCCCAGAGTTCTATTTTATTTTTGTGTGTTTTTAGTTCCTTTAGTACAACTTTTGTGCCATTTTTAAACTCTAAAATCCAAAAATCACCATTTTTATTATGCTCTTTTGTGGCTATTTTTTGTATTTTTAGCTCTTTTGTGGCTAAGCTTTTTGGTAAAATTTTACCGAGCGTGTTTAGATTATGTGGTTTTGCTGTTAAAACTAAACTTTTGTATTCATCGTTTAAAAGGCTAAAGTCTTGGGTGGCTAGTATGTTTAGCTCGCTTGAGTTTAGACTAGTTATCTCGTTAAAACGGTTCATAACTTCATCAAGGCTTATCTCGTTTAAAAGTTTCATGTTTAGCTCAAAACTATCTTTTTCGCTAAGTATAGTGGAGCCGTTTGATAGTGATGAGGTGATGGCATTAAGTATGTTTTGTGACTTTTGATTTTTGGCATTTTTATACCTTGTTTTGGTTAAAGATATAAAATTTTGCCTAGCTATCTCAAAGTCATCTTTGCTAAATCCATGCTCTTTTATGCCTTTTATTAGGCTGTTGATTTCAGTAATTGATGCGTTAAAATCGTTATTTAAAACATTTGCGCCAAATGTATAATAAACCTTTTGGTTGGCTATGACTGGTCGTGTTAGACTTACTTGAAGTGGATTTGTGCTCTCATTTTGACGCTTATCATAAAAACTTAAAATAAGACTTGAGATATAGGCATCAGTTAAAATTTTTCTAGCTACAGCATCGTTTGTGCGCGCTTCATAGCGGTCTATAAACACAAGACTTGCGGAGTTTTGCCCTATCTCTTTGCTATCATAAATATTTATATTAAACCCATTTTGAAATGGTATGGTTTTATCTGGAATTTGATAGTTATTTGTATTTTTGGCAGCTCTAAAATGTGTTTTTATAAGTTGTTCTATCTTTTTGACATCAAAATCACCAACGGCTATAAATTGCATATTTCTTGGCTGATAAACTCTATCATAAAATGCTTTTATCGTTGCCACATCTACATTTTTAACAACATTCATATCGCCTATTGGAAATTTATCAAAGTAGATACTGTCTTTGTATAGATTTTTGGCTTGTTGTAAAAATAGCCTATACCTTGGCGTGTTGCGTTGGCGTTCTTCTTCGATGATGACTCCGCGTTCCTTTTCAAGCTCAGTTGGGTCAAATTTTATCCCATCTATCCAATTGCTAAAAACTTGAAATGCACTTTTTAAATTTTCATCATTTACTGAAATTTCAAGAGTATAAGCCGTTTCATCATAACTAGTATGGGCATTTAAGTCAGCGCCAAATCGCACGCCAAGACTTTCAAGCTTTTTTATAAGTTCGTTTTTGTCAAAATCACGACTACCATTAAATGCCATATGTTCTACAAAATGCGCTAATCCTCGCTCATTAGGTGCTTCATCTATCGACCCAGCATCTATCACTAGATAAAAGTGAGCCGTTTTTGCAGGTTTTGCATTTTGTTTTATGTAATAACTTAATCCATTTTCAAGTTTTGCAGAAAGCAAATCAGGATCTTGCTTAAATGCAAAAAGACTAACAAAAAATAGTAGTAGAAGTAAAATTTCTCTCATTTTTTCTCCGTAAAATAGACCAAAAAAGTAAAAATATGTAAAATTTTATGTATTTTGCATATTTTGTTTGTGATAAATTTTCATAAGCTCATTGACGGCTGTTTCAAGATCGTCTGAACAGATGGTGTGGTCTATGCGTTGTTGTTTTTTATAGACTTTGTCATAGTATTTTTCAAGTAAAATCTCACATACTTTTGCTATGTTGCCATCTTCATATGCATTTATGGCGTCTGATTTTACCTGTGATGAGATAAATGGAGTAATCTTTCGCATGCACTCATAAAAAAACGAGTCATCTATCTTTGCATAGTCTTTCATCGTGCATTCTACGCGCTTTGGCATGCTGGCTATAATTTGGATATTTACGCCATTTCTCATCGCCTCATAAATACTCGCTGGAAGCGTAAGCGCGCCTATACGACGACTCTCACCTTCTATAAAACAAGTTTTTACGGCCTGCTCTTTTAGTGATAAAATTTTTTCAAAAAGCTCATCTTCAAATGCCTTTTGACTCGGCTGTGCGCCACCTATCGCGCCAAAGACTGAGCCTAGGTGATTTGCCATTTTTTCTAAATTTATTGATGGCTCTAGACGCTCAATAAGCTTTGTTTTGTAGCTTCCAGTGTTGCCAAATAGCGTTATGAAATTTATATCACAAGGTGCATTAAGCTCGCGTAAAACATGTTCTCTGTAAGCTTTATAGCCGCCAACTAGACGCACCACTCTATATCCTATCATATCTAAAACATGAGCGATAGAGGATGACCGCATACCACCACGAGCACAGTAAATCCCAACCATCGACCCAACCCGTGAAATTTGGGCTATTTGTTGTAGATGAGTGGCGATATTTTGTGATATATATGTAGCGCCAAGAACCTTTGCGCTGGCTCGATTTTCCTTATAAAGTGTGCCAGTTTCTTTGTGTTGAGCATCATTTAAGGCATAAAAATTTTTAGCCGAAGCTATATTTGAATACAAAAATTCATTTGGCGAGCGAGCGTCAATAAGCAGGTCAAATTCACTTCTGGTCTTAAGCCAGTCTGAAATTTCAAGCTCTATCAGCACGAAAATGCTCTTTTTAGCTTTTCAAAAAGTGGAGCAAAAGGAACGCCATTTACCCTTATATCAGCAATAGTAGTGATAAAATTTGTATCTCTTTCCCAGCGCGGAACAAGGTGGTAATGCACATGTTCGGCGATACCAGCACCAGCCGATGCACCAAGATTCATGCCTATATTTACACCAGTAGCATTTAGCTCTTGTTTTAAAATTCCCACACCCTTTCTTACAAACTTGCTCATTTCTAGCCAAGTAACTTCGTCTAGTTCTTCTATTTTATCAGTATGAGTGTAAGGTATAACCATGAAGTGACCTGGCGAGTAAGGGTAGCGGTTCATCACGCCAAAACAGTGTTTCGCACGAAATATAACACCAAGCTCATCATCTTTTTTATCCTCTTTTATGATCTCACAAAATACGCATCCATCACGCTTTTGTGAAAAATATTCAGCTCGCCACGGAGCGCACAAGTGATCCATTATACCTCTCCTTTTATTTTTCTAAGCGCATCTAAAATACTATTTTGTCGCATAAAATGTTCGCCTATCAAAAAGGCATCAACTCCAAGTTTATTTAGCCAAACAAGTTGTGAGTGTTCATATATCCCACTCTCTGCGACGATTATTTTATCATTTCCAATAAGTGGCACTAGTCTTTCACAAAGGCTCATATCCATATCAAATGTTTTTAAATTTCTGTGATTTATACCAATAATCTTAGCATCTGCATAAAGTGCTTTTTGTATGTCATCTTCATCGTGAGTTTCAACAAGAGTGCAAAGTCCAAGTGATATAGCATAGTCGTTTAGTTGTTTTAGATCTGACTTTTGCAGCGCTTTTGCGATAAGCAGAACAAAGTCCGCTCCATAAATGAGTGCTTCTAGGATTTGATACTTATCTATGATAAAATCCTTTCTTAGTAAAGGCGTTGCACTGTAACGGCGAATTTGTGTAAGATACTCCAAATTTCCTTGAAAAAAGTGAGGCTCTGTAAGTATGCTCATGGCATTTGCGCAAGCACTTTCATACTCTTTTGCTATGGCAAGCGGATCGAAATTTTCTCTTATAACACCCTTGCTAGGACTTGCTTTTTTAACTTCAGCTATTATGCGAAATGGCTCGTCTGGTGTGCTTTTTAGTGCAGATACTACATCTCTTGGCTTGTAATGGTTGGCGCTAAATGCCTTTTCTAGCCACGCTTGCGGATAGGAAAGCTTTCTTTTTTGTAAGTCAAGTTTGGTTTGGTTTAAAATTTTATCAAGTATCACTATTTTTCCTTGCATTCATCTATGGCTTTTTTGTGTTTTATGGCTTCATCGTCTTTAGCAAATTCCTCATCTTTTAAAGCCTTAGTCATCTCTTCTTTGGCTGCTTTACATTTTCCAAGCTTATAATATCCCCACGCCAAAGAGTCTATATAATACACCGAATCTGGCTCAAGCTCAAGTGCTTTTTTAACTAGCTCAATGCCCTTTTTTATATCAATGTCATGATCTATTAGCAAGTATCCATAGTAGTTAAAGTAAAGCGCATCGTTTAGTGAACTCACGCTAGCTTCAAAGTTTTCTATGATGTTTTTTAATGTTTTTTTATCTGGCTTTTCTCTAGCGTTTTCATACTCATAAATAGCCATTAAAGCTTGCATTTGTGGCTCTTTTGTGCGTTCAAATGAGCTTTTTGCAAGGTCATAAGCTTTTTTAAATTCTTTTAGCTCAGCATATCCTTTTGAAGCCAGCTCATCATTTATGGGATTTGATTTTATAAGCTCTTCAAAACCCTTTGTATCTCCTGCTATTATGTAGGCACTAAGGGCTCTTTTGAAGTGACTTTCATCTTCGCTTAATCTAAAAAGCTCCTTGCTTGTGTTTGCGACTAGGTCAAATTTTTTATTATTAGCATAAATTTCAGATAGCGTTTCGCAAACATTTATTGTGCAACCATTGCGAGTTTTAAAATTTTCAAGATATTTTTGTGCGGTTTTGTCATCTTTTGTTTTTGAAAGTAAAACGCTTGCTAGTCTCATTACGCTCTCTTCGCTACCATCAAGCTCATAGGCTTTTTTAAAGCTTTTTATCGCTTCTTTTTCATTATCTGTAAAGATGTAAATTCCACCAAGTATGATAAAGTTTCTAGCGTCTGTTTTTTCCTTTTTTATAAGCTCAAGTGCTATCTTTTTTGCTAGTTCAAACTCACCTTTTGAGATGTGTTGTATGATGAGCATGCGGTTAAATTCAGTGTCGTTTTTAAGTTGATTTTTGCCCTTTTTTAAAAGTTCATCTAGTTTTTTGGTATCTTGAGAGTTAATGGCAAGTCTGATAGCTTCTTTTATATATGCGCCATCTTTTGTTGTGTTAAAAAGTTTTTCATAAATTTTCATCGCCTCAATATTTTTACCCTCATCAGCTAGCATAAGTGCCTTTAGAATCTCTAAATTTTGCTCATTTGATAGCGATTGAAGTGGTAAAAAAAGTCCAAAAATAAGTGTTATAAAAATTTTACGCCAATACATTCTTGCTTTAACTCCTCTAAATTTGTCTTAAAATGCTCCCAAAAAGGAAAGCTTCTGCACTGCTTTGGTCTGTACTCATAAATTCCACAATTTTGCTCTTTTTCGTCAAAAAATATACAAGCCTGACCGCCTTTATAGGGTTTTTCTTTTATACTAAATTTTCCTTTGTATATAAATAAAAACTGCTCTTTAAACTGTTCTATCTCAAAATTTAAATATTTTGCAAGAGCTGCTATCTCACTATCGTCAATCCATATTAGTCCGCTATCTCCAGTGCAACACTTGCCACCACAGCTTTGACAAAAACTCGGGTCAAATTCCCATGCAAAGCCCTCAGCCCTTAACATCATAGTCCTCACTTAATGTATTGGCTCGCTTAAAAATTTCTTCTGCCTTTTTTGAATGCTTACCATTTTCTTGCATAAAAAGTGGCGCTAAAACCGTGCATTTTGAGTGCGAGTTTTTTTGTGCTTTAATTAAAACTAGTTTTGATGGCTCGTTATTTGTAGAATGGACAAATTTTAGCGCAGTTGGCTTTAACTTTAATGTGTGAAATTTGATAAAAATCTCATCTATCGCTCTACTTTCATAGCAAAAATAAAGTGTTCCATTGGGCGTTAAATGGCTATTTGCCACGCTTAAAAACTCATCAAGTTTTAGATGTTTTGCATATCGGCTTAGGTTTATATGTTCGCTTGTGCTCTCTAAGACTCCCTCACTATAAAATGGTGGGTTTAGCACGATATTTTCAAAACGATCATCACTTTTAAATTTTCTAAAGTCAATCGTTTGAAAATTTGCTTCAAGAGTGTTTAATCTTGCATTGTGTGTTGAAATTTCAGTGTTTATATCTTGTAAATCAATTCCAAAAAGAGAAATTTTAGGAAAATCTCGCTTTAGCAAAAGCCCTAGTATCCCACATCCGCAGCCAACATCAAGCACTTTATGTTTAAGACTTTGAAAAGATGAGATAAAGTCATACAAAACAAGCGTATCTGAGTTGTAGCGATAGCCATTTTTAAGCTGTGCCAATCTCATCTATAAGCCTTTATGATAAAGCCACGAGAGCTTGAGCGAAGTACTATTTCGCTACTTATACTTATGCGTGCAAAGTCACCAAATTCGTCCCTTATAAGACTAGCCGCAACCATAGCGCGCTCTTTGCCAACACCATAATTTACATATTTATTAAGTGTATTAAGCTCATCTTTTTTGAGCATTTTTTTAGCATCATAAGGCATTGCAAAAGACTTTTCATCTACAATAGGGACGATCTCATAGATGTAGTTTGAGTTATAGCGCTGCAAAAATTCGCTTAAGCGGTTTTTGCACATTTGGCTTGGAGTGTTTTGCATGTCCATATCTAAACACTCAAATTTTTCTACAAAAACAAGCTTTTTAGGCACTTCTGGCTTTGTTTGTGTTTGCAATATCGCTCGTAAATTCGCATTTTCATCTTCAAGACGATCTTGATTGTTTAGGCTTGCTTCGATGTCTTGAGTTAGCTCTTCTATGCGTTTATAATACTCAGCACTACTCATCGCGTCTTTACTAGTTTTTGAAATTTGTAATGTGAGTGACTCTATGGTTTTGTTGTTTTCATTTAACAAGGCTTGGTTTTTGCGTAGTTGTTCTTCAAGCTCTTTGATACTTTCGTTTATTTTTACACTCTCGTCTTTTTTAAAATTTGATAACTCTTTTTTGAGTGCAGCTATTTGTAGATTTAAAATTTCATAGTTTCTAGCATCGACTTTTGTTGACTTTTCAAGTTTTTTAAGCTCACTTTTTGCGCTTATAAGTTCATCTTTTACGATGGTTGCATTGCCTTCTAAATTTCTAATATTTGTATTTTTTATATCAACTATATTTTTTAAGTCATTTACGCTTTTCATAAGCTCTGCAATAGTGTCGTTTTTTATCTCAATCGTGCCATTTAGCTCTTTGTTTTCACTGCTTAGCTCAGATATGATCTTGTTTAAAGACTTTGTTTTATTTTGTTCGCTCATTAGGTTTTGGCTTATTAGTTCTAGCTCTTTTTTTGTTTTATTAAAGTCTAAATTTTCACTTAAAAGCCCAACTAGTGTTGAGTCTAGCTCTTTGCTTTTTTTTTCGACATTTTCAAACATTGTTTTTGTTATATTTGCTAAATTTATACTTGCATTTAGCTCTTTTTTTAGCGCACCTATCTCGTTTTCAAGATCTATTATCTTATTTGATTTTCTTGAAAGTTCATCTTCTAGTGTTGTTTTTTGCATTACAAAACCATCTTGTATGTCTTTTATGCTCTTGTTGGCATTGATTTGCATAGTTTCAAGCTCTGTTTGTTGGTTTTGCAGCTGTGTTTTTAGGGCATTTAACTCAGTATTTATCGTGCTAAGTTCTAGTTTTTTGGCTTGTATATCGTTGTTTAGTTCGAAATTTTGCCTTTTTAAAGTAGTTTGATTTTCATCACTTTGTCTTATAAACTCAGCAAAAGCTTCGCGCTCATTGCTTTGATTTCTATCAACATCAAGACGAAATTTTACCATCTCATTTTCCAGGATAGCTATGCGTTTTTCATAGTTTGAGATACTGTTAATGCCCTCTTTTTGAACTTCGTTTAGCTCTTTTGTAAGTCGCTGAATATTTTCATAATGCTGACTTTCTTGTCTATTTAAAAGCTCTTCATTTTTTGCATTTAGCATACTTTTTTGATATTCAAGTTCTGCCTTTATACCCTCTAGTTTTTCTATGAGTGCTAAATTTTTTTCACCAAGATCTATGTTATCAGCTACTAGAGCTTTGTTTTGACTTAAAAGCTCTAAAATGCTAGTGCCATTATCTTCACTTACAGCAAAATTTTCACTATAGCTTTTTGGAGTTATGTAACCACCATACTCGTAAAGATCGTCTTTGTTTATATATCTTTCTTTTTCAGCTTGAGGCAGATCTGAGAATTTTAGTGGGTAAATTTTGTACTCTTTTTGTGTAGTCTGCTCATTTTGCTGGGGCTGACCAAAGTTTTTGCTTAAAAATGGTAGTGCAAAAAATACAATAAGGCATAAAATAAGGATAAAGACAATCTTATAGATATTCAAATTAGCCTCGTTTTGATAATATATCTTTTATAACACTATGTGCATGATTTAGCGCAACAACGATAGAGCCGCCATTTTTAAGTACCAAGTCACCACCTATATAAAGCCCTTTTATGTTGCTTTCAAAATTTTGATCTACTTCTGGGTTGCCTTTTTCATCGGTTTTGATACCACATTTTTGTAAAAAATCAACTGGACTTGAGCCACCTATGGCATAAACCACTCTATCATATACACGAATTTTGCCATTATCAAAATGCACTCTAACCTTGCCAGACTCGTTTTCTATCTGAGTTATGTCATGATTTAGTCGAACTTTTATCTTGTCCTTTTTCTCAAGTGCCCACAATGCTTCTTTGTTGGTTTCATTTGCACGGGAAAAGTTATCTTTTCGGTATGCGATGGTTGTTTTGTTGTACGCACATAGCTCAATCGCATACTCTACTGCTGAGTTTCCGCCACCAACGACTAAAATTTTCTCTTTGCTAGAGCAGTTGTTTAGATTAAAATTTACCACTTCGTTTAGAGATGGTGGGATTTTGTAATCTGGCTTATTTGGTCTTCCCATTTTACCAATAGCAATTACTACATTTTTAGATAACAAGTCGCCTTTGGCTGTTGTAACTACAAAAAATTCATCTGAATTTTTCTTTATCATCTCAACTTCGGAGTTAAAAAAAACTTCTATCTTTCCATCGTCAAGAAGCTTATCGAAAAAATCAAGTGTACTCTCTTTCGTGCCATCTTCAAAGGCTACGATACCATGTATAGTGCTTTCTTGACCTTTGTACTCTTTATCTACACGCTTGTTGTCTTTATAAAATTTTCTAATGGTTTGCATATGGTTGTCGCCTTTTTCAAGTAGCACAACATGCTCAAATCCAGCACCTTTTGCTTCAACGACGCAGGCTATACCGCAAGGTCCACCGCCTACGACGACTAAATCATAAACATTTGACATCTTTTACCCCTTTTTGTTTGAGTTTTTTAAGAAATTCTGCTATTAAAAACGCAAGCTCAATTGCCTGATCAGCATTTAACCGTGGGTCACACTGCGTTTCATATCTATTTTTAAGTGTTTCGTCAGTAACATTAAACGATCCCCCAGTGCATTCAGTGACATCTTGTCCTGTCATCTCAAGATGCACGCCACCAGCATGCACGCCTTCAGAAGCACAAATTTCAAAAAAGCTACGAACTTCGCTTGTTATCTTGTCAAATTCGCGAGTTTTGTAATTTGTTGAGCTTTTTGTTGTGTTTCCGTGCATAGGATCTATACTAAATAGTATCTTTAGCCCATCAGCCTTGCATTCTCTTAAAATTTTAGGCAACTTTTCGCCTATTTTATCTGCACCCATTCTTATAATGACATTAAACCTTCCAGCTTCATTTTGTGGATTTAGCTTTTGGCTTAGTTTTTTTATGTCATCGCTAGTTCCATTTGGTCCTATCTTTACGCCAAGTGGGTTTTTTACACCACTTAAAAAGTGTACATGAGCATCATCTATGCCACGAGTTCTCTCGCCTATCCACAGCATATGAGCCGAGCAGTCATACCACTCACCGCTTAGGCTATCTTGCCTTGTAAGTGCCTCCTCATAAGGTAGCAATAATGCTTCGTGTGATGTATAAAATGCTGTTTGGCTAAGGGTTGGTGTATTTTTTGAGTTTAGTCCACATGCTTGCATGAAGTCCAGTGTTTGTGTTAAATTTTCAGCTAGAGTGGCAAATTTTTCGTTTATTTCCGCACGCCTTACAAAGCCTAAATTCCACTTATGGACCTGATGTAAGTCAGCCAAACCACCCTGAGAGAATGCCCTAAGTAGGTTCATAGTGGCTGCTGCTTGATGATAGGCTAGTTCCATTCGCTTTGGATCTGGTACACGCGCAAGCTCGTCAAATTCAAAGCCGTTTATAATGTCGCCACGATAGCTTGGCAGACTAACTCCATTTAAGACCTCTTCATCTGAGCTTCTTGGTTTTGCAAACTGTCCAGCCATACGACCGACCTTAACTATAGGGCAACTACCTGCGTATGTAAGAACTATCGCCATTTGAAGGATAACTTTAAACATATCTCGAATGTTATTTGCGTTAAAATTCATAAAACTTTCAGCACAATCACCACCCTGAAGCAAAAATGCCTTTCCTTCACATACATTAGCAAGCTCAGACTTTAAATTTCTAGCTTCGCCGGCAAAGACTAGAGGTGGAAAGCTTTGAAGTCTTTTTTCAACTTCTTGTAGCTCGTTTTGATCTAAGTATTTTGGTTGCTGAAGTATATTTAATTTTCGCCAACTCTGCCTACTCCACTCCATAAAATTCCTTAATATATAAATTTAAAGCAAAGATTATAACATTAAAAAGCTAAATTTAAACAACTTCAACTATAATTGCCACTTTAAAAGTGTGGTTTTGGGTAAAATTTGTTAAAAGGAGCTGGTGTGAATTTTAATGATAAGCGCACGCAAGGGTATTTGCTAACAGCGCTATCGTTTTTTATGTGGGGTATGTTTCCACTATTTTTTAAGCTTTACGATAAAAATGTTGACTCCTATGAAATTCTCATTCATCGCATTATATGGTCGGTTGTTTTCTTGGGGGTTTTTATTATTTTTCGTAAAGAGTTGGGTCAAATTTTAGAAATTTTAAAAGATAAAAGATTGCGCAATACTCTTTTTTTAAGCGGCTTGATGATAAGTACTAACTGGTGGATATATGTTGTAGCGGTAAGTCATGATCAAATTTTACAAGCAAGTCTTGGGCAGTTTTTAATGCCGCTTATTAGTATGGGGCTTGGTGCTTTAGTGCTTAAAGAGCCGCTTAACAGAGCGTTAAAAGTTGCTATATCTATCGTTTTTATAGCGGTTTTTATACAAGTTTATGCACTTGGTGAGTTTCCTTATATTGCGCTAATACTAGGCTTTACATTTGGGTTTTATGGACTTATTAGAAAAAGAGCAAAAATAGCTGCAGTAGCTGGAATTTTTATAGAAGCTCTACTTCTTTTACCTTTATCTCTTGTTTATTTTTTTTATTTGCAGACAAATGGGCAAAATCATTTTGGGATAAATGCAACTGGTGTTTTGATGATATTTTCTGGTGTTATCACGGTTGTTCCTTTGGTGCTTTTTAATATAGGAACCGAGCGTATAAGCTTAACAACTATTGGCTTCATGCAATACATTATCCCTGCGATGTCTATTGGTTTTGGAGTGTATTTTGGCGAGGAGCTTGGAGTGGCTAAAATTTTATCCTTTATGCTCATTTGGATAGCTATCATGATAGTTACAGTATATGGGTTAAGGCAAAAAAGAGTAAAAAATGCCCAAAGATGAACAAACAAAAGGCTTTTTATATGCATTTTTAGCCTTTCTTGGCTGGGGTGTTTTATTTCCGATATATTTTAGTCTTTATGATGGCGTAGGTTCTTATGAGGTGCTTATACACCGCATAATATGGTCTGTATTTTTTATGGCTATATATCTTGGACTTAGTGGAGGATTTGCTAAAATTTTAAACCTTTTAAGGCAAAAACGCACACGCAATGCTCTTTTTTTAAGTGGAATTTTAGTTAGTTTTAACTGGTGGATATATGTTTATGCTGTTGGTAGCGGACAAATTTTAGAAGCTAGTCTTGGCTATTTTATAAACCCTTTAATGAATATGTTGCTTGGTGCGATCGTGCTTAAAGAGCGACTAAATACGGCTTGTAAGTTTGGCATAAGCATAGTTTTTTGTGCTGTGGCTTTTCAGATTTATCTACTTGGTTCTTTGCCTGTTATTGCGATATTTTTGCCACTTTCATTTGCACTTTATGCTCTTGTTAGAAAGCAAATAAAAGTGCAAGCTATGCACGGGCTTTTTATAGAAACACTACTTGTTTTACCGTTTTCTTTGATTTATTTTGCATATATTTTTATGAGCGGTGAGAGCCATTTTGGAGTAAATTACAACGGCTTTTTAATGGTATTTTCAGGAATTTTGACTATATTTCCGCTTGTTGCTTTTAATGCCGCAGCAACAAGGATAAGTCTAACTTCGCTTGGCTTTATGCAGTATCTTAGCCCTACTCTTGCCGCTTTGGTGGCAGTCTTTGTTTTTAATGAGGATATGAGTACAAGTAAAGCTGTATCGTTTGGGTTAATTTGGTTGGCGATAACTATGGTGAGTATTGAAGCGATATTAAAAAGCAAGAAAACAAAAGGGATAGACATATAAATTTAAGCCTATATTTGATATAATCAACTCTTTTGATTTAAAAATTTTTAAAGGCATAATATGGAATATTTAGTTTATCTTTTATTTACAGCTATATTTGTTTTAAGGTTATTTTTCTTAAAAATTTCAAAGCAAAATGAGATTATAATTTTACAAACTGGTGGCGTAGAATATGGCATAAAAAATACAAAATTTCTAACACTTGCGCATATTTTATTTTATGCTGGTTGTATTGTGGAGGTAGTAATAAATGGTCAAAAGTTTGATACGATTTCAGTGATTGGACTTGCGTTCGTGGTTTTTGCATTTTTGATGCTTTATTATATTGTAAATTTTTTACTAAAAGGTATTTGGACAGTTAAGCTAATGGTAGTTAAAAATCATAAATACAATCCGCACTGGCTTTTTAAGACAATCAGACATCCAAACTACTACTTAAACATAATCCCAGAGCTTATCGGACTTGCACTTCTTTGTCATGCGAAATTTACTTTTATTATCATTATGCCTATTTATTTGATAATTTTATCTGTGAGAATTAGACAAGAAGACAAGATTTTAAAAGAGATTATAATACCAAACAGTAAGTAAATGTACAGATAACTATAAATGCAAAAGGTATAAACCATGTATAACTCAACATTGATGTTGCTCGTAGTCGTGGCTGTTGGCTTTGCTCTTTATATGCAGATACAAAAAATGACGCAAAATATAGATGCTAATGAAGCTTTAAATGGGCAAAATTATGGAAATTTCACGGAGCAAGATGATAGCGAAAAATACAAAGCTTTTTGTGACAAGATAGATCAAAAAATAAGAGAACTTAGAGTGCTTTTGGATGATGAGCTGATAGAAGGTAAAAAAGATGGATTTTTAGAAAAACTTAGTCAGATAAGCAAAAAGCTAATCTTTGTACAAACTATGAACAACAACTCAAGCAAGGAAAAGTGGGAAAATGAGCTTTTTTTGTTACTTGTACAAATCGAAGAATCGATAAATTTTGGAGTAAAAGATGCGCAAAATGCCATAGAAAATATGCGAAATGATTTAAAGCAAAGCTTTGAAAATTTATAAAAGATAGAAAAATGATTAAAAATGTAATAAATTTTTATGTTGATGGTTTTAAAAACATGAAAATCGGAAAACGACTTTGGCTTATAATAGCCATAAAGCTACTTATAATGTTTGGTGTTTTAAAGGTATTTTTCTTTAATGAAACTTTAAATACAAAATTTGAAACAAATGAACAAAAGAGTGAGTTTGTGATAGAAAATATGACAAAAAAGTAACTTTTATGATATAAATATAAAAAGTTATAAAATTTTAATTTTTTATCTAAATACAATTTAAAGTATACTATAATACAACATTCAACAATATTTTTAAAGGAAAGTTATGGCTGAATTAGGTTCAGTAGATTGGTCTAGAGCGCAGTTTGCACTAACAGCACTTTATCACTTTTTGTTTGTTCCGCTTACGCTGGGACTAAGTTTTATTATAGCTATAATGGAAAGTATATATGTCAAAACTGGTAACCAACAGTGGCGAGATATTACAAAATTTTGGCTAAAGCTATTTGGTATTAACTTTGCTATCGGTGTTGCAACTGGTATCATTATGGAGTTTGAGTTTGGAACAAACTGGGCAAATTATAGCTGGTTTGTGGGTGATATATTCGGTGCGCCACTAGCTATAGAGGGTCTTCTTGCTTTCTTTTTGGAGAGTACATTTTTTGCTATTATGTTTTTTGGTTGGGATAAAGTTAGTAAGAAATTTCACCTTATCTCAACTTGGCTTGTTGCCATAGGCTCAAATCTTTCAGCACTTTGGATACTTATAGCAAATGGTTGGATGCAGTATCCAATAGGTATGAAATTTAACCCAGATACTGCTCGTATGGAGATGCAAAACTTTTTTGAGGTTGCTCTAAGTCCAGTGGGCATAATCAAATTTCTTCATACTGTTACAAGTGGCTATGTTATCTCTGCGCTGTTTGTTATAGGAATTTCAGCATGGTTTATACTAAAAGGTAGACACCTTGTAATGGCCAAAAAGTCAATCATAGTCGCAGCTAGTTTTGGTCTTATGACTTCTGTATTTTTGCTATTTAGTGGTGATGAGAGTGCATATCAAGTAACTAGGACTCAGCCTATGAAACTTGCTGCGATGGAGGGGCTTTATGAAGGCGATACAAGACAGGGTCTTGTAGCAATGGGCATCCTTGATCCAACAAAGGTTCCAGGCGATGGAAAAGATCCTTTTTTAGTTGATATAGAGCTTCCTTACTTGCTTTCGCTTCTTGGAAAGAGAGATATAAATGGCTTTATAGCAGGCATAGATGATCTTGCTTATGGAAATGAAAAGCATGGCATTGAGAGTGTAGCAAGCAAGATGGAAAAAGGAAAACTTGCTGTTGACGCGCTCAAGCAGTATAAAGAGGCTAAAAAGGCTGGTGATAGTGAAAAAATTGCACAATATGGAGAGATACTAGAGCAAAATATGAAATTTTTAGGGTATGGCTATCTTGAAAGACCAGAAGACGCTATCCCTCCAGTGGCGCTCACTTTTTATAGCTTTCATGTTATGGTAGCACTTGGTAGCTATTTTATAGCGCTATTTTTTATCGTTATTTATTTATGCATGGCAAACAATATTGAGAATTTTAGAAAGTTACTTTGGCTTTGTGTTTTTACTATACCTTTAGGTTATATAGCCGCAGAAGCTGGATGGATAGTTGCTGAAGTTGGACGGCAGCCGTGGGCGATACAAGACTTAATGACGGTTGGAGTAGGAGCAACAAATCTAGCAGATACAAATGTCAAAATTTCATTTATGTTATTTGCTGTACTATTTACGACACTTTTGATTGCCGAGGTTAAGATTATGCTAAAACAGATAAAGATAGGATTTGAAGAACATGCTTAGTTTGGAAATTTTACAAGTTTATTGGTGGTTTATAGTTAGTTTGCTTGGAGGGCTTTTGGTTTTCATGATGTTTGTTCAAGGCGGACAAACTCTTATGTTTTCGCTTGGAAAGAGTGAAATTCAAAGAGATATGATCATAAACTCAATAGGCAGAAAGTGGGAACTTACATTTACAACTCTTGTTATGTTTGGCGGGGCTTGTTTTGCGGCTTTTCCACTCTTTTATGCAACAAGCTTTGGTGGTGCATACTGGGTTTGGATGGCGATACTTTTTTGTTTTATATTACAGGCTGTTAGCTATGAATATAGAAAGAAGCCAGATAATTTTTTAGGACAAAAAACATATGAAATTTTTTTATTTATAAACGGCTCTGTTGGAGTTGTTCTTATAGGAATGGCTGTAAGCACATTTTTTTCTGGAAGCAACTTTGTGCTAAATGAGCAAAATTTTGTCGAATGGAAAAGTGCTTTGCGTGGTCTTGAAGCTTTATTTAACCCAGCTCTTTATCTGCTAGGCATAGCCATGTTTTTTCTTGCTCGCATTGGCGGGGCACTATATCTTATAAACAATATCGAAGATACAGAGCTTAGAGCAAATGCAAGAAAAGCCGTTTTGAAAAATACCATTGCATTTTTGCCATTTTTCTTAGGTTTTTTAGCTTGGATACTTACAAAAGACGGTTTTTCGTATGATCAAGATAGTGGTGTTATAAGTATGGTAGCTTATAAATATGCTTTAAATTTTATCCAAATGCCAGTTATCATCATAGCTGTTTTAGCTGGTGTTTTTCTTGTGCTTTTTGGAGTTTTTAAAGGTGCGTTTAGTAGCAGTATTTATGGTATTATACCTTTTGGTGTGGGTGTTGTACTTGTTGTAACTTCACTATTTTTAATCACAGGTTTAAACTGCACTGCATTTTATCCATCTTATGCCGACTTGCAAAGTTCCTTAACTATAAAAACAGCAAGCTCTAGCCACTATACACTAAATGTTATGATGTATGTTAGCTTTCTTGTTCCTGTTGTTTTAGGATATATATTTGTTGTTTGGCGCGCCATAGATAGTAAGAAAATCACACAAGATGAGATCAAAAATGATCATCACGCATATTAAGGAGTAAGAGATGGTTTCGGCATTAGTGTTTTTATTTTTATGGGTTCTTGCTCTTTACTTGGGTTATAAATTTGTATTTTTAAACATAAATCAAACCGAAAAATATCCTGAAAGATATTTTGACTTAGAAGAGAAAAAAGAGTAGAGTCTTGTGGCTAGTTTTTGCTAGCCACTTTTTTGTATTTTCGTAAAAATTACTTATTCTTGCTTTAAATTTTCAAGCCTTGCATTTTCTATATCAAGTTCTAGCTCTAAAACCTCTGGCATATTTTGTGTTGCCTTTTGTGAAAGCTGTTTAAATCGCCCTACTTTGCCATAAAGCCCTTGCTTTCCAGCCAAAGATATTACTGTTTGGTTGTATTGTTTTGTTGCAGTATTTAGCGTAGTGCCAAGTTTGTTTAAATTTTCTGCTACAGCGCAAATTTTATTATAAATTTCGCCAGCACTTTGGGCTATTGCAAGGGCTTCGGTATTTCCTTGTTCTATACGCCAAAGATTTGCTACGGTTCTAAGGATTGGCATTAGTGTTGTGTGTGAAACTAACACAACTTTTCTTTCATACCCATAGCCAAAAAGCGATCTATCGTACTTTAAAGCCTCGATATAGGCAGGCTCTATCGGTATAAACATCATCACAAAGTCTGGACTTTTAATCGCATTTATAGAGCTATAATCTTTCTTGCTAAGTTCGTCAATGTGTGCCTTTAATGATTTTGCATGCTCAGCTAAGCTTGCCATTAAAACGCTATCATCGCTTGTACTCACTGCTGTTTCGTAAGCAAGAAGAGAAACTTTACTGTCTATGATGATATGCCTATTATCTGGCATTTTAACGACAATATCTGGTATTAAGCGCTCACCACTCTCGCCCTTAAAGCTTTGCTGTGAAAAATAGTGTTCATCTTTTACTAATCCTGCCGCCTGCAAGCTTGCTTCAAGTTGAGCTTCGCCCCAGTTTCCAGCGACTTTATTGTTTCCTTTTAGGGCATTTGTGAGGTTTGTTGCCTCTTTTGACATACTTAAACTAACTTCAAGAACTCTTTTTAGTTCGTTTTGCAAATTTAGATTGCTCTCTTGGCTCTTATCATGTATCTCATTGCTTCGTTTTTGAAAGTTTAAAATTTGATCTTTTAGAGGATTTAACATCATCTCAATAGACTGCTTGTTCTCTTTACTAAAACTTTCGCTACGCTCTTTAAAAATTTTATTTGCTAAATTTTCAAACTCTACACCAAGACTTTTTTTGGTTAGTTCAAATGCCCTTTCTTGCTCTTCTTGACTTTTTGTTCGCTCATTTATTGTTGTTTTTAATTCAGAAATTTTAGTTTTTAACTCAGAAATTTCTGTTTCAAGAGCTGCATTTTCAATATTTTGTCGCTCGATTTTTTGGTTTAAAATTTCATTTTGAGCTCTATTTTCATTAAGTTTTTCGATGTTATTTTCAAGTTTTACTTTTTGTTCGATACTTAAGTTTTCAAACTTATTTAAACTTTTTATAATGTTTGATATATGCTTTGATTTATTAAGTATAATAGCTATAAAAACTATGCAAAGCAGACATAAAATTATCGTTATAATGTAAAAAATATAAAGTTCGTTCATGATATTTCTTTGTGTTAAAATGATAGAAATTTTAGCGAATTTGAGTTATTAAAGTCAAGAAGTGATTGGCAGCATATGGCTGCCAAAGTTTATTTTGAGTCTGCTTGGGCTTCGATTTGTATGCTAACTTTGTCAGATATAGTTAAGTTTGAGCTATCTTTGCCAATACCAAAGTCTTTTCTGTTTATATCTGCCTCTAAGTTAAAGCCTATCTTTTCGCCCTTGTCTGTTTTGTGAAAACCACCTAGCTCAAAGTCAAAAACAACTGGTTTTGTAGTGCCTCTTATCATAAGATCGCCGTGAATTTTACCTTCATTATCGCTTTCTTTGACATATTTTGTCATTTTAAAGCTAAGTTTCTCAAATTTATCAGCCTCAAAAAAGTCAGCACTTCTTAGATGATCATCGCGTTTTGTATTTTGGGTATTTATAGATTTTGCATCTATTGTGGCGTTAAATGCTTTTACTTCGTTGCTTGCTTTATCAAAGTCTATAGTAGCGTCAAATGAACCAAAATTCCCACGAACTTTTGATATGCTAAGGTGAGTAACTTTAAATGAAACATCAGTATGAACTTTGTCGATAGCATAAGGAGCGGCATTTGCTAAAGTAACTGCTAATATTAAAGAAAGTGAAATTTGTGTAAGTTTTTTCATTTTTTTCCTTTTTTAAGATTTTGAAAATTATATCTGTAAAATAAAAATGAAACGCAAATGTATTATAAATTTATCAAGCACCAAAATAGGTGCTCTAAATTTATTTACTTTGAAGCTCTTTAATAAGCTTGTTTAAGTCGCTAATAGACTTGATCTTAGCTGAGTCTATGGCGTATTTGCCGCCCACTACAAATGTTGGTACGCCTTGTAATTTTGCTACTTCATAGCTTTCTTGCCAAAGCTCAAATCGCTCTTTTACAAGTGGATTTTTAAGTGCATTTTCATACTCTTCAAGACTCATGCCAGCTGCATCAAGCGCAAATTTTAAAAATGCCGCTTTGTCGCTTTTGCCATCATTTGTTTGAAATTTCTCGCCTTTGTCGTGAGTAGCTTTATAGATAGCCATTTTCGCCTTTTTAAATTTTGACTTATCGCTAAAAATATCTACTCCAGCCTCTTCATCTTGCAAGAGTGTGACGATGAAAACATGGCTTGCGGTTTCGCCAAATGAGCCTTTGCTACTTAAATGAAATGGAGAGAACTTACCCTTTTCAAGCTCAGCTGCAACCTTTGGCGTGACACTTTTATCAAATTTGTAGCAATACTGACAAGCGTAACTAAAAATTTTAACCACTGAATCTTTCGCAACACTTAGTGGTTTTTCAAGTTTTATATAATCAACTCCCTCAGTATAAGCTCCTAAATTTAGCGCTGCAAAAAGAGTTGTAACGGCTAGAAATTTTGTCATTTTTTATCCTTTTAATTTATTTTTTATCTTGTAACATTTGAACCATTAAACAGCCTGTATTATCTTTTAACTCGCATGTTTTTGCAAGAAATTTTTTGCCATTTGCATTTATTATTTTGTTCTAAAAACATTGCGCCTACCTGCCGACAAGATGCGCCGTGATCTAGAAGATCGCAGTTGCGTTGCCAAATGACTTTTGCTTCATCAAATTTGCCCTCAATAAAACACCCTTGTGCAAATGTAAAATTCTCATCTAGGCTTGGCACTTTAGAAATTGGTTCTGCATACAAAAGTCCTACAAATGTCAAAAATGATAAAATTTTTAAAAATTTCATGATTTTTTAGCTAGTCTTATAAGTTTTGCCTGGGTTTTAAAATGCTCACCAAGCTCTACTGCTGGGTGTCCTGCATATTTTTTGCCACCTTCAAGGCTTTTGCTAACACCACCACGAGCAGCAACTTGGGCAAAATCGCCAATACTTAGATGTCCTCCTGTGCCACTTTGACCGCCCATTACGACATTTCGTCCAAGCTTTGTTGAGCCTGCTAGTCCAGTTTGTGATACTATAAGGCATCCTTGACCCATTTGGCAGTTGTGTCCTATCTGAACGAGATTATCAATCTTGGTAAATTTTGCTACGATAGTGCTTTCAAATACGCCGCGATCTATAGTTGTGCATGCGCCAATTTCGACAAAATCCTCTAAAACAACATTTCCATTATGATAAATTTTTATGTGCTCGCCAGTGGCTGTGTGGGCATAGCCAAAGCCGTCGGAGCCGATAACACAGTTTGCGAGCAAGTGACACTCATCGCCTATAACACAGTCGTTGTAGATGACCACATTTGGATGGATGATGCAGTTTTTACCGATAACGACATTATCTCCGATAAAGGCTCCCGCCATTACGATGGTATTTTCGCCTATGCTGGCATTTGAGCCGATATAAACATTTGGCATTATCTTTGCGCTTTGTGCTATACTTGCTGGTTTTGGCTCGGTAAATAGCGGCTTTGCGTAGTCTTTGCTAAGTATGGCAAATGCGAGATGTGGATTTTGACATACTACCGCGGTAATCCCATCTGGAACGAGCGATACCATATCTTTTGTAACTAGTATCGCGCCTGCGTTTGAGGTTGGTATAAATTTAGCATTTTTTTCACTATCGCAGTAGCTAAGCTGTGCTTTGTTTGCATTTTGAAGTGAATTTAATGCGAAAATTTCGATATCCTCACCTATAAAATTTGCCCCTGTTTTTTGTGCTATTTCACTTATTTTCATATTACAGATCCATTAAAACTGAGCCACCACGGACTATATCAACTGGATTAAATTTTTTAATCGCCTTTAAGAAATTTTCAACCCTGCTTGTATCATCGCAAACCATTACGATTATGTAGTTTTCGTTTGTGTTTGCAACATTGCCGTTATAGGCTTTTAGTATCGCATCAAGCCCTGAAAAATTTTCACTGAGTGGAATTTTTACAAGCGCCATCTCTTTTTCGACAAAGTCCCCACTTTCAATAACCTTATATGTTGGGATAAGCTTGTGAAGCTGTTTTACTATCTGCTCTAAAACCCTCTCATCACCGCTCGTTACGATAGAAAGGCGTGAGAATTTGCTCTCAGGGATGGGTGCGACTGTAAGGGTGTCGATATTATACCCTCGTCCTGCAAAAAGCCCTGAAATGCGAGCCAAAACACCGTCTTCGTTTAAAACTATTACAGATATTACTCTTCTCATCTTTGACCCTTATCATCAAGTATCATATTATATATCGCAGCGCCCGCTGGAACCATCGGAAGGACATTTTCAAAGCGGTCTATCGCTACATCTAGCAAGGCTGGCTTGCCACTTGCTACGGCATCCTTTAAAGCCTTTTCAAACTCCTCTTTTGTTTTTACTCTATAGCCCACTCCACCAAGACTTTGAGCCAGCTGGATGAAATCAGGCTGAAAGCTTAGGTCTGTGTTTGAGTAGCGACTCTCGTAAAAAAATGTCTGCCACTGGCGCACCATGCCAAGGAAGTTGTTGTTTAAGATGATATTTATGACAGGTTTTTGACTTATGGCGCTTACTATGAGCTCTTGGATATTCATAAGTATCGAGCCATCGCCTGTGAAATTTACCACGACCTTATCGCTCTTTGCCCACTTTGCGCCTATGGCTGCGGGTAGCCCATATCCCATAGTGCCCTGCCCGCCACTACTTACTAGAGTGCGTGGCTCGTTAAATGGATAAAACTGCGCCACCCACATCTGATGCTGTCCGACATCTGTTGAGATGATGGCATTATCCCCTAAAATTTCAGCCGTTTTTTTAATGACCCATTGCGGTTTTAAAACCTCGTTGCTGTCGGTAAATTTAAGTGGATAAAGTGAGTTATAGCGAGCTAAAATTTCACGCCAAGGACGAAATCTCTCAGGATCATAGCTCAGTCTCTCTCTAAGTTCGCTCACTACATTTTTTACATCGCCTACGATCGGAAAGTGTGCATTTACGATCTTTGATATTGAGCTTGGGTCAATGTCGATGTGGATTATCTTTGCGTGTTTGGCAAATTCACTAAGCTTGCCTGTGATGCGATCGTCAAATCTCGCTCCAAGTGCGATAAGAAGATCAGACTCGCTTAATGCCATATTTGCTGCGTAGCTTCCATGCATGCCCGCCATGCCTAAATTTAGCTCATCATCACTTCTTAAAACTCCAAGCCCCATCAGCGTTGAGATCGCTGGGATGCCACTCTTTTTGGCAAATTCGCGCAAAATTTCACTTGCGCCACTTGCTATCGCGCCACCGCCGATGTATAGTAGTGGTCGCTGTGAGCTTTCGATCGTTTCGGCTGCCTTTTTTATCTGTCTTGCGTTGCCTTTGTAGGTTGGCTTGTAAGTTTCTATACTTATCTCTTTTGGATATTCAAATTTGCCAGTCGCAGCGGTTATATCTTTTGGAATATCGATATGAACGGGTCCTGGGCGACCTGTACGAGCGATATAAAACGCCTCTTTTAGTATCCTTGGAAGCTCTTCTATATTTTTGACCAAGTAGTTGTGCTTCACACATGAGCGTGAAATTCCTACTGCATCGATCTCTTGAAAGGCGTCTGTGCCTATTAAAGATGTTGCGACTTGTCCGCTTATAAGCACAAGCGGTATGCTATCTGAATACGCCGTCGCAAGCCCAGTAACAGCGTTTGTAAAGCCAGGTCCTGATGTAACAAAAGCCACACCTACTTCGCCACTAGCGCGCGCATAGCCATCGGCTGCATGGACGGCTGCTTGTTCGTGGCGAGTTAGAACATGCGTGAAATAGTTTTGTTTGTAAGTTTCATCATAGATGTTTAACGCAGCACCGCCAGGATAGCCAAATACAACTTTTACACCCTCTTCTTTGAGTGCTTCGCTTATCATTTGTGAGCCGTTTAACTCTTTCATAAAGTGCCTTTTTTGAAATTTATAAGCTAGATTATATCTTTAAAATTTTAAAGTTATGCTAAAATGGCTATTTTAGTTATTAATAAAGGATATTTTTGCTACTTTATGCACATGTGCCGTTTTGTGAGAGTAAATGCCCATACTGCGCCTTTGGCTCGGTTGTTGGGCGAGATAAAATGGCTAAAAATTATTTTGATGCGATGATCATTGATTTTAAATATCAGGCGCAAAAATTTGCCATGAAAAAAGAAGAAATTTCAACACTTTTTATAGGTGGTGGAACTCCAAGTGCTGTAAATGCAGAACTCTATGAAAAACTTTTTGATGAAATTTCACCGTTTTTGGCAAAAGATGCCGAGATCACATCTGAGGCAAATCCAAACTCCGCCACACTTAAGTGGCTAATTAAAATGCGAAAATTTGGCGTAAATCGCATAAGCTTTGGCGCACAAAGCTTTTTTGAAGATAAGCTTAAATTTCTTGGTCGCACACATAGCGCAAGGCAAATTTACAAAGCCGTTGAAATGGCGAAAATTTCAGGGTTTGACAACATAAACATTGATTTAATCTATGGTACAAAACTAGATAACAAAAAGCGCCTTACCGAAGAGATAGAAAATGTAAAAAATTTAGAAATTTTACATCTTAGCGCATACTCTTTAACTCTTGAGCCAAAAACACCATTTTATAAAAAAAATGAGTATAAAAAAGATAGTCCAACACTAGCTAAATTTCTAATCAATCAGATTGAAAGTATCGGCCTAAAGCAGTATGAAATTTCAAATTTTGGGCAAGTTTGCAGGCATAATCTTGGCTATTGGCAAGCCCAAAATTATATCGGAATTGGAGCGTATGCGATCGGATTTTTGGATGACTACAGAGTTTATTCACCTGAAAATTTGGATGAGTATCTAAAAGATCCGTGCGCTAAAAAATTTGAGCATTTATCAAGTGATGAGATGAAGCTTGAACGGCTATTTTTGGGCTTTAGAAGCATTGTTGGAGTTGCGGCAAGTGAGCTTAGCAAGGAGCAGATTGCTAGAGCTAACATTTTAAAACAAGCAAAAAAACTAGATTTTAAAGATGGCAGATACTATGCGAGAAATTTTTTACTAGCTGATGAGCTTGCGCTTTTTGTCGCAAACTAGCCGAAATTTATCAAATTTTGAGCTAAATATAGTTAAAATGGCTAGTTTAATTTAATTTTAGGAACAAAAATGTTTGGTATGAGCCTTCCTGAGATACTTATCATTGCAGTTATTGCTGTATTGGTGCTTGGTCCTGACAAACTTCCAGATGCTATGGTTAGTATCGCAAAATTTTTCAAAACTCTTAAAAAAGGTATAAATGATGCCAAGGCGACATTTGATCAAGAGGTAAAGATCGCAGAGCTTAAAGAGGATGCAAAAAAATACAAAGATAGCATCACTCAAGCGACCGAAGGCGTGCGAAAAAAGCTTACATTTGAAGAGCTTGACGAGATCAAAAAAGGTGTCAGTAACGCAACTAGTGGCATAAATGACGCAGTAAATAGTGTTAAAAAAAGCGTAGAAGCAGTCAAAGATCCAGTAGGTGCAGCAAAAGATGCAGTTTTAAGCGAGAAAAAAGGCGACGCACAAGATGTGCAAACCCAGATAAAATCAGCCCAAAACGCTGAAATTCCTGAGAAAAAAGAGGCATAATGTTTGAAGAATTAAAACCTCATTTAGTTGAACTTCGTAAAAGACTAGGCATAAGCGTTGCAAGCGTTATCGTTGCATTTGTTGTTTGTTTTAGCTTTTGGAACCCGATATTAGCGTGGATGACTGAGCCACTAAAGGCTGTTTTGCCAGAAAACTCAAGCATTATCTTTACATCTGTGCAAGAGCCATTTTTTACTGCGATGAAGGTGGCGTTTTTTGCTGGACTTGTAGTGGCTTTGCCTATCATCTTTTGGCAGTTTTGGCTTTTTGTCGCGCCGGGACTTTACGAAAATGAGAAAAAATATGTCATACCATTTGTCCTAGCCGCAACGATAATGTTTTTGTGCGGAGCTAGTTTTTGTTACTTTGTAGTGATACCACTTGGATTTAACTTTTTGGTAAATTTTGGTGGTCAGCTTTTTACGGCGCTTCCTAGTATCGGCGAATATGTAGGCTTTTTTACAAAGCTTCTTATAGCTTTTGGTATAGCTTTTGAGATGCCAGTTATAACATTTTTCTTGGCAAAACTTGGTATGGTAAATGCTAGCCAACTTAAGGGTTTTTTCAGATACGGAGTTGTTATCATATTTATATTTTCAGCGATTGTAACGCCACCAGATGTTTTAAGCCAGTTTTTAATGGCAGTTCCTATGATGTTGCTTTATGGACTTTCTATATACATAGCAAGCGTCACAAATCCTGAAAAACCAGATGATGAAACTAACGAGCAAGACGAGGCGCAATGAGCGATATAAACGCGCTTTCAGCGTATGATTACGAGCTACCGCAAGAGCTTATAGCAAGCTCTCCTGTGATGCCAAAAGAGCATGCAAGACTGCTTGTTTATGAGCGTGCTAGCGGTAAAATTTTACACCTTACTTTTGGCGATTTGGCTAGTGTTATCCCTAAAAAAACAGCGATCATTTTTAACGATACAAAGGTTATAAAGGCGCGATTATTTGGCAAAAAGCAAAGTGGCGGGGCGATAGAGCTTTTGCTAAATCAACCACTAGAAGATGGGAAATTTAGTTGCTATATCCGTGGTAAAGTTAGTGTAGGTCAAAGGCTGGAGTTTCAAAACTGCATTGAAGCAGAAATTTTAGAGCTTTTTAATGATGGTTTGCGAGTTGTAAAATTTTATAAAAATGATGCCTTGCTTGGCGCAAACACTCTATTTTGCGAGCTTGAAAAGATCGGACATGTGCCACTTCCACCATATATAAAGCGTGCTGACAAGAAGCAAGATGAGAGCTGGTATCAAAGCATATTTGCGAGTAAGGCAGGCGCGGTTGCTGCCCCAACGGCAAGCCTTCATTTTAGTGATGAGATGATGAGTGAAATTTCGGCAAATTTTAAAACTGCATACATCACGCTACATGTGGGCGCAGGCACTTTTAAGGGTGTTGAGTGTGAGGATATAAGACAGCATGTGATGCACGGCGAGTTTTACAGTATTAGCGATGAAGCAGTTGATCTGATAAACTCAGACACTGCACTACTTGGGGTCGGAACAACCAGTACAAGATGTGTTGAAAATTTTGCTAGAAATGGTGTAAAAAGCGGTATTTGCGAGCTGTTTTTAAATCCAAACAACCGCCCTATCCGCCAAAATTATCTACTTACAAATTTTCATCTTCCGCGTTCAACACTTATAATGCTAGTGGCAAGCTTTATCGGACTTGAAAAGACTATGCAAATTTACGAAACTGCCGTAAAAGAGCGATATCGCTTTTACTCTTATGGTGATGGGATGCTTATAATATGAAGCAAATAGACTTTGTTGAGCGGCTAAATTTTTTACTTGAGACACTTTATTATGATGCTTTAGATGGCAAAAATAGAATCATCTTTGAGTATGATCCTAGTTATCCACGAGTTTTTGCTATTGATTCAAACAATGTCTTAAAAACTATGGAGTGGATAGCTAAAGCTTACTTGTTAGGCACTAGTGAGGCAAATATTAATATAAATTTTAAACTAACAAACTACAACGCAGATACCGTATTCTTTTCTGTTTTTTTTAGTGTAGATAAAGATGTAAAACTAGACGAATTATCAATACAAAAAGCAAACAAATTTGCAGCTACTGCAAAGGCAAAAATTTTAATTACAAATAATAATCAAATAGTACTTTACACCAGTGCCACACTTGATCGTGAGATAAAGTCTAAAAATATAAGTTTAAAAAGCAATGTGATAAAGTCTTATTATGCTATTGCGGCGTACGAGGATAATCTTGGCTTTGAAATTTTGCGTAATATACTTAAAGTCATTGGTGTTAAAATCGGCTCAAAAAGTGATTTTGTGACATTTAAAAAACATATAAAAGATAGTATCTATATGCCTTCGGTTGTTTTTGTAAGCATGGATTATTTTAAAACCGAGCAAGATTTGGATGAACTTTTAGAGATTCAAAAACTAAAAGGCTACGGTATAGTTGTTGTCTGCCATAAGCAAAGCAAATTTGAAGCAAAATTTAAAGAGCATGCCATCATACTTAGAGAGCCATATACATATGACGCTATAGTGGCTGCGTTAAATTATTGCTACACAAAGAGCTTAAAAAGATAAATTTACTTATCGCTTTTTTCTATCTTGACTAGCTCTATATTTATAAGTCTCGCGTCGCCTTTATAAATTTTAAGATGTGCGATAGCTTCAAACTCACTATCCCTTAGTTGCTCTTCAAGTTCAAGTGCTTTATTTTTTGGCTGAAAGTATTTCTCCACTCCAAAACTTGATAAGTAGTCGTATTTACCACTTATATATATACCGTCTTTGGGTTTTTCTAAGCTTATTTTACTTGTTTTATAAAGCTCTCCATCTTTTTCTAAGATAGCATAAATTTCATATATTTTATTGCTATAACTTTCACTGACATTTACATCCATTTGATTAAAATCATAACTTAAATGAACATAATTTCCGCGGAAAAAATCACGCGGGTCATACCCTTGCGCCTTTATAAAAACATCATCGCCAAGCCATATGGGCATATACGCATAAAAAAACATCCCAACAAGTAGGATTGGCTGAACTAAAAAAATTAAAAAACTAAATTTTTTCATGTTTTTTTCTCATTTTCGTTATGATCAGTATGCTAATGGCAAAGGCTAAAAATAGCAAGCTTGTACCTATGTAATCGCCTATTAATCGCATGTACTGGACGATAGATACATAAAAAATAAGCCCAACACCTTTAAACACAAAGTCATTTTTAATAAGTAAAATTCCAGTGCTTACGATAAAAATTGAAAGTAGTATCGTAGCATTTATATGTGCAAGTAAAAATGGCAACAAAATGACAAAAATGCTTACAGCTATTAAAATTTTATCCTTAAAATAAAATCCCACACCAAGTGAAGCTAGAGAAAATATAGCAAATATATTGCCAAAGTTATTATTTAACTGACTAAAAATTTCATTGAAATTTAAATAAAACTCAGTACTTTCAGCAAAGCTAGCAAATGTAAAATAAAAAAGCATTAAGGCAAAGAAGCTATATCCAGCGATAGTGCTAAGATAGTTTGCATTTTCGTACTGCGAAAATTTGTTTAAAAAATGACTTAAGCTAAACATTAAAAGAGTATAGGAAAGGGTTGAAAATATCGACGCATACATAAAAATTTCAAAAGCTTCATAATTACCAAAGATATAGCAGCTAAGGCTTATAAATATACCAAAAACCAGCAGTCTTGAGCTATCTTTTAAAGCAAGCCAAATCCCCCCAAGCAAAAAGATAAGATAAAAATTTATACTAACTCCGACTTGCATTAAACTACTTAAAATCCAAATCGCACTAGCAATCAGCCCAACACCCATGACTAGCGACTTTTGCGAGCCTAGTCCAACTATAAAAGTGCCAACCACCCAAAGTAAAACGCCATTTGAAAGGTTTTTATCAAGATTATAAATTTGCGCAATGAGTGTTATACTAATACCAAAGGTAAGGCTAGCAAGGACTAAGAGTGCGCTACCATAGCCATCTTTGCCGTTTTTTAGATTATAAAATCCAGCGAAATTTAACACAGTCGTAAGAGCGATTAGTATAAATGTCCGAATATCTGGCGCTATATCTTCCCAGTTTGCCCCAACAAGTGTTAAAAGTGAACAACCAAAAAAGAAGTAAGCGACGATACGAAGTATAGAGTTGCTCTCATTCGCATTTGTGGCAATGTCTATATCATACTTTGCAGCTATCGCTGTAGCCGTTTTTGTATCCACAAGCCCGTCATTTTGCCACTTTACAAGCTCTTTGGCTAAGAAATTTTTATGAAAAAAATGCAAATTTCACCCTTGTTTAAAGTAAAAATCGCATAAGTTTAGCCAAGCTTAGCTTAAATTTTATTTTAAGCTGTAGTAATTGCTGCTTTTACAAGCTCTGAAAATTTTACCCCTTTTGTTCCTGAAATTTTATCACAAAATAGCTTTATATCCTTTGATTTTCCACGAAGCACAAATGTATCAAGGCAGTTTTGTGGATCAATGTTTACATGAGTGATGCACATAATTTTTACCTTTGTTTGATGTTCTAAATTTAGGATTTTATTTACTATCTCATTTTGTTCATGTAAGTAAATTATACTCATAACGCCGATAAGTTCACTAGTTGATGTCTCCCAGCTATCTTTAATGATCTTCTCTCGTATAAGATCACGGGTAAGTTCGCTGCGCGATGCATAGCCTTGTTGTTCGATCTTTGCATCAAGTTCTTGCAAGAGCGATTTTGGCAGTGATACACTAAATCTTATAATATCATCCACAAAAGACTCCTTTCGTTATTTTGTCATTTAAAAATTTACTATATCTTAACTAAAAAAAAGATTAATAAAGTAAATAAAAAACTAAAACAAATTTTTATTTTTAAAGCATTTAGGCTACATAGTGTAGCCTAAAAAAACTATTTAGCAGTAATTACTATCTCACTCTCATTTGCATTAACTAAAATTTCATCTTTGGCTTCAAGTTCGTCGCGCAGTATCATCTCAGCCAGCCTGTCTTCGACTAGCTCATAAAGCGCACGGCGAAGCGGACGCGCGCCATACACTGGGTCAAATCCAGCCCTAGCTATAAATTTCGCCGCATCATCGCTTAAACTAGCCTTTATATCGCGCTCGGCTAGGCGTTTTGCAAGCTCGTTAAACATTATATGCACGATATTTACAAGCTCGTCTTGGCTTAGCGGATTAAAGATAATCGTATCATCAAGGCGGTTTAAAAACTCTGGTTTAAAGTAGTTTTTAAGCTCGTTTTTAACGGCATTTTCACGCTCATCTCCGCTTAGCTCCATAATAAAATTTGACGCGATATTTGATGTCAAAATAATAATGGTATTTTTAAAATCAACCGTAACACCCTTATTATCAGTAGCTCTGCCGTCATCCAAAATCCCAAGCAAGATATTAAAAACATCTTTATGAGCTTTTTCTATCTCGTCAAACAAGATCACGCTGTAAGGTCTGCGACGAACGGCTTCCGTTAGCTGTCCACCATCTTCAAAACCTACATATCCTGGAGGTGCGCCAAGTAGCCGTGAAACGCTATGCTTTTCCATGTATTCGCTCATATCAAAGCGTATGAGTGCGCGCTCATCATCAAATAAAAATTTCGCTAGAGCCTTGGCTGATTGCGTTTTGCCAACGCCAGTTGGTCCTAAAAACAAAAATGAGCCGATCGGTCGCGCACCCTCGTTTAGCCCTGCCTTATTGCGCTTTATCGCTCTTGATAAAGCGTGTAGTGCGGCGTCCTGACCGACTACGCTATTTTGCAGATACTGCTTGATATTTAGGTATTTTTCCCTTTCGCTGGCTAGCATTTTGCTTACTGAAATTCCTGTCCATTTGCTTAAAATTTCAGCCACAAGCTCATCATCGACTTGGTTTTTAAGCAAGACACCATTTTTTTTCATCTCCTCCCACTTTTGGCGAAGTTCGTTTTGAGAATTTGTAACTTCTAAAATTTTACCATACTCAATCTCAGCAGCTCTTTGAAAGTCCCCATTTCTGCGAGCTATCTCAGCTTCACTTTTTAGCGAATCAACCTGTTTTGTGGCATTTGAGATACCATCAAAGACAGCTTTTTCGTTTTCAAATTTTACATCAAGCTTTTGTTTTTCTTCATTTAAATTTGCTATTTCTTGCTCGATTTGCTCTAGCCTTTGATCGTTTTTATCACTCTCTTCCATCTTTAAAGCCGCTTTTTCGACCTCAAGAGTTGAAATTTCGCGCTTTATTTTTGCAAGCTCAAACGGCTCGCTTTCTATCTGCATTTTAAGCTCAGCCGCAGCTTCATCTATAAGATCTATAGCCTTATCTGGCAAAAAGCGGTTTGAGATGTAGCGATCGCTTAGCTTTGCCGAGGCCACGAGCGCGTTATCTGTGATAGTTACGCCATGATGGACTTCAAGGCGCTCTTTTATGCCTCTTAAAATTTGCAATGCCTCATTTACGCTTGGCTCGCGCACATCGATAGGCTGAAATCTGCGTTGTAAAGCTGCGTCTTTTTCAAAATATTTGCGGTATTCTTTAAGGGTCGTAGCGCCAACAGCGTGAAGCTCTCCGCGGGCAAGTGCTGGCTTTAGGATGTTTGCCGCGTCCATACTGCCTTCGCTCGCGCCAGCTCCAACTATAGTGTGAATTTCATCGATAAAAAGTATGATATTGCCAGCCTTTTTGACCTCGTCTATGACTGCTTTTAAGCGATCTTCAAACTCACCACGATACTTTGCTCCAGCTATGAGCGCGCTCATATCAAGAGCGATAACTCGCTTGTTTGCAAGGCTAGTTGGCACATCTTTTGCTATTATTTTTTGCGCTAGACCTTCAACGATAGCTGTTTTGCCAACTCCTGGCTCACCAAGTAAGATCGGGTTGTTTTTGCTTTTTCTTATTAAAATTTGCATCATTCTAGTTATCTCATCATCGCGACCAATCACTGGATCTAGCTCGCCAGAAGTGGCTTTTGCTGTTAGATCTATGCCAAATTTAGCTAAGCTATCAAGCGTTTCATCACTTGTTTGGCTATCTATCTTACGCCCTGCACGCATTGCTTCAAGCGTTTTTTTAATTTCTAAAATGTCTGTAAATTTTGAAAGAATTGCTTTTATGGGCTCAGTATTTAAATTTGCGATTAGCCAAGTATCAACAGCTATAAAGCTATCTCCAAGGCTAGTCATTAATGCTTGTGCATTTTCAAGCGAAAACATAGTATCTTTAGAAATTTTTAAGCTCTCTTTTGTAACATTTGAACTGGTTGGTAGATTTTTAATATTTGATTGAATTTCTAGCACTAAGGCTTCCTTAGTGACATTATTTTTATTAAAAACCTGATTAAGTATAGAGTTGCTATCTGTTGTTAAACCCCATAAAATATGAAGAGGCATCATCTCTTGATTTTTAGCATGGAGTGCTAAACTAGCCGCATTTTCAAGACTTTGTGTCATCTGAGCTGTAAGCTTTTGAAGTATATTTGCCATTTTTCATCCTTTATATTTTTTATAATGATGATATTATACAACTTTAGTCTATTAATGTCAAGTTTATTAAAAAAACTAATTTATATCTATTGATGAATTTAAATTTATAGTTATAAAATTTGAAAATTTATCCTATTTTTAGGCAAAAGCTACTAAAATATACAATTTTATAATTGATTTTAGGAGTGGTTTTTGAAAAAAATGAATTTTATTGTAGGTGGGTTTTTAGCGCTTTCATTTTCTACTACGCTTTTTGCTGCAAACAATGATACGAGTGCAAGGATTGAGGCACTGGCAAAGTTAAATAAAACGATAAACACAGTCGAAAAATATTATGTTGATGATATAAAATTTAAAGAGATTATAGATAAGGCTATCGCAGGGTTAATGCAAAATTTAGACGCTCATAGCGCATTTTTAAATGAAAAATCCTTTAAAGATATGCAGGTACAAACAAGCGGAGAATTTGGCGGACTTGGTATCACTGTTGGCATGAAAGATGGCGCACTAACTGTTATCTCTCCAATAGAAGGGACTCCTGCTGATAAAGCTGGTGTAAAGGCTGGCGATATTATACTTCGCATAGATGGCAATGCTACTATGGGAGTCACTATGGATGAGGCTGTTAGTAAGATGCGAGGTAAGCCAAAGACTTCTATTACGATAACTATAGTTAGAAAGGGCGAGCAAAAGCCGTTTGATTTAAATATCATAAGAGATATAATAAAAGTCGAGTCAGTCTATGCAAAGATTATAGAAAATGAGGAAATTTTATATCTTCGTGTGACAAATTTTGATAAAAATGTAGTTAGTAAAGCTAGCGAATTTATAAAAAAACATCCAAAGGTAAAAGGCATAGTTCTTGATCTTAGAAATAACCCAGGAGGTCTTTTAAATCAAGCTGTAGGCTTGGTTGATCTCTTTGTTGATGATGGTATTATAGTTTCACAAAAAGGTAGAGATAATGCTGAAAATTCAGAATTTAGAGCAAGTAAATCAAATACCATAACAAAGCTTCCACTTGTTGTTTTAGTAAATGGCGGAAGTGCAAGTGCTAGCGAGATAGTCAGCGGAGCACTTCAAGATGTCAAGCGCGGTGTAGTAGTTGGAGAGAATACATTTGGCAAGGGTAGTGTTCAGGTGATATTACCAGTTGATGAAAAAGAGGCCATAAAGCTTACTATCGCACGCTACTATTTACCTAGTGGCAAAAGTATACAAGCTGTTGGCGTTACCCCAGATGTTATAGTCTATCCTGGTAAAGTTCCTCAAAATGATAAAGATGCATTTAGTATAAAAGAGAGCGAACTTAAAGCACACCTACAAGGCGAGCTTGAAAAACTAGCTCCAGCCACAGCAGAAGCAAACAAAACTGAAGAGAAAAAAGATGAAAAAGAGCTTATAACAACCAAAAAACTAAATGATGATATTCAGTTAAAAAGTGCTGTTGATGTGATAAAAGTTTTGCAGATTAGAAAATAAATTTAAAGGTCAGAAATGAAAGCAGTTATAAATATCTCACTAAAAAATGGCGTTCTTGACCCAGCAGGCAAGGCTACCGAGCACGCTCTTGGCTCACTTGGTTTTAGTAATGTATCAGAAGTTAAAATAGGCAAGCAAATTGTTTTAAATATCGATGCAACAAAAGATGATGCTAGAAAACAGCTTGAGGCGATGTGCGAGGAACTTCTTGCAAATACTGTTATTGAAGATTATGAGATAGTACTATGAAAGTAGCCATACTTCTTTTTCCTGGCACAAACTGCGAAACAGATACCTCTTATGCTTTTAAGATGTTTGGTTGCCAAACGCAAATTATCTGGCATAAAGATGAGCATATAGATGCCGATCTTGTAGTACTTCCTGGCGGTTTTAGCTATGGAGATTATCTGCGAACGGCTGCGATAGCGAAATTTTCACCAGCCATGAAAGCAGTCATGCAGCATGCAAAACGCGGTGGATATATACTTGGTATTTGCAATGGCTTTCAAATGTTGCTTGAGCTTGGGCTTTTGCCAGGTGCGATGAGAAGAAATGAGAGCATGAGTTTTATTTCAAAGTACCAGCCACTAAAGGTTATTTCAAACTCAAATAAATTTCTGTCAAACTTAAGTGTTGGCGAGATAGTTAATATACCAGTTGCACACGGTGAAGGTAACTACTTCACTGACGCTAATACGCTAAAAAAATTATATGATAATGAGCAGGTTTTATTAAAGTATTGCGATGAAAATGGCATGGAGATAAACCTAAACGGCTCAGTTGATAATATAGCTGGCATTTGTGATGAAAGCAAGAAAATTTTTGGTCTTATGCCACATCCTGAGCGTGCTTGTGAGAAAATTTTACACTCAGATGATGGGCTTAAAATGCTTAAGGGGTTAGTTTGTTAAAACTCTTAAGTGCCCTACTTTTCGCACTTAGCTTGCATGCCAAACCAAGTATTTTTGACGAGCCAAGAGAAGATAAATTTGCTAACAAAAATACACAAGATGAGAATAAAAAAAGACAAAATGACACCATGCTTGAGCGCAATATGCAAAGAAAAATGGGCATCGGTGTTTCTGCTGAACAACTAAAAAATATCGCTCCTACGGACGAGCAATATCTAAATTTGCCTGATTCCCAAGTTTATGAAACTGTTAAAAAACGCGAAGTTACGCTAAAAACTGTAAGTATTCCAAAAAGTGTTTTTGTTGGAGAAATTTTTGAGTTAAAACTTAGTGTTAATCCTCAAAATGAGCTTGAATACAGCTTTGAAACTAAAGTTGATGAGAGTAATGTTAAATGGCTAAATCCTAAAAATACTGAGTGGGTAAAACAAAGCGATGGTAGCTATGTCGCTCTGTTTTTTTTACAAGGTAAAAATGAAGACGCAAAATCTACAAAGATAGAGCTAAATTTAAAGCGAAATGGTGAGATATATCATAGTGGCACGATGAATCTATTTTTGCCAAAATTTAAAGACTTGCGAGCTAGGAGCGATTTTTCTGGTATTGTGGCTGATAGTTTGGTTGTTAAAAAATTTAAAACAACTAAATTTGATGAAACTAGCCTTATCATGATAGTCGAGATGGAAGCTAAAAATGTCAATCTTACATCGTTTAATTTACCTGACAAGACTCTGCTAAAACAAGGCATGGATAATGTTGCAGGTGATTTTGCAAACCAGAGTGGCTATTTTTTTGCTGTTTTTAAACCCAATAAAAACTCACTTGACTTTAGTTATTATAACCTTAAAAGCTCAAAATTTGAGAGCTTTTCCTTACTGGTAAGTGTTGAAGATGATGATGTTAGCACACAAATTGGACTAAATCCAAAACAAAGCGAATTTAGTACCTATAAAAATATCGTTCTTTACAGTTTTTCGGCTCTATTTTTAATACTTTCGGTGATGCGAAGAAAAGTTAGCTACTTTATAGCTACGGCACTTTTTATTGCGGTCAGTATCTACTCATATAACCCATTTAGCAAAGGCACCCTAAAGCCAAATGTAAGTGTGAAAATATTGCCAACTACAAAATCTACGATCTTTTATACATCTACAACTAGTGAAAGTATTGAGATACTAAGTGAGCGAACAGATTATTATAAAATTTTATTTACAGATGGTAAAATAGGCTGGGTAAAAAAAGATGATATTATCAAGAATTAAGGCATTTTATTACGCTATTGAGTTTGTTATTAGTGTAGTTATAGTTGTATTTTTGATGTGGCTTTTTAGTTCTAAAATTCACGCAGTTCGCCGTTTTTGGGCAAAAACTCAACGCTGGCTTGGCTTTTATAGTATTGAGGTTGTGGGCGAGCCAAAACCTGATACACAAATGATAATGATAAACCATAAAAGCATGCTTGATATCGTAGTTTTAGAAGAAATTTACCCCAAAAACCTCTGTTGGGTAGCCAAAAAAGAGATCGGCGATATTCCTATCATAGGCAAAATTTTAAGTGTACCAAAAATGCTTCCTGTAGATCGCTCAAATCCAAGAGCAATAGTAAATTTGCTAAAAGAGGCAAAAGATCGCATAGAAAATGACCGCGTTATAGCTATATTTCCTGAAGGAACGCGTGCTAAAGGCGACAAACTTCTTAAATTTCAAAGTGGTGCAAAGGTTATAGCTGATAAACTTGACTTAAGAGTTCAGCCTGTTGTTGTAGTTGGAAGTGATATTATGGATTCTAAAAAATTTAGTTTTAAAAATGGAAAAATCAAAGTTATATATCTAGATCAGATAGATCGCAGTGATGAGTCTTGGCTAGAAAATACTCGTAGCAAAATGCAAGCCGTACTTGATAGCGAGCGTCAAAAAACTGATATAAGCTAATGCTTGAGCTTATTTTAGTAGGTTTTGGCGGATTTATAGGTGCTATTTGTAGAAGTTTGCTTAGCACTGCACTCTCAAAGTTTTCAACACTTTTTCCATTCTCAACACTGCTTGTAAATATCCTTGGTAGTTTTGCCATAGGGGCATTTTTAGCTTTAAATTTATCACAAAATGCAAAATCATTTTTGGTTATTGGTATTCTTGGCGGCTTTACTACATTTTCAGCTTTTTCATATCAAAGCGTTGCTCTATTTTCAACATCGCCTTTTAAATATTTTACCCAATGTCATTTTATCACTACTTGCTTGCTATGTTGGTATTGTCGTTTTTAGATAAATTTTTCAAACATTGATATACTTACTATCAACTTTAAAATTTATTTTAGCACAATACGCTATAATGTGCTAAATTTTTTAAAAAGGATAGAAAAATGGCAGATAAATTTGAGTTTCAAACCGAAGTGAATGACCTATTAAATTTGATGATTCACTCGCTTTATTCAAACAAAGAGATATTTTTACGCGAGCTTATCTCAAATGCAAGTGACGCGCTGGATAAGTTAAACTACCTTTGTTTAACAGACGAAGCCTACAAAAACCTTTCTTACACGCCGCGCATCGACATAAGCTTTGATAAAGAGAAAAAGAGCTTAACTATCAGCGATAATGGTATTGGTATGAGTAAAGATGATCTTATAAGCAACCTTGGCACCATAGCAAGAAGTGGAACAAAGGGCTTTTTGCAAAATTTAAGTGGAGACGCTAAAAAAGACAGCTCGCTCATTGGACAGTTTGGCGTGGGCTTTTACTCGGCTTTTATGGTAGCTTCAAGTATCGAAGTAACGAGCCGCAAAGCGCTACGCGACGAGGCTTTTGTGTGGAGCTCAGATGCTAAAAACTACACTATCGCTCCCACTAGCAAAGAGACTCATGGCACCACCATTGTTTTACACTTAAACGACGATGAGTTTGCCGATGAGTGGCGCGTGGAGGGTATCATTAAAAAGTACTCAAACCATATCCCATACCCAATTTTTATGGATAAAAGCGAGTATATCGCGCCAAAAGACGGTGAAAAAGAGGGAAATTATGAGAGTAAAAACACACAGATAAACAAAGCAAGTGCGCTTTGGCGCATGAATAAAGCTGGATTAAAAGAACAAGAATATAACGACTTTTATAAGCAAATTTCACACGACAGCACTGATCCGCTCTTTCACATTCACACAAAGGCTGAGGGCAAGATAGAGTATAGCACCCTATTTTATGTGCCTAGCACAGAGCCGTTTGATATGTTTAGGGTGGATTATCAAAGTGGTGTGAAGCTCTATGTCAAGCGTGTGTTTATCACAGATGACGCAAAGGAGCTGTTGCCTCCATTTTTACGATTTGTACGAGGAGTGATCGATGTGGAGGACTTGCCGCTTAATGTAAGCCGTGAAATTTTACAAGAAAATGCGATAATGCGAAGCGTAAAAGAGCAAAGTGTTAAGAAAATTCTCGGCGAACTTGCTAAGCTAAAAGAGAAAGATAGTGAAAAATACATAAAATTTTACACACTTTTTGGCAAAGTCATCAAAGAGGGACTTTATGGCTTTGGCGCTGAAAAAGAGCAGATCCTTGATCTTGTGATGTTTAAATCAAGCAAACGCGACGGACTAGTGAGCCTAAAAGAGTATAAAGAGGCGATGAAAGAAGAACAAAAAAGTATCTATTACATAAGCGGAAATAACGAAAATATGCTTCGTAACTCGCCGTTGCTTGAAAATTTCAAGAAAAATGACATCGAAGTTTTGATAATGAGCGAGGAGATAGATACAATAGTCATGCCTATGGTAAATGAGTTTGATAAAACTCCGATAAAATCAATCTCTCACGCTGATATAAATGATGAGATAAAAGCCGATGAAGAGCAAGCAAAAGCCGATGAGAGTAAGGTGGCTAGCACGCTTGTTAAAATGCGTGAAATTCTAAAAGATGATGTTAAAGATGTACGCGTTAGCTCTCGTCTGAGTGACTCGCCAGCGGTGCTGATTTATGATAAAAATGATCCAGACTACGCTATGCAGGCGATGTTAAAGCAGATGGGTCAAAGCGACTTGCCAAAGATCAAGCCTATCCTTGAGATAAATGCAGGACATGAAATTTTTACCAAACTTGAAGCAAATGAGCTTATGATAAACGATGTGTCGCATTTGCTTTTAGATATGGCTAAGATAAATGAAGGCATACAGCTTGACGATCCAGCTGAGTTTAGCAAAACACTTACAAAAGTTATGATAAAGGCGATCTAATGCATTTTGCACCCTATTTTTGGGTGCAAAATTTTAGCTGCGCGTAAGAACATAGATATTGAAATAATTACTCTGACTACTTGATATGGAAAATTTTAATATTGTAGTATTTATGAGATTTGTGTGATTTATTATAAAATTTTTATTATTTAAATTCAATTTTTTAGCTAAATTTTATTATTCTTACTCTAATATTAAAAAATATATTTACTTTTTTAAAAGGAGATAAGATGAAGAAAATTTTTGTTGCCATTGTGGCTTTGTTTGGATTTAGCATATTAAGTACTAATGAAATTTCAGCAAAAGATGTGAATGAACCACGCTTGGAGCTTGCGTTTATGATAGATATAGAAGTTGAAAAGCCTCTTGTCGTGGGTCAAGATAGCGAGCACGGGCTTCGCAGACTTATTTACATAAAAAGTGGAAAAGTAAGCGGAAAGTTAAATGGCAAGGTGCTTCCGTATGGAGTGGATAGTCAAGTCGTTAGACCTGATGGGCTAACTGAGCTTACAGCAAGATACGCGATAAAGCTTGATGACGGCGCGCAAATTTACATTGACAACTCAGGCATGCGCCATATCACAGACCCAGAAGTGGCAAAAGAGGCAGCTAAAGGCAAGATAGTAGATCCAAAACATGTGTATTTTGCAACTGTAACTAAGTTTGAGACTTATGACGCGAAGTATAAATGGATGGAGCGTGCGATATTTGTCTGCTACGCTATGCGTTTGCCAGATAAAGTTTTACTAAAATTTTATGAAGTTAAATAATTAAAAAGTCTAGCCAAGGCTAGACTTTAGCTTAAAAACCACCTAGTAAATTGCCCAATCTTTGCTCTTCATTTATGATAATGTCTTGTTCTTTTGGCTCAAATCTAAATGTCATTTTTTGCATATCTTTTTCAGTTTTTAAAATTTGTAACTGTTCAAGTATCATACCAAAGCCAGCGATATCTGGAAACTGCGACAAAAAGCTGGCTATATTTGGCTCGATACTCAAAACTCCATCAAATTTTATGGCATCCATTAGGCTATTTATATCCTTAGAGCTTTCTTTTAAAGCAAAATTTGTGGTTATATTAAGTTTATTTGACGCTGCATTTTTTACGCTAAACTCATTTAAGTTTAACTCTGGTTTTGCTTTTGAAAGTTCAAAAAATATAGGCGTAAGTTTTTCATAATTTACTTCATACTCATCTTCGCTTAAACTTGAATAAACATCGATGATTTTTTTAAAGCTCTGTATGTGTAAATTTTTAATATCCATCTTTATCGCAAATTCTTTAAACTCCACACCGGCAACATTTATCTTGCTTATACTTAAAATATCTTTGCTATTAAAAAGAGTTTTACCAGTATCCCCATAGCTTGAGTTACCATTTGCTTTCATGTCATAAAAAAGCACTTCTTTTCCACTTTCTGTGATTTTTATATTTTCAATACTTGCATCATAGATATAAGGGGCTAGATTATACTCTATCTCTTTAAACTCGATAGGCTCTTTATGGGTAAGATCATAGTTTAGTTTTTCAAGCTCTATTTTTATGCTATTTTCTATAAAATTATCTGATTCTTGGCTAAATAAAATTTTATCAAAACTAAAAGCACCTGAGCTAAGCTTTGTTCTATCAGTCGCTATATCTAGCTTCACACCTTGTGTTTTTAGTTCTGATAGCTCTTGCTTAAATGAAATATCTTTTAAATTTATGCTGATATCTTGCTTGCTGTCAAAAATGCTGCTTTTTGCATGGGCTGTTGCGATGATATTTGAGCCAAATACCTCTTTTAGCTTCTCTTGTGCTCGAATGTTTAAAATAGCGATACTTGAGCTAGACTTAAAGCCATTTATTAGTGAAAATAAATTATTACTAATGTCGCTTTTGATATTTATTTTTAAAGTTTTACTTGTGTCACTTTCACTAAAGCTCTCATCTAAAATAGGTAAAACTTTCTGATCTAACTCCATATCAAAACTAGCTTTTGAGTTTAAAAAACCTCGCTCATAGGTATCATTTGATATACTTATGCCCTCCATGGCTTGTAAATTTTTAAGTGTATTTTTATAGCTTTGCTTAACCTTTTGGCTAACAAAATAGTTACCTCCAGCAAGTAAAACAGCCGCAATTGCGATAGATATAAAAATTTTTTTCATATTTTTCCTTTTGTTTTTTTTCTAGTTGCAATATGCAAAAAGTAGTAAATTCCACCTATTAAACTCATCATAAAAACTGGCATAATCCAACTATTTTCACCTAAAAATTCGCTAATTTGCTCAAAAGTTGAGCCTATATAATAAGCCGAAATTCCAACCACTAAAGCCCAAACAATGGAGGCAAAAATGTTTATTACAACAAATTTTTGTACAGAGTAGCTTGGCGTAAAGCCTATGGCTATTGGTATAAGTGTTTTTAGTCCATAAATGTACTTTTTGATAAAAAGCAACTTATCGCCTTGTTTTTTCATAAGCATGCATGAATACGCAAATTTGCGCTTATGGTTTTTAATGTAAGGTCGTATCATATCTTTGTTGTATCGACCAAGATAAAAAAGAAGCATGTCGCCAAGAGCGTTTGAAAAGGCGGCTATAGCGATACTGACGCCTAGATCCATTTTTCCAAGGTGTGAGAGTATCCCAGCTGCTATTAGAGCGACCATACCTCCACCCAGAGTGTAAACAAAAAGTATTATATATCCATATGTAGATAGTGAAGTTAGCATATCTTGCATTATTTGCCTTAGTTGTTTGTTAGTGAGTTTTGAAGTTGTTCAAAAGCATATCCGCTTTGAAGTAAATTTTCGTCATTGTGGCTAATTACCGCTCCGCCAAAGCTTGCTCCAGCAAAAAAGCCAGCGTTTGTAGCATAGGCATATATGCTGCTTGTAAATTTAAAATCGCTTGTTTTGTTATAGGCCCTGCCACCATCGCCAAAACTAAATGATGCATCAGCTTGTATCGTAAATTTGCCATTTTTAATGTCATTTACTAAATTTTCATCTAGCACAAAAAGCACAAGCGAGCTATCTTCGTAACCTACTTGAAGCCCAAAACTTCCGCCACTTATGCCTACTGAGTACATCTCTTTCTCGCTTGAATTTACAGGGGTTATCATCACGCCATTGCCACCCATACCACCAACTAAAAAGCCTATCTTCTTTACACTTGGAAATATGATAACAGCTTTGGCTTGTTTTATTAGTGCGTTTGTAGGTGCATTTGGATTTGCTCTAAGTACCATTTGATATGAATTTGCGGAGCTTAAAACTAAGTCCTCTCCACCAAATAATCTAACAACAAATGCTAAGATAAATAAAATTTTTTTCATTAAATCTTTTCTTTATTTTGCAAAATCTATGGCGCGAGTCTCTCTGATGACATTTACCTTTATCTCGCCAGGATACTGCACTTTTGCTTCTATCTCTTGAGCAATCTCCTTTGCAACAAGAACCGCTTCATCGTCGTTTATGAGCTTGGCATTTGCGATAACGCGAATTTCACGACCCGCATTTATAGCATAAGCTTGCTTGATACCATTTTTGGTTTTTGCAATATTTTCTATCTCTTCAACTCGCTTTAAAAAGCTTTCAAGTACTTCACGCCTTGCGCCAGGACGAGCAGCACTTAAGGCGTCTGCCGCGCATACAGCAGCACTCTCAACACTTGTCGCCTCTTCGTGTCCATGGTGTGCATAAATAGCATTTATAACGACCGCATGCTCTTTATAGCGCTTGCAAACCTCTGCTCCAAGATCAACATGCGAGCCCTCAAATTCATGCGTTAGTGCCTTACCTATATCATGCAATATCCCTGCTCTTTTTGCAAGCTTTTCATCTCCGCCAGTTTCAGCCGCTATGATACCTGCAAGATGTGCGACTTCAAGGCTGTGAGCTAAAGCATTTTGACCATAGCTTGCACGAAATTTTAGTTTTCCGATTAGTTTTACTATCTCTGGATGAATTTTATTTAATCCTAGGTCAATAACTATATTTTCGCCCTCTTCTTGCACGCTTTGCTCAAACTCTTCTGTAACTTTTTTGTGAAGTTCTTCTATCCTTGCTGGCTGGATACGACCATCTTCTACTAAAAGCTCTATAACTCTTGTTGCGATTGCACGGCGATAAAGGTTAAAACTGCTTAAAATTATCGCATTTGGTGTATCGTCTATGATAATATCAACACCCAAAACCATCTCAAGAGTCTTTATGTTTCGCCCCTCTTTGCCTATGATACGACCCTTTAACTCATCGTTTTTGATATTTACAACATTTATAAGTCGCTCAGTTGCAAATTCTCCCGCAAATCTCGAAGTAGCCTGTGCTAGGATATAGTTTACTCTCTTTTTTATATCTCTTTTTGCCTCTTCTTCGTGCTTTCTAACTATGTGAGCTATGTCTGCACGACTAGCTTCTTCAACCTTTTTTAAGACGATCTCTCTAGCCTCTTCTTGAGTTAGACCAGCTGCGTGTTCAAGTACTTTTAAGGCTTCGTTCATTTTATTTTGGTAAGTTGTTTTTAGACTCAGTCCCTCTTCGTATGTTGATTTAGCATTATTTCGCTCGCTCTCAAGCGCTAGCTTGCTTTCGTGTAAAATTTCTTGCTCGGTTTGTAAAGTACTCTCTTTTTTGCTTAGTTCGTCAAATTTTTGAGTGTAGTCACGCTGTAGTTTTGTGGTTTTTTCATCATACTTTTTTTTGGCCTCAAATTCTGCTTCTTGGACTGAAATTTTTGAGTTTTTCAAAATAAGCTCAGCCTCGTGCTCGATAGCCTTTGCCTTTGCCTTTGCTTGTTCTAAAAATATATTATAATTTGCATCGTTTATCTTTTTTGCATACAGATAACCTACGCCAACTCCCGCCACACCAGCTCCTAAGCCGACTAAAACTTCTATCATAGTTTCCTCTTTTTATATAGTTTTTATTTGGGGTTAGGTAAATATCGCCACAGATGTCATACTCTTTGGAGAGAATTTTATCCGTATAAAAGTCTGCCGCTTGAACAAATACTATCAATCTTGGACGATAAGGCAGGTCGCTAAAAAATCTATCATAAAAACCTTTGCCGTGACCTATCCTGCGCATAGCCCCATCAACCCCATTACATGGGACTATAGCCATATCAATGCGATCGTTTGCAAATTTTGATGCAAGTGGCTCGCGTAAGTTAAATTTTTTTAACTCAAATGGCAACCTTAATTTTACCATTTTTAAGCTAATATCTACCATAAATGGCACAAAAATATCACGATTTGACAAAAATCTACGCATTTTATAAACATCTACTTCATAAAAAAGTGGCATGTAGAGTAAAATTTTTTTAGAATTTGTAAATTTTATGAGATTACTAAGCCTTTTTATGACATTTTGACTGCGACATTTTGCTGAAATTTTTACCCGTTTTCTTGTATTTTTTATAGCGTAGGCTCTAAATTCATCTTTTGTTGATTTAACACTCATTTTATTATCTTTTAGTATAATTTTACTCAAAAACAATCACAAGGACTATTTTTATGAAACTTAAACACAAGATTATAGCATTTTTAGCTGTTTTTTTACTTTTGGGTTGCCAAAGCAAAGAAGAGAGTAAAGAGATTAAAACACAGCCAAGCAATATAGAGCAAAATTTAACTAAAAATATAGAAAAAAACGAGACAAGCGAAGTAAAAAATACTAAAAAAAAAGCTGTTTATGATAAACAAATAGCACTTGGTTTGATAGATGGTAGTGAGTTTAAATTTAAAATCAGAGATGATTATGGGCTTGATGTTGATCGTGAACAAAAGAAAGCAACACTTTTTGTGTTTTGGGCGACATGGTGCCCACCTTGTAGGGCTGAAATCCCACATCTAAATAACTTGGCTGAGAAATTTAGGAAAGATTTAAATATCGTTGCTATCTTGCTTGAAGATAAGAGCGTTGAGCAGATAAAAGAGTTTGCTAAGAAAAATAACATAAAGTATGATGTTGCGGTTGGAAAGGAAAATTTTATCCTAGAAAAGGCTGTCGGAGGCATTACTGGGCTTCCTGCCTCAGTGCTTTTTAAGACAAATGGAGACTTTCATGATGGCTATGTTGGACTAGTTCCTGAAGAGATGCTAGAAAATGAAATTTCAAAGGCGATCAATTAATGTTTGACTTTATAAAAAAAGGTTTTGTAAAAACTTTTGGCGCTATAAATAGCGTAAAAACAAGTAAGATCGTAACAAAAAGCGAGCTTGAAGAGATGCTTTTAGAAGCCGATGTGACTTATGAAATTATAGAAGAAATTATTTATTATTTACCGCCACAAGATGAAGTAAAACGCGATGATTTGCGCCGTGTGATGAGTAGCTACTTTATCTATGAAAAAGATCGCTCAGTGGCTAATGATAAGCCATTTGTCGATCTGATTCTTGGCGTAAATGGTGCTGGTAAAACAACAACTATCGCAAAGCTTGCAAATTTATATAAAAAAAGTTCAAAAAGCGTTATTTTAGGAGCTTGCGATACATTTCGCGCTGGTGCGATAGAGCAGCTTAGGCTCTGGAGTGAAAAAGTCGGTGTGCCTATCGTGCTAACACAGCAAGGACACGACCCCTCGGCAGTGGCATTTGATACGATAAACTCAGCCCTTGCAAAGGGCATAGATAGGGTTATCCTAGATACGGCTGGCAGACTGCAAAATCAAACAAATTTGGCAAATGAGCTAAGCAAGATAGTAAGAATATCTCAAAAAGCATACGCTAAAGCCCCACATAGAAAGATTTTGGTTCTTGATGGTACTCAAGGCAATGCCGCTGTTGCGCAGGCAAAGGCATTTAATGAGATGGTGGAATTAAACGGCGTCATCATAACCAAGCTTGATGGCACTGTCAAAGGCGGAGCTCTATTTGGCGTAGCACGCGAGCTGGAACTCCCTATACTTTACATAGGTGTGGGAGAAAATATGGACGATCTTGTTAAATTTGACCCAGATGAGTTTTTAGATCAGCTTATGGATGCGATATTTGCGTGAGAGTAAAATTTGCTAGATTTTTGTTTTTTATCTGTCTTTTTGCGATTGAATTTTTGGCAACCACATCAAGAAGCATCCCTGTAGTAGAAAATTCTTGGGATAAAGCAAACCACTTTTTAGCATTTGGGGCACTTTATATTTTGCTCTCACTTGGTTGGCGAAGTGGATTGTTTGCAAAATTTTACATAAAATTTTGCGTATTACTTGCCTTTGGAGTGCAGATAGAGCTAGTTCAGTCTATGCTTCCTAGCCGCTATTTTAGCCTGCTTGACATATTTGCCGATATTATAGGAATCTTTTTTGGGGTACTTGCTTTTTGGGTTTTAAGGCAAATTTTTGCAAACTTTTTATCATCTCATAAAAGTTGGCAGCCTTGAGGCAACTTAACACAAACGAGGCTAGTTTTGCACTAGTTATAGGCTGTGTTTTTTTTGGGCTTGGTAGCATTATAGTTGCAAATATTAGTGTTGGTGCGTTTGCCATTGCATTTTGGCGACTATTTATAGCTGGAAGTATATTTTTTGTGCTCACAAAAGCTTTAAAACTACCTTTGCTAAAAAGCAAAAAAGCCAAGCTTTATGCCGTATTATCAGGGGCTTTTTTAGGTATCGACCTTGCGCTTTGGCATGAAAGTATTTATGCTGTTGGTCCTGGAATTTCAACACTTTTAAATAGCTTGCAAATTTTTTGGCTTACATTTATTGGCTTGTTTTTCTTTAGCGAAAGACTTAGTAAATTTGGCATATTTGCACTAATATTGGCTAGTTTTGGCATATTTTTGATAGCCTTGCCCGAGTTTAATGCAAATTTGCATGCTGGATGGGGATTTATTAGCGGGATACTTTCTGGACTGCTTTTAGCTCTTTCTATGATTAGCGTAAAAAAGGCTAGCGAAAGTGAAAAAGCGCATATTATTACTCTCATGTTTTATATCGGAATCGGCGGTGCTAGCGCACTTTTAGCGCCAAGTATACTTTTAAATGGTGCAAATTTTTTCCCAAAGGGTGTGAGCGAGATTTTGCTTACTTTTACATATGCGGCTGTTATGCAGTGCGTGGCATGGGGCATGATAGCTTACTGCGTACCACTACTCTCGCTAAGTCTTACGGGGCTACTTTTGCTTTCAGAGCCAATAGCGGCGCTTTTTATAGATGCGTTTTTATTTAGTAAAGATATAATTGTGTGGCAGTGGACTGGTGCCTTTATCACGATGTTAGCGATATATCTAGGCTCGTTAAAAAGTAAAAAAGGATAACAATGGCAAAAATTAAGAGTGTTTTTGAGTGTCAAGCTTGTGGTAATCAGCAAAGCAAATGGGTTGGTAAATGCCCAAACTGCGGTGCTTGGGATAGTTTTATCGAGCTAAATTCCACTCAGATAAAAGCGAGTGAAGAGCTAGCAAAAATTTCACACTCGCCAAGTAAGGCTACGAGCATTGATAAGGTGCAAATCGAGCAGATAAATCGCTTTAGTACAAAGGATAAAGAGCTTGATTTGGTGCTCGGTGGAGGTGTAGTAGAGGGCTCACTGGTGCTAATAGGCGGCAGTCCTGGTATTGGCAAATCAACGCTTTTGCTAAAAATCGGCTCAAATTTAGCAATGGATGGCAAAAAGACGCTTTATGTAAGTGGCGAGGAGAGCGCGAGTCAGATAAAAATGCGCGCCGATAGACTTGATGCTGTGGATGAAAATCTCTTTTTGCTAACTGAAATTTGCCTTGAAAATATAGTCGCAGAGGTTAAAAAAAGCGAGTATAAAGTGCTAATTATTGACTCGATCCAAACACTTTACAGTGAAAAGATCACCTCCGCCCCAGGCTCAATAACGCAAGTAAGAGAGATAACATTTGAGCTGATGAGACTAGCAAAAGATAATGACATCTGCGTTTTTATCATCGGTCACATTACAAAAGAAGGTGCGATCGCTGGACCTAGAGTGCTAGAACATATGGTCGATGTGGTGCTTTATTTTGAGGGAGATGCTAGCCGTGAGCTTCGTTTGCTTCGTGGGTTTAAAAACCGCTTTGGCTCAACCAGTGAGGTTGGTATTTTTGAGATGACAAAGAACGGACTTGCGAGCGCTACTGAAATCTCAAGTAAATTTTTTACGCGTGGAAATGCAGTAAGCGGCTCAGCCATAACCATCATAATGGAAGGCTCGCGCGCTATAAGCGTGGAAATTCAAGCCCTAGTTTGCGAAAGTGCCTATCCAAAACGAAGCAGTACTGGCTTTGAGAAAAATCGCCTTGATATGCTTTTAGCTTTGCTTGAGCGCAAACTTGAACTTCCGCTGGGCCATTATGATGTATTTATAAATGTCTCAGGCGGAGTAAAGATCAGTGAAACAGCCGCCGATCTAGCCGTGATAGCTGCCATAATCTCAAGCTTTCGCAACCGCCCAATCAGCAAAGAGAGCGTCTTTATAGGTGAGCTTAGTCTAAATGGTGAAATTCGCGATGTCTTTAATCTTGATCAGCGTCTAAAAGAGGCAAAAACACAGAAATTTAAAAATGCTATCGTGCCATCAAAACCGCTTGACGCACAAGGCGTGAAGTGCTTTTTTGCAAAGGAGATAAGCCAAGTTTTAGAGTGGATGTAAGCAAGGCTTGGCTTTTTGTAAGTGTAAATTTCTCATCTTATCAAAGCCAAGTGCGCAAACTAAGATATTATTTGCACCTACAAAACAATAAGGCTGGACTATAAATTTTCATACTTCACTTTTCTTATCATACTTAATCTCGATTTTTATACTAAAAATTACGCCTATATTCTTTCTTTTAAGTTTAAAGCCAGCAATTATTTAAACGCTATAAAGCTCATAAAATTTCCCCACTTAAACAAGCTTTGCACCTCTTTAAATCCAGCCTCAAGCACCAAAGTTTTATTTTCTTGTTCGGTGTAAGGGATTAAAACATTTTCAAGAGCCTCGCGTTTTTGAGCTATCTCATAGCGTGAATAGCCCTGCTCAGCTTTATAATCTTCATAAATTTCTATCATATTTTTTGCAAGTGTTTTGTTTTCATAAATGATCTTTTCGCTAAATACAAAAACTCCACCGTCATTTAGTCCATCATAAATTTTTCTTACAAACTTAGCCCTGCAAATCGGTCTAATAAACTGCAAAGTATAGTTTAATAAAATTGCATCAAATCTGCTAAGCTCATACTCAAGCACATCTGCAAGTTCTAAATTTAGCTTTGCACCAAATGCCACACCCTTTGCTTTTGCATTTGCTAGCATAGCTTCTGAGTTATCTACCCCGAAAAACTCAAGGTCATTTCTAAGTGCAAAAAGTGCTAGTAAGCTAGTTGCGGTCGAACAGCCAAGGTCTATCACGCGGGCATTTTGAGCTAAACTTTTTGCTAAAATTTGGCTTACTAGTTTTACATTAACATCATAAAACGGCACACTACGCCCTATCATATCATCAAAGACACTAGCCACAGATGCATCAAACTCAAACTGCTTTTTTATCGGCTCTTTAAAAATTTCATCTCTCATTTTTTTCCTAAAAATAGCTCGCAAACACCGCAATACTGGCTTGCTTGGTCTATGTCTTTTTGTATTTGTTCTTTTAACTCAAAAAGGCTGTTAAATTTTTGATTTTTACGCAAAGCTTTTACAAAGCAAACCGCGATACGCTCGGCAGTTGGTGGTATTTGTTCACCGATAATGTGCGTTTCTACGCTAAAGGCACCATCTGTACTAACTCTGTTTCCAATAAATGTCACTGAACCATAGGTCTTGTTGCCTATGCGTGTGCGAGTGGCGTATACCCCAGAGTGTGGCAAAAGATAGGTTTTTATCTCTAAATTTAGGGTAGGAAAAAGCTCTTTTGCACCTATGCCCTGCCCTTTTACAACCTCGCCCTCAATTGAGTATTCACGCCCTAAAAGAGCGTTTGCAGCGGCTATCTCACCGTTTTTAATATACTCTCTGATAGTTGAGCTATGTACGCCCATGCCATTAAAACAATACTCATCTACAACAATCACTTCAGCATCAAATATACGCACCAAGTCGTGCTTATCCCAAGCTCTGTTTCGTCCAAAACGAAAGTCAAAACCAACAACTATACGCTTTAAATTTACAAAGTCACGCTTTAAAAGTGCTATAAATTCCTCTCCGCTTAAATCTTTTATGCTCTCAAATTCATACAAAAAGCACGGATAACTAGAGTACTCTGCCCGTTTTAGTTTTGGAGTGATATTTGCTTTGTTTTTGTCTATAACAACAAGCCCGCCATACTCGCCTAGCCTTGATAAAAGCTGCTTATGCCCCCTGTGCACACCATCAAAATGCCCTATCGCAACAGCTGTAATATTATGCTTTGTTAAAAGCGTAGAAAAATTCGGCATTTCCTTCCTTTCCTTTTATCTCGCACTCTTGTGTTTGATTTAAGTTCCATCCAAGCTTGGCTGCTGCTAACTCAAATTTCTTTTGAGCCTGAATAATAGCATTTTTATCACTAACAACACCTTTTTTGTTGCGTTTTACATCTTTTCCGACTTCAAATTGTGGCTTAAAAAGTATGATGATAAGTGCGTTTTGGTTAGCCTTTTCATTTATGGCTGGTAAAATTTCAATAACCGATATAAAGCTTACATCGCAGGTTATTAGATCAAATTTTTTCTCATTTTTATAGTTTCTAATGTCACAATTTTCAAAGATTTCTACTCTAGCGTCAGTTCTTAAACCAGTATCTAGCTGGTCGCTTCCCACATCGACTCCAACCACGCTTTTTACGCCATTTGCTAATAAAATTTGCATAAATCCGCCAGTTGAGCTACCTATGTCAAGGGCATTTGTACCTGAAATTTCAAAGCTATTTTTATTTAAAAAGCTCTTTAGTTTTAACGCTCCACGACTGACATAAATTTCATCAAGAAGGCTAATTTTGCCGCCATACACTTCAAGGCTAACTCGTTCGCAAATTTCACCATCGAGTGCGATTTTACCGCCTTTTATAAGCTCACTAGCCTTGTTTCGGCTGATATTTAGCTTGTTTGCCGCATATAGATCAAACCTCATTTTTTAGCCTCTCATACTCGGCCTCATCTATCACTCTCACACCAAGCTCTTTTGCTTTTTCAAGCTTACTTCCAGCCTCACTTCCAGCTAGAACAAAATCAGTTTTTTTTGATACCGAACTAGATACCTTTGCTCCGTAGCTCTCAAGCTCAGCCTTAAACTCATCGCGTGATCTGCTTAGTGTTCCAGTTATTACAATGGTTTTTGTGCTAAAAATATTTTTGGTTATCTGTTTTTGATTAAAAGTAGGCTTAACTATATCCATAAGCTCAGCAATGGCATGAGAATTTACATCGGTAAATTCAACAAAACTAAGTGCCATCTCCTTACCAAAGCCATCAAGGGCTAGTATCTCTTCAAAGCTGGCTTTTGCCCAGTTTAGACCATATGCTTGTGCGATTTTCTTGGCTGCTACTTCGCCGATATGTTCGCATCCTAGTCCCGCTATAAATCTCGCAAGGTCTGCGCCATTACTTGCATTAATCGCATCTAGTAAATTTTGCACCTTTTTTTCTTTAAATCCCTCAAGAGTTATCAAATCTTCAAATTTTAATGAGTAAATATCTGAAATTTTGCTAATCAAGCCTTTTTCATATAGTAGCGTTACTATCGCCTCTCCTAGCCCATCTATATTTAGGCATTTTTTTGAAGCATAGTGTATCAATGAGCCTAAAATTCTAGCTTTGCACTCTAAATTTTGACACTTTACAAAAACCCCCTCATCAAGCAAATGCGACCCACACTCAGGGCAAAACTGCGGTCGCTCTATAGCCATCTGGCTACCATCTCTACGCTCTTTAAAAACGCCAGTTATCTTTGGTATGACATCGCCTGAACGAATAATGCTGATAAAGTCATTTTTCATAACTCCAAGTCGCTCTATCTCATCAAAGTTATGCAAGGTTACTGATTTTATCATAGCTCCATCGATATTTACTGGCTCTAGCACCCCAACAGGCGTTACAACCCCACTTCTTCCAACTTGCAAAGTAACATCAAGCAGGCGTGTTGTTTTTTCAAGGGCTGGAAATTTATAAGCTATCATAAATTTTGGAAATTTCTCAGTATATCCAAGCTCTTGTGAAAACTCTAAATCATCCACGCGCATGACAAGCCCATCCATCATAAAAGGCTTTTTATCTCGGATAGATAAAAGCTCGTTGTATTCATTTTGTAAGCTTTCAAAGCCTACAATTTCTTTAAAAAACTCTTCTTTAAAAAATCCCAGTGAGTAGATAAACTCCATCACCTTTTTATAGCTTTTTAATCCCAAATTTTGAGTTCCAAAACCCCAAGGGCGAAACTGAAGTCTTCTGCTGGCAGTGACTTTACTATCAAGCTGCCTAAGGCTTCCAGAGGCTGCATTTCTAGGGTTTGAAAGCAGTTTTTCACCGTTTTTTAAGTTTATCTTATTTATCTCTTCAAAATCATCCTTTGCTATAACGACCTCTCCACGAATTTCGATCCTGCCCTCATAAGCTATCTTAAAAGGAATGCCCGCTATAACCCTTGCGTTATTTGTTACATCTTCGCCAGTTACGCCATCTCCTCTTGTTATGGCTCGCACTAAACTGCCATTTTCATAAAGCAAATTTAAACTAGCCCCATCAAATTTTGGTTGTAGGATAAATTTTTGTTGAGTTTTATCGCCCCGTTTTAGCCAAGCCAAGAGCTCATCAGCGTCAAAAATATCCTCCATAGACCACATACGCTCTATATGCTGTGCTTTTTTAAACCCCTCACTAACTGCTCCACCAACACGCTTTGTAGGCGTAAAGATAGAAATTTCATTTGGATTAATGCTTTCAAATTCTAGTACTTTATGATAAAGCTCATCATACTCCTCATCACTAGCTATGGGTGCGTCAAGCTCGTAATACGCCTTTGCCCATTCATTTAATAGCTCAACTGCACTTTCATACTCTTTTTTTGTCATCATATCTCCGTTTTAACTCGTTTTTGCCATAAAATTTTACAAATACACTCACCAGATATTTGCTTTGTTCATAGCTGCGTGCATATCAAAAAGTTGCTTATGCTCTCTTACATCATGAGCGCGTATGATGCTTGCACCATTTTCAAAAGCCTTTAAATGCAGATAAAGTGAGCCAGCGAGCCTGTCTTTGACCTCGCTTGGATGATAAAAATTTATAACTGATTTTCTACTTGCACCCACTAAAAGCGGATAGCCAAAGTGCAAAAAGTGTTCCAAATGCTTAATGAGAAGTAAATTTTGCTCGGCAGTTTTGCCAAAGCCGATGCCTACATCAAGAGTGATCTGCTTTGCGCCTATGGCTAAAATTTCATCTATTTTTTGCGCAAAAAACTCATCTATCTCGCCGATTAGATCATCATAATGCGGCGCATTTTGCATAGTTTTTGGATCATTTTGCATATGCATTAAGCAGTATTCGCACTGATATTTTAATGCAAGCTTTGCAAGGCGTGTGTTTGCGGTTATGTCATTTATCATCTTAAAGCCGTGATTTAGTGCGTATTCAAGGCAATATTCATCAAAGCTATCAAGGCTAAATTTCGCCTTTTCGTGCAAATTTTGCCTATAAATTTCAGCCACTATATCTTTTATACGCACAAACTCCTCATCACGCCCGCAATACTCGCTTCCAGGGCGTGAGCTAACACCGCCGATATCGATATAGCTAGCACCTTGTTCTATCATATCTTTTATGCGCTTGATACCGCTTTTTGTATCTGCACGGCTGTTTTCGTTAAAGCTATCTTGATTGAAATTTAGCACGCCCATGATTTGTGGTTTTTTGGGCTTTAAAAATTTCACACTTAAAAAATTTGCCAAGCCTTTAAGTCCAAAATCTTGAAGCTTTTCTTTTTTAGCCAGAGCTTCAAACTGCGCATTTGAGCCTATTAAAAGCGCTTGTGAGTTTAGCTCTCTTCCAAAAATCGTATCCTTATGGCACACCAGTTCAGCTCCTACGCTAAGAGCATCTTGTTTTAAGATATTTGCAGCTGGGGAGCGGATATCTGAGATATATATGAAATTTAGGTTTGCTTTTTTTGACATCAAACTAACGCCAGCCAAACTTGGCATTATACGCTCGCAAATAGCATTAAAATCACTATTTACATTGATTTTATAAAATTTCAAGGTCGTCCTTTTTGAAGTATCACTAAAAGTAAAGGCGTAAGAAGCTGTGGCGACTTTGTATTAAGTTCGGCCAATCTTACCAACGAGTAAAAATATTCAAGCTCATCTTGGCTAAATTTAAATCCAAGCTCAAGAGCCTTTACAACAATGTTTGAGATTAGCTCCTTTAACTCATTTTTGTCGATTTTATCAGATCTTTCATCATTTTCAACACGAGCTAAGAAGTTATAAATTTCAGCTATATCAAGCTGAGCCAAATTTATATCAAGATGCGGTCTAGGCTTTGTTTTTAGTAAATTTTGACAAATCATACGCGAGCGTATAGTTTGCAATAGCAAATTTTTACTTGTAGCTGCAATTAAAAATGATACATTTCTTGGCGGCTCTTCGATAATTTTAAGAAGTGAGTTTTGGGCTTCTATGCGGTAGTTTTTAGCCATTATAACTAAAAGTTTTTCGCTACTTTCGGCGATATATGCTTCTTTTACTACCTCATGAGCATTTTCAAGCAAGAAGTCCTCGCTTATAAAAAAACGCAGGTTGCTTATGCTAAATTCAGCCTCAAGACTATTTTTAAGTGCGTCAAAATCATTTGTGATGACTATTTTGCTTTGCATACTAGACTAAGCTTACTTGATTTAAAAGAACTGCATCGATGCTTTTATCAAAAAGCTTTAAGAGCTGCACGAGTTTTATGTCTAAATTTTCATCATTTGAATTTAGACATATGGAGTTATGGGTTTGCTCGTCAAATAGCCACATATAGCTATCCTCGCTATTTTTGGCGATATTTGCTCGTTTGTCGATATTTTTGCCGATATAAAAATAGACATATCCATTTGGAAATGCAAGGTTTAGCATGTCTTCAAGTAGTGAAATTTGCTCGCTTGAGTTTATCTCATCAAGACTAGGATAAAGTGCTTTTAGGCTTACAAATGGCAAAAGTGGGCGCGCACCTGAGCGGTTTATCTTTTTAAGCAAATAACCCTCAAACCATGTGCGCTCATCATCGGTAATAACTATAAAAACTCGTCCCTCAAGCAAGTACTTTAGCCTAGAACCAAGCAATGCTATCCACTCAATGCGGAAATTTTGCATAAAAGTACTCATGCCCTCTTTGACGATGGTGTCATTACTCCATTTTACGAAGTCTTGCATTATTTATCTAACTTATACGCTTCGTGCAGCACGCGAACGGCTAGTTCGCCGTATTTTTGATCGACGACGACTGAAATTTTTATCTCACTTGTTGAGATCATCTGTATGTTTATGCCCTCTTTTGCAAGTGTTTCAAATGCCGTGCAGGCAACGCCGCTGTGGCTTTTCATACCCACTCCAACGACTGATACTTTTACGATCGCATCATCATACTCAACATGCTTTGCAGCGGATAAATTTTGCATAGTCTCTTTGGCGATCTCAAGCTCATTTTGTGGTACGGTAAAGCCTAAATTTGTAGTTCCGTCATGCCCTACATTTTGGATAATCATATCAACATTAATATTTTTACTAGCAAGCGCACTAAAAATTTCTGCTGCAATGCCCGGCTTATCTACTACGCCACGCAGAGTTACCCTCGCTTGATTTTTATCCAAAGCTATACCGCTTACCAAAACTGCTTCCATGTATTCCTCCTCGTTTGCTATTAAAGTTCCTTCGTTGTGGTTAAAACTGCTTCTTGTAACTAGCTTAACATTTAGCTTTTTTGCCATCTCAACAGAGCGATTTTGCAAGACTTTTGCGCCAGAGCTTGCAAGCTCAAGCATCTCGTCATAGCTTACAACATCAAGTTTTTTAGCCTTTGGCTCGATGCGCGGATCTGTAGTATAAACACCATCAACATCTGTAAAAATTTCGCATAAATCAGCATCAAGCGCTCCAGCTAATGCAACCGCACTAAGGTCACTACCACCGCGTCCAAGTGTTGTTATATCACCTTTTTCATCTATGCCCTGAAAGCCAGCTACCACTACTATCTTGCCAGCCTTTAGCTCGCTTTTAATACGGCTTGTATTTATCTTTTCAATGCGTGCTTTTGTATGTATGTCATCGGTTATGATACCAGCCATAGCTCCAGTTAAACCTACACATTCATAGCCTTTTGCATTTAATGCTATCGTTAGTATTGCCGTCGTTACTTGCTCTCCAGAGCTAAGCAACATATCCATGGCAATGCCATTTGGCTGCTTACTAAAGTGCTCGCCGTACTCGACAAGTTGGTTTGTTACGCCACTCATTGCCGAAACAACCACCACAACATCTGCTCCTGTGTTTTTAGTCTCAATGACACGCTGGGCTACTGCTTCTATTCGCTCAAGCGTTCCTACGCTCGTTCCGCCAAATTTCTGAACAATTAGCATTAAAAATACCCTTTCTCTTTAAAATAACTTAAAACTTTCGCATATATCGGTCTTTTGAAATGATTTATCTCTTCAAAAATCCCCTTATAACTTAGAAATTTATACTCACTAAACTCAGGCTGTTTGCACTCTAAATTTATCTTTGCACTTGGCTTTAAACGCACTAAAAAATACTTTTGCGTCTGTCCGTCAAACGGATACATTTTCGCACTTATAGTATTTGGAAAATCATAGCTTAGCCACTCTGGATACTCAGACAAAATTTCGACTTCATCAGTGCCTATCTCCTCTTTTAGCTCGCGCATTAGCGCATCTTTGGGGCTTTCGCCATCATCTATGCCGCCTTGTGGAAACTGCCATACTCCGTCCATATCACATCTATTTGCAACAAAAATTTCACATTTAAATGGGTATTTTGACGATAAGATGACAGCGGCAACATTTGGTCTATATTTTTTTTGCATTGCATGCCTTAACATTTTTGCTAGATTTTAACTAAAACTATATTATATAGCGTTTAAATCGGCACAAATTTTAACCAAGACTTTTAAAGTGTTAAAATTTGGCAAAATTTTTATGAAATTTCTCGCACCTTTTCAAGATGTTTTAAGTATAAATTTAACTTTTCTAGCTCTTTTTTATCAGTTACTTGGGTTCCTGAATAATAATACTTTACGGATGAAATTTTATCGCCTGAAATTTCTATGTTTGTTTCACTGATTAGCCTATTTATCGTGCCTTGTATGCCGTCTAAAATTTTTATATCGCTTGGTAAAATTTCACGCAAAATTTCTTTAAAATAGTTAAAATGCGTGCAGCCAAGAACTAATGAGCCATAGTTTTTAAGCTCAAATTTAGACAATTTTTCCTTCAAATACTCACGCACTTGCTCGCTGTCAAACTCAAAATTTTCAGCAAATTCTACAAGTTTTGGAAGTGCCAAAAGATCGACTATCTCATTTGCATTTGTTTTTTGTATAAGATCGTGCAGTTTTTGACCTGCAATCGTGATCGGCGTAGCTATGACAAGCGTTTTTTTGCCATCATTTAGATCAACTGCTCGCTTTAAGGCTGGCTCCATACCGATGATCGGCTCATTAAAATTTGCCCTAAGCTGCGTTATAGCCGCACTTGTGGCGGTGTTGCACGCTACAACTACAGCCTCCGCGCCCTGCTCTATCAAAAAACCAACCGCATCAAGGCTAAATTTTACAACCTGCTCGCTTGTTTTATTGCCATAAGGGACATTTTTTTTATCTGCAAAAAATAAAAACTCATTTCCGCCAAGCTGCTTTATAGCCTCGTTCATTACGCTAAGCCCACCAATACCCGAGTCAAAAAATCCAATCTTCATAATCTATCCATTTTAAACCATTTAAAAGTAAAATTATACAAAATTTCTCGCCTTTCACTCACTATTTTTAAGCAATTTTATAAATTCTTTTATAAGTTTTGAGGATTTTTTATAAACAACAGAGAAGCTAAGCTTTAAATTTTCATCATCTATCACATCAAAAAAGCTGATAAAATCCTTTTGCTCATCACTTACACACTCACTAAATCCAAACGCCACACAAATGCCAGAACCAGCCATCGACATGGCTAAATTTATATCAGTCGTAGCACAAGCGAGCTTTGGCTTAAACCCAGCTCTTGCAAATATCTGCTCAAAGCCAGTTTTAAGCCTGACATTATCAGAGCCTATGGCAAATTTATCATCTCTAAACTCGCTTAAATCGCACTTTGGATATTTATCATTTGAGTTTGCAGTGATTTTTGAAACTGCTATATGAGTTGAAGGAACGGCTAGCAATGGAGCGCGTTTAGCCACTAGCTCATATTCTAGCTCACTATCTTTTACGCTTTCAAAATGCACCGCATATGCGGCATCTATAACGCCATCTTTAAGCATTTGCAAAAGCTCGATGTCGGTTTGTGCGTGTATGATTTTAATGTCTGCATTGGCAAATCTCGCATAAAATGACGGCAGTTTTTTTTCGATAAATTTAAAACTAAGCGTTGTGACACCTATGCTTATCTTACCATTTTTAAGCGATGATAGGCTTCTTATCTCGCTGTTTAGTTCATTGTTTAGCCTTAGTAAATTTTTAGCTTTTGAGATGTATATCTCACCTGCATAAGTAAGGCTTAGTCCGTTTTTTCTATCAAAAAGCTCAGCTCCTAGCTCGTCTTCTAAAAGCGATACACTTTTTGAGAGAGATGGCTGTGAAACACCAAGCTTCTCAGCAGCCTTTGTAAAGCTTTTTAGCTCCGCGATACTTACTGCTATTTGCATATGTCTTAGGCTCATCTTACTCCTTTTTATAACTTTTAGTTATGTTATTATACACTTTATAATATTTGACTTATATTAAAAAATATTTTATCATTCGCACAATTATTTTTAAAAGAAAAAATTACTTTTTCTGCTTAAAGATAAAATGCTAAAAAGGAGAAAGTGATGTTTGATGCATCAAGGAGAAAATCCCTAAAAACACTTGCCTGTTGTTCTGCTGTGCTAAGTATGCCAACATTATCACCTGCAAAAACAAATGCAAGTGAAGTTAAAAAATGGGACAAAGAGTTTGACGCTATCATTGTTGGTAGCGGTTTTGCTGGAAGTGCGGCTATGCTATCTATGCTTGAAGAGGGCGTAAATAATGTCATAATGATAGAAAAGATGCCATATCTTGGCGGAAATTCAGCTTATAGTGCTGGCTCGATGGCGGTTGCTGGGACAAAAATGCAAGAGCGTGATGGCATAAAAGACGATCCTGAGCTTCACATACAAGATACGCTAAAAAGCGGACACAATCTAAACGATATAGACATCGTAAAAACGATGGTTTATAAGGGTCCTGAGCTGCTTGATTGGTTAGTAAAAAACGGCGTTAAAATAAAATGGGTAATAAGAGACGGCGGACATACTCACCCTCGCTCTCACTCTGTTGGCGTTGGCAGCTACATGACTATACTACTTCAACAAAGGATAAAAGAGCGTGGCGGCAAGATCGCTACTCGCGTGATAATGGATGAGATAATTTACGGCAATCAAGGCGAGGTTGTGGGCATTAAAGTGCGTGAAAAGTATGAGTTTAATTTTGATACAAATTTTAAAGAAGAGGATAACAAAAGCGGTCAAGTAAGATACTATAAATGCCACGGCGGACTTGTTTTGGCTACTGGTGGCTGGGCTGCTGATGTGGAGTTTAGACAAAAATTTGACCCAGCACTTACGGCTGATGTATTTAGCACAAATCACGCTGGCGCAAATGCATATACAGTCAAGAAACTACTAGCAGATGATATAAAATTTATCGATATGGACTACATTCAGCGTTTTCATGTAACATCTGCTGATGAGTCGTTTTTTGGCTTTGCGTATCGCTGGATGATGCGTGGATATACTTATGGAATGATGGTCAATCCAAAAACAGGACTTCGCTTTGTAAATGAGATAGCTGACCGCAAAATTTCATCAGATGCTATATGGGGGATGAACGAAGGCGGTAAAAATCACCCCGTACTTATCATGGATATAGAAGGCACAAAGACGGTTGATATACATGACTTTCAGCGTGGCTTAAGCGTGGGCGCAATAAAGCAGTTTGACACAATGGATGAACTAATAGCACACTACAATATCAACAAAGAGCCGTTTTTAGAGCAGCTTAAACGCTACAACTCCTATGTCGAGGCCGCTTCAAAAGATGAAAACTACCGTGACCCTGAGTTTGGTAAAAATTTCTCTCACTACAAGGGCAAATACATAAAACTAGAAAAACCGCCGTTTTTTGCCGTTCGTCCAGGACCAAAGGTGCATCACTGCATGGGTGGGGTTAAGACCACAGTTGATTGCGAAGTGTATAACAACGACATGCAACTCATACCAAAACTATACGCATGCGGCGAACTAACTGGCGGCAGACACGGTTATAACCGACTTGGCTCAAACTCGGTGCTTGAGTGCATAGTCTTTGGTCGCCAAGCAGGACTAAAACTAGCCAAAGTCTTTAACGAAAAAAGAAGAGGTGTGTGATGAAGAAAATTTTACTTATAGTTTCACTTTTATTTGCCTGTGTCTTTGCTAGCGAGCTTAGAAACTCAAAAGGTGAAGTGGTTACAAATTTTGATGTGAAAAATTTTCCACTTATAGGAATTCATCAAAAGCTATCACTAAAATGCACCGACTGCCACAAAGAAAGCGATCAAAAAGACTACTCGTCAGCTATGAACAGTTCTTGCTTGGATTGTCACAAAAGCTATGAGAAACTAGCCGAGCGAACAGGCGTTTTAGGTCATGCGGATAATATCCATGCCAACCCACACTACGAGTCGCTTGATTGTGATACTTGCCATAAGGCACACACTCCAACTGTAAATATGTGCGTTCGCTGTCATACGCAAGATAGCCTAAAAATCGCTAATCGTAAAATAAGGAGGGTAAAATGAAAAATTTAATCAAAATCGTAGCCATAACTTGCTTAATTACGCTTATCTTGGTTTTTGCGGGACACAAAGTTATAGTAGCAACAGGCGAATATCCGTTTTGTGGTTCATGTCACGCATGGGACGGAGCTATCGCACAAACAAACCTAGCTGACCCTATCCACGGAGCTTCAAATAAAAAGGGTATAAGCGTAAAATGTACCGACTGTCACTTACCACACGATAGCCTAGCAAGCTATCTAATCACAAAGGCTAAAAACGGCGTGGCTGAAGGCTGGACGACATTAACAGGCGATCCTAGTAAAAAAGACTGGATAGCAAACAGACCTCACGCAAGAGCAAACTATACCTTTGACAGCTCATGTCTAAGGTGTCATGATGGCATAGTAAAAACCAGCGAAGCAAACGCAACTCGTGAAATTTCAAAAATGCACGCAAAGTATTTGGAATTTAAAGGCAGCAAAGATGAGCTAAAATGCACGAGCTGTCATCAAAATGTCGGACACTACGAGCTTGGTAAAATGCTAGTTGAGCAACAACACAAGACGGCAAACAGCTGGGATGAGTGGGAGAAAATGTATCAAGATAAAAAACAAAAATAATACAAATTTTGGGTTTTTGCAAATTAGCATAAACCCAAATTTCACTCACTTTTTATAAAATTTCACTGTTTTTATAATTTTTAGCTATATAATTATACACTTTATGATATTTGACTTATGCTAAAAAATATTTTATCATTGTAAAAATTTAATCAAAGGAGCAAAAATGCTAGATTTTCAAACGACAGTAAGATCTCGTCAGTCTATAAGGGATTTTTTAGATAAGCCACTTAGCAAGGATGAGATAAATGAAATTTTACTTGACGCACAAGCCGCACCATCGGCATGTAACACTCAGCCTTGGCTAACTCATATCATCTCAGGCAAAAAGGCAAAAAGGCAAAAGAGCTAAAAGAAATTTTAAAAGACAAATGGGCAAAGGGCGAGACAAAATCAGACTTCATATGGGATCAAACTCAGTTTAAAGACAAGCTTAATGAGAGGCTAAGAAATCAGTACAAATTCGTCTATGACGGCTTTGGTGTGACCCGCGAAGATAAGCAAGGCAGAGCTGATATAATGATAAGAAATTTAGAATTTTACGGTGCACCACATGTGGCAATGCTGTTTATGCCAAGCATTACTGATAATGTCAATGTCGCAGCCGATGTTGGCATGTATGCTCAAAATTTCATGCTCTCATGCACAGCTAGGGGATATGGCAGCATACCGCAGCTCGTCTTTGCGATGTTTGCCGATACTATAAGAAAAGAGCTTGGCGTAAGCGATGAGCTAAAACTGCTATTTGGCATATCTTTTGGCTATCCAAACTGGGAGGCACAGCCAAACAAAAACCACCTATCACGCGTCCCACTAAGCGAAAGTGTAACATTTCACAAGTAAGTAAATTTTGGCTTTTTTGTAATTTAAAGAGCCAAAATATGCTATAATCAAGCAAAAATTAAAGGCAAAATGTGAAATTTAAGCTTGATTGCAAGGCAGATTTTAAGGCTTCTATGCTTTTTTGGCTCGCTCGTTATGTTAAATTTAAACTAAGCTCACTCTCAAACAAAGAACTTCGCAACGCTCAGGCACTAGCTAGCGTAAATTTTGCGCTTAACAAAGAGTTGCGCAGCATTGACGAGCTTGATGGACTTGTCAAAAAGGCGCGTAATGCTGGGCTAACTGGCATAAACACATACTTTAATCCGCTTCGTAAAATTTACCAAACCATTTGCTTTTACGAGCTTGAAAGTCTAAAACAAATCGATGAGCAATTTATCAGCGAAGTGCTAGCAAGTACAACTGGCGGGCTAAGTGACGCAAGCAAGAAAAACTACCGCATCGCAGCCATAAATTTCTTCTCATTTTTAGATAAGCAAAACGAAGAAGATGGCAAAGCACATGTCTTTGACATAGAGCTTAAAAACTGGGGTGGAATAAGTGGTGCAAAGGGGCAAAAACTGCCTGAGTTTATGAGCGAAGATGAGGTAAAGAAATTTCTAAATGCCATTGACGAAGCCGAGTTTAAAAGCAATGAAAATCGCAATAAACTTATCATCAAGATTATTATTTTTACTGGCATTCGTGTAAGTGAAGCGCTAAATTTAAAGCGGAAAGATATCAGCGAAGAAAACGACCTTTATATCATCCGCATCCGCGGCAAAGGTAACAAATATAGAATCGTCATGATAAAGCGCCATTTAATAGAGCATTATCTTGATGCGATCGCCATAAATTTTATCAACAAAGAGGGATATTTGTTCGTAAATCGCAAGGGCGAGAGGCTAACCCAAGCCTATGTAAGCCGAATAGTCGAGCAAATTTTGTTTCGCGCGGGCATAAGAAAGGAAAAAAACGGTGCACACATGCTTCGTCATACTTTTGCGACTATGCTTTATAAAAAGCAAAAAGACCTAGTTTTAGTTCAAGAAGCCCTAGGGCACGCAAGTCTTAACACGAGTCGAATTTACACACACTTTGATAACGAAAAGCTAAAGCTAGCTGCACAGGTAGCAGAGGATCTAAGCGAGAGTTAAAAGCTTTATAAGGCTTTTTTGACTAAAATTATTCCTTTAAATTTGGAGTAAATTTGTATACAGATAGAAAACTTTTTTACCTTTGCGTTTGTTTGCTCGGCATAAGTGCGATATTTTCGCTATCTTTGTCGGTTTATACTGTACGCTTTTTTCACTATGAAGAGTATCATTTTTTTATAAGGCAGTCTATTGTTGTAGCTATTGGGATTTGCCTTATGTGGGGACTTTCTCAGCTTAACCCAGATAAGGCACTGAAATTTATTGGCTTTGGTCTATTTTTTTCTTGTCTTATTTTAATGGGCGCTATGCACTTTTTACCAGCTTCATTTGTGACAGAGTCAGGCGGCGCGCGGCGCTGGATACGCTTGCCTGGTTTTTCGCTTGCGCCAGTTGAGTTTTTTAAAATAGGCTTTGTCTATTTTTTGGCATGGAGTTTTACAAGAAAGATTGATGAAAAAAAACGCACAATGCAAGAGGATTTGGCCATACTTTTTCCGTATATTTTGCTATTTTTGCTAATTGTTTATCTTATCGCTGTTATGCAAAATGACCTTGGTCAAGTTGTTGTTTTAGCAGCTACTTTTATCATGATGGCACTTTTTGCAGGCACTAGCCTTAAAATTTTTATGGTTGGTGTGAGTTTTGTGCTTTGCGTTGGAACGATCATTATCATAAATAGCGAACACAGGATAAATCGTATAAAGTCGTGGTGGGTAGGGGTTCAAGATATAGTTTTAAGCGTTTTGCCTGAGAGTTTTGCGACACTAAGAGTTGAAAATGCCGATGAGCCGTGGCAAATTTCAAACTCACTAAATGCCATAAATCATGGTGGGCTTTTTGGTCAAGGGCTTGGAGCCGGAATTTTTAAACTTGGCTTTTTAAGCGAAGTTCATACGGACTTTGTTATAGCTGGTATTACCGAAGAGATCGGTCTTTTGGGTATATTTGGTGTGGTTGGAATTTTTATTGCGGTGCTATTTAGAATTTTTAAAATTTCAGGAAGAAGTGAAAATAAAGTCTATCATCTTTTTACTCTTGGCGTAGGGCTTGTGTTTTCATTTTCATTTATAATAAATAGCTATGGTATTACCTCTATTACGCCGATAAAGGGCATAGCGGTGCCATTTTTAAGCTATGGCGGTAGCTCTGTTTTGGCGACATGTATTGCAGTTGGTATGGTTTTGATGATAAGCAAAAAGGCAAAGATATGGTAGCGATAACTGGCGGGGGGACTGGCGGACATCTTGCTATAGCGCGTGCATTTTGTGCCCAGTTTAAAGGGCTTGGAGAAAATTCTATCTTTATCGGATCAATGAGTGGTCAGGATAAAATGTGGTTTGAAAATGATGAAAATTTTACAGCACGCTACTTTTTACAAAGCTCTGGAGTTGTAAATAAGCAAGGTCTGGCTAAAATTTTTAGCCTTTTTAATATCATAAAGTCAGCCTTAAAATGCTGTAAAATTTTTAGACAAAACGGCATAAAAGTAGTCGTTAGCGTGGGCGGATACTCGGCTGCTCCAGCGGCATTTGCAGCGCTTTTGTGCGGGCTTCCGCTTTTTATCCACGAACAAAACGCAAAAACTGGCAGGCTAAATGAGCTTTTGCGCAAATTCGCCAAGGGTTTTTATAGTTCGTATGAAGCGCCATTTTGGTCCTATCCTGTTGCAGATAAATTTTTTGTAACGCAAAGGGAGCGCAAAGAGCTTAAAACTCTACTTTTTCTAGGTGGCTCACAGGGCGCAAATGCAATAAATGAGCTAGCCCTTGTAATTTCGCCAATGCTGCGTGAAAAAGGCATTAAAATCATACATCAATGCGGCAAGAACTCGCTTGAAAATTTACGCCAAAAATATGACAAAATGGACTTTACAGCAGACGAACTTGAGCTTTTTGACTTTAGTTCAGAGATAGAAAAAAAGATATACCAAGCCGATCTTTGTATAAGCCGTGCTGGGGCAAGCTCACTTTGGGAGCTTAGCGCCAATGCTCTGCCTTGCATCTTTGTGCCATATCCTCATGCAGCTGGTAACCACCAGTTTCATAACGCAAAATTTTTACTTGATAGAAATTTATGCCAAATTTCATTACAAAAAGATGGTGCGGCTGATGTGGATGAAATTTTAGAGCTTATACAAAACTATGAGATAAATCGTGTTAGCAAAGGGCTTATGCAAGTTCTTAGCAAAGATAAAACAAGTGATATTATAAGAGAAATTTTATCTACCTTATAAGCTAAACATAAAGCATCGACCCCAGACGAAGCATGTTTGAGCCACATTTTAGCGCTAAATCATAATCAGAGCTCATTCCCATAGAGCAAATTTGTGCGCCATGGCTGGATAAATTTTCATAAATTTTATATGTCGTCTCAAAGCTTTTTGCGATCTCGTGCCAGTCATCACTATGCGAGCCGATACTCATCACGCCGAGCAAATTTATATTTTTACACTGCATTTTAATTTTTAGATAAATTTCCTCAGCTTCGCTTGATAAAACACCTTGTTTGCTCTCTTCATTTGCCGAGTTTATCTGCAAAAGAGTATCTAGCCTGAAATTTAGCCGCTTATCTACCTCTACTGCCTTTTCAAAACTATCGCAGCTTTGCCAAAGAGTTGGCTTTAGGGCTATAAGCTGGTTGATTTTATTACTTTGAAGCCTGCCTATCATATGCCATTTTAGTCCCAAATGCGCAAGCTCGCTTTGTTTTTTAGCAAGCTCTTGCACCCTATTTTCGCCGTATTCTAGCTGTCCTTGGCTAAAAAGCTCTAAAACCTCTTTGCTAGTTACATTTTTGCTAACGGCAATGAGCTTTGCTTTGGGATTTAGTTTGTAAATTTTCTCTAAAAGTTCGCTTAAAACTATCATTTTAACCCTGCATTAATCTGTTTATATCGTTAAATGTCGCCACAACCATAAGCGAAAGCAATACCGCCCAGCCAGCATATGTCAGCCAAACAAAAACCTTTTCACTTACCTCGCGCCTAAAAATTAGCTCATAAAGATTAAACAAAATATGCCCACCATCAAGTGCTGGAATCGGAAGCAAATTTAACACCCCAAGATTTACCGAAAGCAAAGCTGTGATGATTAAAAGAACGGTAAAATCGCTCTTTGCAGCTTTTGTTGTTATGTCAGTTATCTGAACGATACCACCCACCTCTTTTATGGGCACTACACCTTCTATGAGCTTGCCGATACCTAAAAATATAAGCTTTGATGCTTTTATGGTCTCATCAAATGCGTATGAAACAGCATCAAGCCCACCATAACTAACCTTTACGACATCGCCACTAGGGACTATGCCTATGAGTGCTCGCTGCTCGCTTTCGCCAAAAATACTCTTTGTCTCGCTAATCCTTGGTGTGAGTAAAATTTGCATGAGTGTTCCATTTCTGTCTATGCTTATACTCATTTGATTGGTGGTAACATTTTTTTTGATGTCTTCCCATTCAGTTATCTTTGTATCATTTATGGCTAAAATTTTATCCATTTTTTGTATTGTAGCATCCATAGCAGCCGAGCCATCAATCACGTTTCCAACAGTTGGCGCAAGCTTTTCAACTCCCATATATCCAAGCATGATAAATATAAAAAATGCCAAAATAAAGTTAAACGCTGGTCCTGCAAATAGTATGGCTATACGCCCAAGCGGACTTAGTGAGTTGTAGCTATCTGGATCTAGGTTTTTATTTTTTGGATCTGTATCATCTTGTCCTTTTAATTGAACATAGCCACCAAGCGGTATAGCAGATATAGCATACTCTGTTGCCCCGATACGCTTTTTAAGTAGTTTTTCTCCAAAACCGATACTAAAAGTATGTACGCAAACCCCAAGTACTCTTGCCACCAAAAAATGCCCTAGTTCATGGAAAAATACTAAAAATGAAAGTACAAAAATAGTAATAAAAAAATACCATGAGTAAAAATAAAGCCCACCAAGCACCAGCAATACCAAAAAAAATAAGCTTTTCATCTAAAATTTTCTAACATCGCTATGTTTTATATAGTTTAAAAACTCCTGTGCTAGCTGCTGCTCTTTTTTTGCAACAACCTCCTCTTTACTTATGCTATCTTTTTGTGTTGGTTTTGTTGGCTTTTTTTCATCGCTTTGCCCTTTTACAAGCTCTTTTTTTATCTCTTTTAGGCTATCAAAAAAATCATTCATTTTACTTCATCCTTTAAAAATTTTAGACAAATTTAGCAAATTTTCGCCAAATTTTTTATAAATTTAGTCATATATGCTTTTTTTAAGGAAACTTTGACTATAATCACATTTCTTTTTTATAGTGCGCTCGTAGCTCAGCTGGATAGAGCATTTGATTGCGGTTCAAAAGGTCAGAGATTCGAATTCTCTCGGGCGCACCACTCTTTTATAATTTACAAAATTAAAGACAAAAATTCAACTTTTATAAGATTTTTAAATTTTAAATAGTAAAATCAGCTAAAAATTTACGGAAAGCAAAAAATGGATTTTAAAAATATAAAAATTCAGATTGAAAAAGTTAACGAGATGCTTGTGGCTTTTGAAAGAGATGAAGAGCTTTTAGCAAAAGAACTTGAACCTTGCATGGATGTTTTTGAATTTAACTCAACAATCGATAAAACAAAAGAAAAAATACGAAACACTGCCGATGAGGGAACTTTTTTTAAAAATGTTTTTAATACCAGCGACTATTATGAAAATATCAGCTTATATCTTGAGCAAGTTCAGTTTTCCATTGATCACAAAATCAAAAAAAGTGGCATTAGCCCAGAATCAAACATAAAACTACAAAAAAGCTTAAAGACCATCGAAGATACGATAGGAATTTTAGTCACAGAGTATGGCAACTCTATAAAAGCAGATAAATATCGCTTTATAAAACACGATAATACAGTTCGAGTAAATATAAAAAAGGTGCTTAACGAACTTGTAGCGCTTAAAAAGCGACTTGAAAAAGTGATAAAAATAGAGTCTAAAATCATATCAAATGTCATATTGAAAGACTTTAAGACTATTTTTACTTTTTTTGCAAATTGTGTTAAGGTTGCAAAAAGCCGCAAAGATGAACTTTTGCTAGTTGAGATAGCTGGAATTTCAGATAAGTTTTTAAATATGATAAAACCAGTTTTTGGTGATAAAAGCCTTGAAACTGATAATATGATATATTACTATCTTTTTTATGAGATACGAGAAATAAAAGCTAGCGCTATAGGACAAAAGCTGGCTTAAATTTTAAATTCCTAGTTTTTTAACTGGGAATTTAAAATGTTGTTTTTTATAAATTTTAATCACAAATCTTATTATGCCAAAAATGCAGTAAATTCTATCACCATTAAAAAACAAATAACCGTGATAAAATTCTAAACCGATTTCTTGTGCCTTATCAATGATTGATTGTCTTGCTCTGTAAAAGTATCAATCCATAAATCTTATACCCTAAAATGCATCCTATACAAAGACTACTCTTATCCACTAGCTTTTAAAACGCTCATAATTTTACAAACATCCATACATTATCCTATTTTACAATTAGAAAGGCCAAATAGTCTCCATTATGCGAGTACCCCATGGCTTTTTGGTAGACTTATCAAGATCACCTTCAGTTTTATACAAAATTTTTGCATCAGCGATATATTTTGAGTTAATCTCATTGCGTTGCGAGATGTCATAAGGGCGGATAACACCACTAATTTGAATAATCTGCTTTTCTCCATTTACCAAAATTTCTCGAGAGCCCTCTATAAAATAGTTGCCATTATTTAAAATTTTAACTATACGAGCTGAAATAGTGGTTGTAAAACGCTCACTTCTGCTTACTGAGCCACCGCCCTCAAACTCATTTCCTCCACCAGCTTTAAAACCGATATTGCCAAATTTATTTAGCTGGTCAGCAATCTTTGAAAGCCCGGGTCCGCTAGCTGTAAAAACACCACCACCAAGAGAGGTTGTACTATCTCTGTTGGTTTTTTTATTACCACTTGAGGTTTGCGAAGCCGTCTCTGTGATGATTATTGTTACGATATCATTAACATTCATTGCCTTTCTATCTGAAAATAGTGGGTCTTTACCACGCCCATAAAGACTGCCTTGATTTGAACTTTTTGAAATATCTTTTGCTGGAAGCTGATCGACATACACTGGAGCTTTCATGTCTATATGGGGATCGACACTGGGTGTACAAGCCGTAAAAATGATTAAAGTGCCGCCTAATATTAGGTAATTAATTTTCATAAATTGCCTTAGTATAAAGATTTTATGCTAAAATCAAGCAAAAAAAGTTCCAAAAAAGGTAGTAGATGAACTCTTTTTATCTGATATCATCACTAAATTTAGCAAATTTAAAAGAAAAAGTTGCTTTAAAATTTAAAAATTTTACCACCTTTGAGATAAAAATAGATGAAAACGCTTATCTGACATCCAAAAAACAAGAAATTTTAAAGCTTATAGATAAATTTGAAATGCTTAAAAGAGAGTATGATTTTATAATAGTGATTGGCAGTAAGTTTAAATTTCTTGGCACAAATGAGACAAATTTAATGCTTGCAAAAGAGCTAAACTGCCCTATCTTTGCCGATGAAAATTTAAATGAATTAAGGGTTATAAACTCAGGCTCAAGACTACTTATCACAGATGATCTTGATGAAATTTTAAAAGTCGAGCAAAACATCACAACAAAAATAAAATTTGAATACAATCTAGCAAAACTCGCGAAAAAACTAAAAAAACATATCATACTTCCAGAGAGCGAAGATGAGAGAATTTTGCGTGCTGCAGCTGAAATTTCTGCTAAAAATTTAGCTAAACTTACTCTTCTTGGCAATACAAGCGATACAAAAAAAAGAGCTTATGAGCTTGGACTAGACTTAGAAAATGTGGAAATTTTAGATCCTCAAACAAGCGAGCTTACATCAAAGTTTGCCGAGCAAATTTTTGAAGCAAGAAAAGCAAAGAATCTAAGCTACGAACAAGCGCAAATTTTATCTAAAGATCGTAACTATTTTGCTACGATGTGTGTTAAAAACGCGCTTGTGGATGGTATGGTAAGTGGTGCCGTAGGAACTACCGCAGATACAATACGCCCTGCACTTCAACTTATAAAAACAAAGCCTGGTATAAGTACAGTCTCTGGACTATTTTTCATGGCTTTGGATGAAGAAATTTTACTTTATGCTGACTGCGCCGTGACTCCAAAACCTGATGCTAATACACTGGCACAAACTGCCGTTTTATCTGCAAAAAGCGCAAAAAATTTTGGCATCATACCTAGTGTGGCTCTTCTTAGCTACTCGACTAAAGAGAGCGGAGCTGGCGAAAGTGTAGAGACAGTAAGGCTAGCAACAAAGATAATAAATGAAAACGAGAGCTGGCTAAACGCAGATGGTCCTTTGCAATATGACGCAGCAACAAATTTAGATACTGCCGACAAAAAAGCTCCTGGTTCAAGCATAGCAGGTAGTGCAAATGTCTTTGTATTTCCTGATTTAAATAGTGCAAATATCTGCTACAAAGCAGTTCAAAAATGCGCAAATGCACTAGCTGTTGGTCCCGTGCTTCAGGGCTTAAACGCACCAGTTAATGACCTTAGTCGCGGAGCAACCGTACAAGATATAATAAATACAATACTAATAACAGCGATACAAGCAGGAGAAAACTAATGAAAATTTTGGTTCTAAATTCAGGTTCAAGCTCTATAAAATTTCAGCTTTTTTTAATGGATAGCGAGCAAAGTATCGCAAGTGGTCTTATCGAGCAAATCGGACTTGGTGACTCTCATGCTATATTAAAAGCAGATGGTAAGATTTATGAGAAATTTTTACCTATACCAAACCATCATGCTGGACTTGATGCAATGAATGAACTTTTGCATGAATCAAACACCTTGCACGACCTAGCAGAGCTTGACGGCATAGGACATCGCATAGTTCACGGAGGAGAGAGTTTTTCTTGTTCTGTTTTGATAGATGATGCAGTTATAAGAGAGCTTGAGCGTATTAGCCCCCTGGCACCACTACATAATCCAGGTCATATCGCAGGTATAAAAAACGCCATGCAAAGTAGCAAAAATGTACCACATGTTGCTGTTTTTGATACTGTATTTCATCAAAGCATGCCAGAATATGCCTACAGATATGCTTTACCTTATGACATCTGCAAGGAACATCATATACGAAAATACGGCTTTCATGGCACTTCTCATAAGTATGTTTGTAAAAGAGCGAGCGAACTTATGGGTATAAATTTTGATAATTTTAATGCCATCTCTTTACATCTTGGTAACGGTGCAAGTGTATGTGCTGTCGAAAATGGAAAAAGTGTGGATACTTCAATGGGGCTAAGTCCGCTTGAAGGACTTATAATGGGCACACGAAGCGGAGATATAGACCCAGCAGCACTTGTATTTTTACTAAATGCTGGTGTGTTAAAGTGGGATGAGATAGATGCATTTTTAAATAAACAAAGCGGACTCTTAGGGATTTGTGGCTCATCTGATATGAGAGATGTTGTAGCAAAAATGAAAGATAATGAGAGGGCAAGACTTGCTTATGAGATGTTTTGTTACCGAGTAAAAAAATATATCGGAGCATACTATGCTGTGCTTGGACGAGTTGATGCTGTTATATTTACTGGTGGTATTGGCGAAAATGCACCAAATACGCGTCAAAAGATAACAAATGAGCTAGCTCATATAGGGCTAAGTGTAGATAGGGATAAAAATTTTGACACAAGCCTTAAAGGGGAACGCTGCTTAGACTTGCTGGATGCAAAGATAAAAACATTTGTTATACCAACAAATGAAGAGCTAGAGATAGCTAGAGAGACTAAGCGATTGGTTTTAGGAGAGTAAATCAGGCTATTTTGTCTGAGTTTATTCGCCGATAGTAGCGTTTAAGTCACCTACAAACTCAACTGCAAGCTCATCATATTTGTCTTTTGCTGTTTTTAGAACTTCATTTGGGATTTGCACCTCTTTTGCAAGATCTAAAATGCTACTACATCCATTTAAATATCCTAGTGAGCAGCTTTTGACAAGGTATCTTATACCTAGCTGAGTTGAAGGAATTTCAACTAGGCGTGTGTCAATTTTCTCACTAACTTCGTTATTTATATACATATATCCAAGTTCTTCGCACGCAAGTGTATCACCAGCCTCACATCCAGCAAAAAATATCTCAAAACCCTGTTCAAAATTTCCATTCTTAAGAGCATAGATGCCTTTATTAAGATCATCTATATCAAAACTAAATGCAAAAACAGCTACTATAAAAAATATAATTTTTTTCATTACATAAAGCTCGGTGCGTCGTTTGAAAATAGTATCAAGTCGCCACTTCTGGTATTTTGAGCTAAAATTTGTGTCATCTGAGTTTTATCCTTTATGATGATGATCTCCGGTTTATTTAAATGTTTTAACAACGCTCTAGCATTTAGTGGACTTGATATCATGACGATGTCAAATATCTCATTTATAACGCGAGAAAGATTTTCATTTTCTTCTTGGGTTGACTCTACTATCCCTGGAGTTATAAGTACTTTTCTACCAGCATAGCTTCTTACAAGCTCATAGCTTGCACTCATGCCAGCAAAATTGCCGTTAAAACTATCATCTATTATTATCTTTCCACCAGCATCTATACGCTGAAGTCTATGCTCAACATTTTTAAGCCCAAAAAGCACCTTGCTTATATTCTCTTCTTTAGCACCAAGATATCTTGCCACGCCGATACATGCGGCTAAATTTATGGCGTTAAACTCCCCAAGAAGTGGAGTAAAGTAATGTTTTTCATTAAGTGTAAAATTTATACCATCAAGAGTTGCGTTGATATCTTTTAAATTTTTATCATAAATTAAAATATTTTTATCCTGCTCTTTTAGTGTCGAGCTATGCAAAAAAGCCATCTCAAGTCGTTTGCTGCAAAGTGCTTCAAGCTTTGTAGTACGGATATTTTCTATGGTTTTAAAGTACTCTATATGCTGCTCGCCTATCTGCCCTATGACTACTATATGTGGATTTAAAAAGGCCGAAATTTGGGCTATATCGCCACTCAGTCTTGCACCGGCTTCTGCGATGTAGATCTGAGTTTTTTCATTTAAGTTTTCATTTACATCTTTTATAAGTCCAACTAGCGTATTTACGCTTCTTGGTGTTTTGTGCGTTACAAAATCATCCTTTAAAAGCTCATAAAGGAAGTTTTTTATGCTTGTTTTGCCATAACTTGCGGTTATCAAAACTATTTTTAAATTAGGCAAATTTGCAAGTTTTTTATCAGCTTTTTTTCTAAAATTTAAAGCATTAATTTTTTCAAAAAAATGACTTATCAAAAGACTCACCACGATAGGCAAAACAGGTTCTATTTTTTTATTTTCACTTAAAAAGGCAAATAAAATTTGCACACAGATAGCGACTATCAAAAATATAAAAAAACGCTTTATTCTTGCCGTAAAAACCAGTTTTTTATCAAGCTTTTTATGCCAAAAGTAGATACATGTTAAATATGCAAAATAAAAATAGATAAAAAACCATCTGCCAGTTGTGTAAAAAAGCACAAGCGGGATAACAACAAAAACAACATGCCAAAGCGGTCTTGTAAAATGAAAAATAACACGCTCTAGTTTATAAGAAAACCATTGAAAACAAGTTATTATGTAAAAACTTAGCGCAAGTGTAAAAAATGCCGTTGAAAATGTGTAGAAGATAGTTAAAAAAGTCTCACTCATCTTGCCCTCCAACCATCTCAATGCCAGAAATTTCATCTAGATCATCACTATTTGGTGCTAAATTTTGGCTTTTAGTTTCATTTAATTCAGACAAAACACTATCGCTTATAAATTTTGCATGCAACAAGAAGAAAAAATGGTCGCCATTTAATGGATAAAATTTACTATCTTTTATAAGCTGGTGCATCTTTTCTCCACTTTTAAGCGGAGTAGCCTTGTCATTTTGTCCCCAAAATATAAATGCCTTTGAACGAAGGTGGCTAAATTTTGAACTAAAGTCTTCATTTACGACATTTTTTAGCGTTTCATACATCGTTCTGCTCATTCCGCTAACATCTTTTGTGGCAAATACTTTATAAAATTTGCCAAAACCAAAAAGCTTAAAAAATTTAAAAATAGCGATCTTAAGACGCACCAAAAGACGCTTTTTGACTAAAATTCCAGCCGAGCTAAGAAGCACAATATTTTTTGGCTCCAAAAGAGTAGCGACCTTGCCACCAAAACTATGTCCGACTATAATCTCTGGCTCTTTTGGCAGGGTTTGAATAAAGCGTTTAAGTATCTTTGCATAATCACTCGTATTAAGAGGGGTAAAAATGTCACTAGTTCCAAAGCCGGGCATATCAACATAGATATGTTTGTACCCATTAAAATGCTCGCCAAATGCCTTTTTCATTATCTCTTTATTTGCCCCCCAACCGTGCAAAAAAAGTATAGTATTTTCGTGGTTTTGGTTGAGTATTTCGTAGCTGATTTTATATGTTTTTAAGCCGTATTTTATCTCTTTACTCGCCATTACTATCTCTTTTGTTTGATGTGTAAAAATTCTTTAAAATTTCAACCGCCTCTTGCAATCGCTCATACTCGCTCATACTCAAAAGGACGGCTTCAAATTTATTGTTTTTGACGATGACTGCACGCTTTAACTCAGCTTTGCTTATCTTTCCAAGTATTGCACTGAAATTTCGCACAACCTCAGTTGCTGTAAAAACTTCATCTTTGCTAAATGTTGTCATTTGCTCTCTTTATGTAAAATTTTATGCAAAATTTAGCGTATTTTTGGTTATAAACTGCTTATAGGCTATATTTTACCGCCCTTTGAGTGTGTGATAGAGTTAATAAATTTATAATCAACCTTAATATCTCGCTCCTTTACAAGCGAATCCGCAAGCGCTTCAATGACAGCTGTAAAGTCTTCAAACAGATAATTTGCAAGACTTCCTGGATTTGGGTTTATCTCATTTAGATAAACCTCTTCATTAAAGGCAAAAAAGTCACATCGTATAAGCGCTCCATCAAAACCTTGTGAATATATCTTTTTAAATGCATCTTTTAGGTTTTTTTCAAGTTTGTCTGAAATTTCAGCCTCTGTTATCTTCGTCTCGTTTGAAAAGCTCATATATTTTTGTTCATAATCAAGGTACTCTTTCTTTTTTGGCTCCTCTATCATCGAAAAGATAAACTTACCGCCCACCTTACAGCCCGCAATGTTAAATTCTCTTATCGCACTTACAAATGGCTCAACCAAAATTTCATCATCAAATTCAAAGCCCACATCAAGCGCATACTCAAGCTCGGCGTCATCTTTTACTATGCTAATGCCGATACTACTGCCAAGATGACTTGGTTTTAAAATAACCGGATAAGCAGATTTTATACTATCACCGCGTCTTATAACTTCATACTCTAGCGTTCTCACGCCTGCTTTTTGGGCTAAAAGTTTTGTTAGGCTCTTGCTGTAGCTCATGGCACTTGCTTCAAGTCTTGGTCCAATGTAGCTAACACCGAAAAAATCAAGTAAAGCAGCCATCTTTCCATCTTCGCCATCCATGCCGTGAACTAAATTTATATATACATCTACATCTAAAAATTTTGCACCAAAAAGCGACTGGATACTAAATCCTCCATTGCTAAGGATTAAATTTTTACATTTTTTATATTCACCAGAGCTGAAAAAATTTGCACGCATATCTTTGGGATCTATAAGATAAAAATTTCTATCAGCGCTGCAAAATACAAACTCAAGCGGCGCTTTTAATACATTTTTAAGCACGATAGCACTTACTATGCTTATCTCATGCTCGTAGCTTTTTGCGCCAAAAATAACACCAAATTTTTTCATAAATATCCTTTTATCCTAGTTTTTTTAGAGCTTCTTTTACAAGCTCACCAGTAGTTTGGCTTTTGCATTCAGGTAAAATTTTAACTATCTTTTCTCGTTTAAAACCAAGTGCTTCAAGTGCTAAAAGCGCTTCATTTTGATAGCTTGGCACACTTTCATCGCCTACAAGCTTAGCATCACTTAACTCAGCGATAATGCGTCTAGCAGTCTTTGGTCCGATACCTGGGACTTGTTTTATAGTGTCAGCATCGCCGTTTAAAACCGCATTTGTAAAAGCATTTGCGGAAAGACTAGAGCAAACTGCCATCGCCGTACTAGCACCTATACCGCTTAGTTTTATAAGCATTTCAAACATCTTTTGCTCAGAAATATCTAAAAAGCCATAAAGCAAATTTGCATCTTCTCTAATGATTTGCGTTATATTTAGTTCAGTTTTTGCCCCAGTTTCAAGCTTTGCAGAGCAAAAAAGTGAGATAAAAACGCCATAGCTAACGCCACTCACTGTCTTTAGTACCACAAATGCGGGCTCTTTTTTAGTTATAATACCTTCAATAGCTTTTATCATATCCTTCCTTATTGTAACAAGCCTATATTGTTGTCTTTTTTAATGCTAAATTTATCGCCATCTCTTGTTAGTGTCATTATGCGAATCATCTCATTTTGCCTTGTGATATATGAAACCTCTGTTGGAGGGTCGATGACTATAAATTTTATCTCATTTAACTCAAGCCAGTTGCTTCTATTTATTACTTTTGCTGCAAATATACCATTTTGCATAACATCAAGCTCATCTTTTAGCCCCTTGTGCTCGGCTTTTTTTGTCTTAAATTCATGCAAAAGTGCGTTGTAGTCATTAACTAGCTGCTGATATTCTTTTAGTTTTTTCATAAATGTTACAGGCGGAACTATCTTTGCATTTTGAAGCTCTTCCACCTTTGCTTTAATGAGATTTATAGAGCCTTTGTTTTCGTCTATTATCATCTTTTTTGTTTCAAGCTTTTTAGGAATTTTATCTATCTGCTCTTCAAGCTTTTTTATAAGCTCGAGCTGGAGAGGAATTTTATCTGCTTGGTCTCGCATCTTACTAGTGTCTATTATAAATCTATTATTCATGCCTCGCAGATATTTTACATCTATAAGTCTTGCGGCAGTCATCGTGCAGTTTGAGCCAAGTGTCTCTATGATGATCTCCTCAGCTGTTATTGATCCACCCACTACTGAGTTTATCCTTGCTTTTTTAGCTATAACAGTTCCGCCTTCAAGCCTATCTATGCTCACATCATCGGCTTCTACTGTACCTATGTGAACTGCGATATTTGCCGTGCGTGACTTTATCTTTGCCTTGCCATGAGTCTGTCCGCCAATAACCACATCATCTGCTATGACTTGCGCATTTGCAGCGATATTTCCACGGACATTCACCTCTTTTGCCTCGACTATAACACCTGTTCCAATAGCGTCTTTAAAAACATCATCCTCTTTTATAAATAGTGAAACATTTGCATCGATTGAAGTTTGAACTGAGCCTGTGTCACGAAAATTTATCTCATTTACCTCAAGATGCTCTCCGATATCATAAACTCCACCCTTATCACTTACAAAACCTGGCTTTTTAGCGATAAATTTTATACTTGTGTCATCTTCTATTTTATCGATATTTTCGGCATTTACATTTATATCTTTAAATTCGTTATCTTTTGGTTCAGGCATCTTTATAAACTCGCCACGAACATTTCTGCCATTTCTGCCATTTTTTGGCTTTATGCACTCCATTATCACATCGCCAGCCACAACACCTTGCAAAAAGCCACGGCTAGCGTGATTTATCTTATCATTTTGGATATTGTTTGTATTGTTTTTATAGTGAAATATCATCTGCGCATCGGTTGGCTTGTGTGCTTGAGCACCAGTTGTTACTGTAAGGGTGATATCATGATCTATCATCTCTTTTATGCGTAAAATAGAAGCTATCTTTGTTAAATTTTTTCTTAGCTCGTCTTCTCTTATGCCAACTAGAATTTTTGCCTTTATTAGCTGTTTTGCGATATAGTCATAGAGCAAATTTTCATAACCACTGACATGTTTAATGTCTTTTGATGCGTGAATTTTGGCGATAACTTTTGTTAGACTTGAGTTTGCCCCTATGCTTATTTTGGGTAGTTGGTTTTGTGGTGCTTGGCGTATATCAAAGTATTCAACATGATAGCTTTGCTCGATATTTAAACTCTCATCTATAAAAAATGCCGTATCATCAAAAATATCAAGCTCTTTTGACATAAGAGTTACAGGCTCGTTATGCTCGCTATCTGTGTAGCTTGTTACTACATCAAGTAGTCTATAATCAACAAACTGCGGGTCAATCTCTTGCGACTGAGCGATACTAGCTATATCAGCAAGTGGTGTTTTTGTATCGGCTTGAATAGGTGAAAAATAGATTATCTCTTGTGTTTCTTCGCTCAAATTTCCATCCAAAGATAAATTTTTAGTGTGATATTATCTCTAAAATTTTATTAAACTTTGGTTATGCGTGATTTAAAGCTTTTTTTGTTACTATTGTGCTTTTAAAATTTTAGGTAGGTTTATGTTTGTAAAAGGCTTTTTTTCAAATTCAGCTGGCATTATGATTTCTCGTATTTTAGGGCTTGCAAGAGACATTTTGACAGCCTTGGTTCTTGGGGCCGGTATTTATAGCGATCTATTTTTCATAGCTTTTAAAATTCCAAACCTTTTTCGCCGTATATTTGGAGAGGGGGCATTTGCGCAAGCCTTTTTACCAAATTTTGCAAAAGCAAGATACAAAAGTATTTTTAGTGCAGAAATTTTTATAAAATTTCTTTTTTTTATAGGGATTTTGACACTTTTTGTAAATATTTTCACTGGATTTTTTATAAAAATTATCGCAAGCGGACTAAGCGATGAGGCGATAAGTGCCGCCATACCTCTTGTAAATATCAACTTTTACTATCTTGGGCTAGTTTATATAGTTACATTTATGGCATCCTTACTTCAGTATAAAGGGCACTTTGCTACGACGGCGTTTTCTACGGCTCTTTTAAATTTAGCAATGATTATTGCGCTATTGCTAGCTTATGGCAAAGATGAAAAAAGTGTAGCATTTTATCTTAGTTACGGAGTTATTAGCGGGGGAATACTACAAGTTTTAGTGCATATCATCGCTATGCAAAAAACTGGTGCTGGCAAAATTTTCTTTGGAGGGCTTAAAGGCTATGCTACAAAAAAAAGAGATAACATAAAGGGCTTTTTTTCTAACTTTTATCACGGACTTATAGGCTCTTCCGCTATGCAAATAAGCGCTTTTATGGATACTTGGCTAGCTAGCTTTTTAGTAACTGGAAGTATCAGTTATCTTTTTTATGCGAACAGAATTTTCCAGCTTCCACTTGCTGTTTTTGCCATAGCTCTCTCACAAGCACTTTTTCCAAAAATAACAAAGCTGTTAAAAGCAAACGATGAGCAAAATGCTATGTTTTGGACAAAAAAGAGCTTTTATCTGCTACTTTTTACATTAAGCCTAGCTACTATTGGCGGAGTTATTTTGGCAGAGCCAGTTATTTGGCTGCTATTTGAGCGTGGAAATTTTACTCATCAAAATACCATAGAGTGTGCCGCTGTCTTATCTGCATACATGGTTGGGCTAGCTCCTTTTGGGCTAGCAAAAATTTTCTCGCTTTGGCTTTATGCCAAAATGCAACAAAAAAAAGCAGCTAAAATTTCCATCATCTGCCTTGTTGTAAATTTAGCTTTAGCTGTGATGTTAATGCAGCCTCTTGGAGCTGTTGGTTTGGCACTTGCAAGCTCACTTGGTGGCTTTTTGCAACTTGGACTTTTTATCAATGCTTTTGGTTGGAGAAAATTTTTAGATATAATCGAACTTAAAAAACTCATGCTAATTATATCATCATGCGTGGTTTTTACTGTTGTTTTAATGATATTAAAGGAAGTTATTTATGCAAATTTATGATAGCGTTAAAAAAGAAAAGCTAAATTTTAAGCCCATACGAGATGGCGAGGCAAATATCTATCTTTGTGGTCCTACAGTATATGATGATGCGCATTTGGGACATGCAAAAAGCGCAGTAAGTTTTGATATGCTTCGCCGAACACTCATAGCACTTGGCTATAAGGTAAAATTTGTACGCAACTATACAGACATTGATGATAAAATTTTAAAAAAGATAAGCGAAAGTGGTGAAAGTTTAGAGAGTATAACAGATTTTTACATCAAGCGATATAAATCAGACATGAAAGCCCTTAATGTCCTTGAGCCAGACATTTCGCCAAAAGCTACTGAATGCGTTGATGAGATGATAAAATATATACAAAATTTACTTGATAAAGATATAGCTTACAAGCTTGATGATGGTATTTACTTTGACACGAGCAAAGATGAGCAGTATCTTTGCATTAGTGGTAAAAATGCCGATCTTGAAACCATCGCAAGGGTTGATATAAACGAAAAAAAGAGAGATAAAAAGGACTTCGTACTTTGGAAATTTGATGATAAATTTTACGACAGCCCATTTGGCAAAGGTCGTCCAGGCTGGCACTCTGAGTGTGTTGCAATGATTAAAAAATACTTTGATGGAGATGAAAATTTTAATATTGACATCCATGCTGGTGGAGTTGATCTACTCTTTCCACATCATGAAAATGAAGCTGCACAGTGCAGATGTGCCGAACATAAAGCCTTAGCAAAATACTGGATGCATAATGGCTTTATCCAAATAAACGGCGAAAAAATGAGTAAAAGCTTGCAAAATAGCTTTTTTGTAAAAGATGCTCTTTTGCTTTATCCTGGTGAAGCACTTAGATTTTACTTGCTTACAAGCCATTATAGGGCAAATTTTAACTACTCTGAGCTTGATTTGGAGGCTAGTAAAAAGCGACTTGATAAGCTTTATCGCCTTAAAAAAAGAGTGCTAGGGGTTAGCAAAACTAGCTTAAATTTAGAGTTTAAAAAAGAAATCTTGGACGCTTTAAGCGATGATTTAAACACCTCAAAAGCATTGGCTACTCTTGATGAGTTTATAAGGCTTTCAAATGAAAAACTTGATGTAAACCCAAAAGATAAAGCCGCAAAAGGCGAAATAGTAGCAAACATTGCTTTTATAAATGATGTTTTTGGTATCGGCCTGCAAGATAGTTTTGAGTATTTTCAGTTTGGCATAAGTGATGAGCAAAGAGAGCGGATAACAGCGATGATAGCGGAGCGAAAAGAAGCTAAAAAGGAGAGAAATTTTATCAAATGTGACGCCATTAGAAATAAGCTAAATCAAATGGGCATAAACATCATGGATACACCAGATGGTACGATGTGGGAGCATATATAGATGAAACAGCTTGGTTTAAAGGGTGTTTTAAAGCGCTTTGCCCCATATTTTAAAGATTATATCCCCTACTTTGCCTTAGCCATCACGGGTATGCTTTTTGCAAGCCTTGGTACAGCTGCAACCGCATATCTTGTCGAACCTGTGTTAAATAAAATTTTTGTTGAAAAAAATGAGCAGCTTTTATATCTTTTGCCCTACGCTATCATTGTCATCTATGCGATAAAAAATATCGGAACATATATGCAGGCTTATTTTACCGCATATATTGGGCAAGATACTGTTAGGCGTTTTCGTGAGCAAATGATACAAAACTTACTTTCGCTTGATATGAAATTTTTTAATACCTACCGTACTGGCGAGCTCATAAGCAGATGCATAAATGACATAGAGCGTATAAGAACGATCGTTTCAAACATGATACCAGAGCTTATTCGAGAGATTATAACCGTACTAGGGCTTCTTGGAGTTGTCATTTATCAAAGTCCAAGACTCGCATTTTTTGCGCTTATTGTCTTACCAGTAGCGGTGTATCCTATATCACGGCTTGCAAAAAAGATGAAAAAAATCTCAAGGGCCTCGCAAGAAAAAACATCAGATATCACTTCAGTTTTGAGTGAAATTTTTACAAATATAGAGATTATTAAGGCAAATAACGCCCAAAGATATGAACATAAGCGTTTTATTGGTGAAAATAATAAATTCTTTAAGCTAAATTTAAAAAGTGTAAAGATAGAGCAACTAGTTAGTCCGCTTATGGAAACGATAGGCTCTGTCGGAGTTGCGGTAGTTATCATCGTAGGAGGTAAAGAGGTTATAGATGACCGACTTACAATGGGTGCATTTTTCTCATTCTTAACAGCCCTTTTTATGCTTTACACTCCGATAAAGCGTATAGTTGGCATATATAGCAAGATACAAGATGCTGTGGTTGCAAGCGAAAGAACATTTGAGTTAATTGATAAACAAAGCGAAATAATTGATGGTACAAACGAGATAACAAATACCATAAAAAGTATAAATTTTAAAGACATATGGCTAAGCTATGATGATAAAAATGATGTTTTAAAAGGTATAAACTTAAGAGCAAAAGAGTCTGAACTCATAGCTCTCGTAGGCTCAAGTGGTGGCGGAAAAACATCTATAATGAATCTGCTTATGAGATTTTATGAGCCAAAAAGTGGAGAAATTTTAATAAATGAGCAAAGCATAAAAACGCTTAAAGTAGCCTCGCTTCGTAAAAATATCGGCTTTGTAAGCCAGCGCATATACATCTTTAATGATACGATAGCAAAAAATGTCGCTTATGGTAGAGAATTTGACGAAAATGCTGTGATTGACGCATTAAAAATGGCAAATGCTTATGAGTTTGTAAATGGCATGAATGATGGCATAAATAGCGTTTTAAATGAGTTTGGCACAAATCTTTCAGGTGGGCAGCGTCAGCGTATAGCAATAGCAAGGGCACTTTACTCAAACCCACAAATTCTTATCTTTGATGAAGCAACAAGCGCACTTGATAATGAAAGTGAAAAAGAGATAACAAGTGCTATAAATAATTTGCGCCATAAAAAGATAATATTTATTATAGCTCACCGCCTAACAACTGTGCAAAATGCAGATAAAATAGCTGTTTTAGATGGCGGAAAGATAGTTGGATTTGGAAATGATAGCGAACTTGAAAATAGTTGCGAAATTTATGCAAAACTTAAAGGTAAAGCCTTAGTTTAAGGCGCTTTGTGCTAGAATATAAACATTTTAGGCTTAAATGAGGGTATGATGTTTGACTATACTACTTTAAAATCTATATTTTTTAAATTCGATCCAGAAGCTGCGCATAAAATCGTAGAATACAGCATGATGGCAATAGATAAGATTCTGCCAAGTTCACTTAGTTTTGTTGCAAACAAATGTGTTGTAAGTGATGCAAGATTGCAGCAAAATTTACTTGGAAGCATTTACAATAACCCAGTTGGTATCGGCGGTGGCTTTGACAAAAATGGCACGATGTTTTCTGGTCTTACTGCGCTTGGTTTTGGGCATTTAGAATTTGGAACTTTTACACCAAAGCCACAATATGGCAACGATAAACCACGCCTTTTTCGCCTTATTGAAGAAGAAAGTATCCAAAATGCGATGGGGTTTAATAACGACGGAAGCAAAGAGATAAAACGGCGTGTAAGTAAAATACACCCAAATGTCATTCCGCTTTGGGCAAATATCGGCAAAAACAAGATCACACCAAATGAAAAAGCCATAAATGACTATGAAATTCTTGTGCGTGACTTTGCCCAGCTTTGCGATGCTTTTGTGGTAAATATCTCGTCGCCAAATACACCAAATTTGCGTGCTTTACAAGAAAATGAATTTATCACAGAGCTTTTTAGCAGGATAAAGCCACTAACTAAAAAGCCTATTATTTTAAAAATTTCACCAGACTTAAGTCATGAAAAAGCAATAGAAATTTCGCAAAATGCCGTTTCTAGTGGCGCAGATGGGATCATCATCTCAAACACAAGCATTGACTACACACTTTCTAGCTCACCAAATTTAAAGAGCTTTGGTGGTCTTAGCGGAAAGGTTATAACACAAAGATCAAGGGAGATATTTAAAGCCGTTGCAAGCGAGCTTTACGGCAAAACAACACTTATAGCTTGCGGGGGTATTGACAATGCGAAAGAGGCTTATGATCGTATAAAAATGGGTGCTAGTTTGGTGCAAATTTTCACTAGCTTTATATTTAAGGGTCCGATGATTTGCAAAGAGATAAATAGCGGAATTTTAGAGCTTCTTAAAGCTGACGGATACGCTCATATAAGCGAAGCTATCGGTGCAGATGTTAAAAAATAAGGAATACAATTGATAAAATTTAACAAAATAAAACTAAAAAATGGGCTTGAAATTTATCACTTACCGGTAAATAAAGGCTCAAAAGTTATAAGCCTTGATATATTTTACAAGGTTGGTTCAAGAAATGAAACGATGGGCAAAAGTGGTATCGCACATATGTTAGAGCATCTAAATTTTAAATCAACCAAAAATTTAAAAGCTGGAGAATTTGATGAGATAGTAAAAGGCTTTGGTGGCACAAATAACGCCAGCACTGGGTTTGACTATACTCATTATTACATAAAATGTTCAAATCAAAATTTAGAAAAAGGTCTTGAGCTTTTTGCTGAGCTTATGCAAAATTTAAACCTAAAAGACAAAGAATTTCAGCCTGAGCGTGATGTTGTGCATGAAGAACGAAGGTGGCGCACGGATAATAATCCAATCGGCTATCTTTATTTTAGGCTTTTTAACCATGCTTTTATATATCATCCATATCACTGGACGCCTATTGGCTTTATAAAAGATATAGAAAACTGGAGCATTGAAGATATTCGTGAATTTCATCAAACTTACTACCAGCCACAAAATGCTATACTTTTAATCAGTGGAGATGTAAGCAAAAAAGAGGCTTTTGAGATAGCAAAAAAGAAATTTGATGGTATAAAAAATGGCAAAAAACCGCCAAAACTTCACTGTATCGAGCCAGTCCAAGACGGAGCGAAAAGAGCGATTATATACAAAGATACTCAAACGCAAATGCTAGCCATAGCATATAAAACCCCACCATTTAACCATAAAGATCAAATAGGTCTAAATGCTATTAGCGAATATCTTAGCAGTGGTAAAAGCTCAATCTTGCAGCAAGTCTTGATAGATGAACTTCAGCTTGTAAATCAAATTTATGCTTACAACCTTGACAGCATTGATGAAAATTTATTTATATTTCTTGCGGTTTGTAACCCAGGTATAGATGCGCTTGATGTTGAAAAAGAAATTTTAGCTATAATAAAAAATTTAAAGTCAAAAAGTATCGCAAAAGATGATGTTTTGCGTGTTAAAAATTTAATAAAAAGTGATTTTGTCTATTCGTTTGAAAGTGCAACTAGGGTGGCAAATTTATACGGAAGTTATCTTGCAAGAGGTGACATAAAGCCTCTTTATGAATTTGAAGCAAATATCGAAAACATAGACTCTAAAATGCTTCAAGAGATAGCCAAAAAATACTTTATAGACAAACATTCAACGACGATAATACTCAAAAAGGAAGATCAATGAGCGAAATTTTACAAGGTGGTATGACAGCATTAATAACACCATTTAAAAATGGAAAAGTAGATGAGCAAACTTATGAAAAGCTGATAAAACGCCAAATAAAAAATGGCATAGATGTTGTAGTGCCAGTTGGAACAACTGGGGAAAGTGCCACACTAACGCACGATGAGCATCGTATTTGTATCGAAATAGCAGTTGAGGCATGCAAAGGAACTAATACAAAAGTCTTAGCTGGCGCTGGAAGTAACGCCACTCATGAGGCTATCGGTATCGCTCAGTTTGCTCAAAGTCACGGCGCGCACGGTATACTTTCAGTAGCTCCTTACTACAACAAACCAACGCAAGAAGGGCTTTATCGCCACTATAAAGCACTAGCAGCAAGCGTTGAAATTCCTGTCGTGCTTTATAATGTGCCAGGTCGCACGGGCTCAGATATTTTACCTCAAACGGCTATTAGAATTTTTAAAGAGTGTCCAAATGTGATAGGTATCAAAGAAGCTACTGGAAATATCGATCGTTGCGTAGATATACTCGCTCATGAACCTGAAATTTTAGTTTATAGCGGGGAAGATGCGATAAACTACCCTATCATTTCAAATGGAGGGAAAGGCGTTATAAGCGTAACCTCAAACCTACTTCCAAATGAGATAGCAAACCTTTGTCATTTAGCCATAGATGGAAAATTTAAAGAAGCAAAAGCGATAAATGACAGACTTTATGACATTAACAAAATTCTCTTTTGCGAAAGCAACCCTATACCGATAAAAGCAGCTATGTTTATAGCGGGGATTACGCCAACACTTGAGTATCGTCTCCCACTTTGCGAACCAAGTCAAGAAAATCTTGCAAAGATTGAAAATGTAATAAAAAAATATGAGATAAAAGGATTTTAATGGATAATTTACAAAGTGAATTTAAAGGTAAAACGCTGGTTATCAGCGGCGGAACAAGAGGTATAGGTCGAGCCATTGTGCTTGAGTTTGCAAAGCTTGGAGCAAATATAGCTTTTACCTTTAATTCAAACGAAGAGTTAGCAAAAACTCAAGCCAGCGAGCTAGAAAAAATATATGGCATAAAAGCGCGTGCCTATGCGCTAAATATTCTTGAGCCTGAGACATATAAGGAGCTTTTTGTTCAAATAGATGAGGACTTTGATAGGGTTGATTTTTTCATATCAAATGCCATAATCTCAGGTCGAGCAGTTGCTGGCGGATACACTAAATTTATGAAGCTAAAACCACGCGGTATCAACAACATCTTTACCGCAACTGTAAATGCCTTTGTAGTAGGCTCTCAAGAGGCTGCAAAGCGCATGGAAAAAGTGGGTGGTGGCTCTATCATATCTCTAAGCTCGACTGGGAATTTAGTATATATCGAAAACTATTCAGGTCACGGTACAGCAAAGGCGGCGGTCGAAGCCATGGCGCGCTACGCAGCTACCGAGCTTGGTGAAAAAAATATCCGCGTAAATGTAGTAAGCGGTGGACCGATCGAAACAGATGCTCTTAGAGCGTTTACAAACTATGAAGAGGTGCGCGATTATACATCCAAATTAAGTCCTTTAAACCGTATGGGACAGCCTGAGGACTTAGCTGGTGCATGTGTATTTTTATGCTCATCTAAGGCAAGCTGGGTCACGGGTCATAGCTTTATAATAGATGGTGGAACCACATTTAAATAAAAATTAAAAGATAAAAAATGATAAATTTGCCAAATGCTCTTGCTGGTTTTCGTATCATTCTTGCGCCTGTGATGTTTTTTATCCTTGTTGATTTAGCTCGCATAACATCTGAGATTCACATCAGCTGGATAAACTATTTTGCTGGGCTTGTCTTTGTGATAGCCTCAGTAACTGATTTTTTTGATGGCTACATCGCACGTGCTTGGAATCAAAAGACAAAGCTTGGCGCAGTGCTTGACCCACTAGCAGATAAAATGCTAACACTTGCGGCATTTTTAGGGCTTATGATGATAGAGCGTGCTAGCCCATGGGCTGTGTATCTTATCCTTATAAGAGAATTTTTCATCACAGGTTTTCGTGTAGTGATGGCAAGTGATGGCGTAGAAGTTTCAGCCTCTATGGCTGGCAAAGTAAAAACCGTCGCGCAAATGATAGCGATTGGGTTTTTAACCATGCAGTGGTGGGGCGCTGAAATTTTACTTTGGATAGCTGTCGCACTTACGATATACTCTGGATATGAGTATGTAAGAGCATATATAAAAGCGATAAGTGCGTAAGCCTTGATGAGAGCTTAAGCACAAAAGACTTTTTTAGATACAAAAACTAAAATATCAAAAAGCTTTTGTAAATTTTATCTTATAAAAATCTAATAAAGCAAAATTTATAAAAATATCTCCCTAAATCCAAGCAACTTGGCATTCCACTTTTTCTCAACCATCGTCTTTAAAAATGCCGGTATCCATCCGCTAAGTTCTACCCCCAAAACTTGCGCCGTCGCGTAACTATGTCCGATAGAGCATATCATACCATTACTTTTAAAGCGAAATTTCTCATCAGTTTTTTCACCAAAAAGCATAGCTTTAAAATGCCTAGCTAAAAACTCACCCTGCTCGCACGCTATCTGAGCTGTCGGCGGATAAAAGCCACCTTTACCATCACTTACCGCACTCACATCGCCGATATAATAGCGATGCTTGCTGCCTATCGCTTTTAGTGTATCATCGACTTTTACGCGTCCGCGCTCATTTTCCACATCGCTATCACTTACTATACTAGCGCCCTTTACACCCGCACTCCATATGATTATATCAGCATCTAGCGTGTTGCCGTTTTGAAACACTACTTTACCATTTTGCAAGCTATCTATGCGAGTGGAGTGCAAAATTTTTACACCTTTTTCGGTAAGTTTATCGGCTGTTTTTTGGGATAATTTTTCACTAAAAAATGTTAAAAGTCTTGGCGTAGAGCTTATCAGATGCACGCTAAATTTACTAGCCATCTCATTGCTAACGCCGTAAAACTCACACTTTTTTCGTAGCATATCCGCACAACTAGCAGCAAACTCTATCCCAGTAAGCCCACCGCCGCAAACTGCAACTTTAAGACCCTTTTTACTCTCAAAACCCTCATCAAATTTAAGCTTTAAACGCTCTGCTATTTTTCCTGATTGGATATATGAGTCGATAAACATCGCATTTTCAATGCCCTTTAGGTTAAAACTCTCCTTCTCAAATCCAGCCGCCACGACCAAATAATCATACCTAAAATCGCCAAATTCCGTTATCACCCTATGGTTTGCCTCATCTATATCAGTTACTACTTGTTGAACTATCTTTATCTCAGGATGTAAAAATTCCCGCAGATCAAACATGATCTTACCGCTTTTTTCAGCGGTTGCTACCTTATGAAGCATAGTGGAGTGATAGTGATAGGAATTTTTATTAATGATAGTAAAATTTGCAAGCCTAAAACAGGCTTCATCAAGACTTTTTAAAAAAGAAACACCAGCATAGCCAGCACCGATAACAACGATATTTGGTCTCATTTTATCTCTTTGATTGGTTTTTGTTATTATAGCTATTTCTAGATGATTTTTTATAAAATTTTAAATTTTAATATCACAAGTTAAGGCTAACACACACTTCCAACATTAATAGCAAGACCTCCTAGTGCAGTCTCTTTGTATTTTGAGTTCATATCTTTGCCTGTTTCGTACATTGTTTTTATCACTTCATCAAGCCCAACTCTAGGTGTGCTTTTTCTAATAATCGCCATTCTAGCAGCAGCAATGGCTTTTATCGCTCCAAAAGCATTTCGTTCAATACAAGGAATTTGCACAAGTCCACCTACAGGATCGCAAGTAAGTCCCAAGTGATGTTCCATAGCTACTTCAGCAGCACTACACGCCACGCTAGCATTTGCACCATATATCGTAGCCATCGCTCCAGCTGCCATTGAACTAGCTGAGCCGACTTCTGCCTGACAGCCAGCCTCCGCACCACTTATGCTCGCATTTTTCTTATAAAATGAGCCTATCATCATAGCTGTAAGTAAAAATTTCACCGCCTTTTCTTCGCTAAAAATTTGTGTGTGGTTTTTTAGATAGAGCATTACAGCAGGTATCACGGCGCAAGCGCCATTTGTTGGGGCAGTTACGACCTTTGCGCCACTTGCATTTTCTTCAGCAATAGCAATAGCATAAAGCGAGATATAGTCTATTATAGCCATAGGATCATCATTTGCGTAAAGTCGCGCATAAAGTCCTTTGGCGCGTCGGTGTAAATTTAATATCCCTGGCAAATTTGGCTCTTTTGGATTTATTCCAGAGGCATAGACGCCTTGCATAGTTTCCCAAATTTTAGAGCAGTAGCTTTTTATGGTATCTAGCGAGTGAAACTGAAGCTCATAGTTTAAAGAGAGCTCGGCTAAATCCCAGCCGTTTTGTTCGCAAATTTTCACAGCATCAGTAGCGTTATTTACTTGCACTAAAGCTAAGTCGTTTTTTGTAACATCTTCTTTTCTTAAAAGGCAGTTTCTAAGCTCTGCTTCGCTCATTACAAAGCCACCACCAATGGAGTAAAATGTCTTTTTTAAAATTTCACTTTGATTATCAAAAGCACTAAAAATAAGTCCATTTTCATGTAATTTTAGAAATTTATCTTCAAAAACAATATCGTTATCGTAGTTAAAACTTATCTGCTTTTTTCCACAAATTTTTATTATATTTTGCCTTAAGGCTAAGCTTATGATCTCTTCTTGCAAATTTGCATTTAGCTCACTTGCGCTTAATCCACAAAGCCCCCAGATAACAGCCTTATCACTTAAATGCCCTCTTCCAGTTAGCGAGAGCGAGCCAAAAAGTTGAACTTTTATACGAGAAATTTTATCAAGATAAGGTTCTAAATTTTCACAAAATTTATTTGCCGCAATAAGAGGTCCAAGAGTATGAGATGAGCTTGGTCCAATACCTATCTTAAAAATTTCTAAGTTGCTCATTTTTTATATTTTTTAGGGTATTCAAAAAATAAAATTTTCGCACATCCCTCGTTTGCTTCTTTGTATGCTTGTTCAAACTCAAGTGCAAAAATACCACTTGTTGGAATATTGCCAATCACTGAGTCGCTTAAAAGCTCACAAATTTCTGTTATAGCTGGGTTGTGAGCTATGATAAAAATTTCATTTAATCTCTCATCAAGACTTCTTACAAACTCTAAAATTTCTTCACTTCCAGCATTATAAAAGCTTTTTACACTCTTTGGTTTTTTTTTAATTTTTATCATCTCACAAAGTTTTTTTGCACTCTGCTCGCATCTTGTTGCTTCGCTGTAAAAAACTGCATCTGCACCAACATTAAGCTCTTTTAAAACCTTTGCCATAAGCTTTAAATCCCCTTTACCTCGGTTGCTAAGCTCGCGAGTGAAGTCTTTTTTGCTATCTTTTTTCTCTTCGGCTTTTGCATGCCGCATAAAGTAAATTTTACCCATTTCTCCCCCTTGCCACAGACTTTATAGCCTCAAGCTCTGCCGCACTAAAGCCCGCCTTAAGCCTTGCCTCTTCATTTAGTTCTCTAGCACTAGCAAAGGCATTAGGATAAAGCTCTCGAACGATATTTATATATTCATCAGTGCTTGTACCTTCAAGCTCGCAAGCATAGCTAAACCATCGATTGCCCTTACTAACATGACTAACTTCTTCAGCCAAAATGACATTTAGTGCGTCTAAAATTTTTTCATTTCCAGCCTCTTGACTTAGCTTTTTAATAATATGAGCGTTTGCGTCAAGTCCATTTGCCTCCATATATCTTGGCAAAAGAGCCATACGCTTTTTTAAACTATCTTGGGTTTTACAAAGTGCTACAAAAAGTCCATCATGCACCTCAAAGTCGCCGTATTTTGCACCGTATTCTCCTAAAAGTTTCTCTATCATCTTAAAATGGTGTATCTCATCTTGTGCTACTTCAAGCCAGTCAGCATAATAATTGTAAGGCAAATTCTCAAATCTATATGCTGCATCAAGGGCAATGTCGATAGCAGAAAACTCGATATGTGCGATATTGTGTAAGAAATTTAGCTGTTTTTGATGGGATGGTATTTTTTTATTTATATCTTTCATGGCTACAACTTTACAAAATTTCTCATAGCACGGTCTAGTTAGTGGCTTTGCCTTGATATCTCTAGTAAAATTTTGCTTTTTTGTTGTTTTAAATTTTGTATAAAAGTTATCAAATTTCAGAAATTTTATCTCTTTTTCATTCTCGTTTATAATATCCCATATCTCATCAAAAAAGTACATTTTAATCTCTTTTTTTAGGCATTTTATCTTGATTTACCTTGCCATATCCTGCAAATCTATGTGACGCTAGACAAGTTGCTTTATTTTTTTTGCACTTTACAACATAACTATTTATGTTTTTATCACCCTCTTTATGGGTGTCTTTCTTTATTAAATTCATATAATCACGATAAATTTTACCTTTTGTATAATGAACAAATTCTATCGTCGCATCTTCAAAAACTTGCATTACTATGCCTACATGTGTGATATTTTTTTTATCTTTGTTTTTTTTAATTCCGCTTCCCATAGTGTTTGCAAAAAACACCAAATCGCCAGCTGTTGGCATATCAAAATTTATCAGCTTTTTACTCTCGTAAAGGTTAAAAATCGCTTTTGACTTTCTTCCACTTGCATCATAAAATTTCATCACATCTTTTTCAGCATAGTATAAATTAAAGTGATCTTTATTGACAATAGAAACAAAACTTGAACAGTCATGACCAGTCTTTTTTCCTACATATTTTGAAAGTAAAAATTTATCATTTGTATTTAAAACCATATTTTGCGCAACATTTGCTTCTTTGCCATCAAAATCCCCTAAAACAGGCTTTTCTTGGTAAATTTTAGTAGCGCCAATCTCATCTACATTTGGTTTTGGAGCATTAAAAAACGAGCAACCTGTAAGCAAAAAAGCTACTGAAACTGAAATAAACATTAAATTTTTCATTGGAATTCCGATTGTTGGTTTTATGCTATTGTAGCAAAGTTAATATTAAACAAAAGCAAATCTAAGCAAAAAATGTGTATAATCTTTAAAAATTTAATAAGGCTAAAGATGGATTATTTAAAAATAAAAGGTGGAGCAAAGCTTAGTGGTGAAGTTGCTATAAGTGGCGCAAAAAACGCTACTTTACCACTTATAGCACTAACTTTACTGGCAAAAAATACAGTTGTTTTGGACAATATCCCAAATGTTGCTGATATAAAAACACTCGTTCAATTACTTACAAATTTGGGTGCAAAGTGCGAATTTCTTACTCCAAATTCACTAAAAATAAATACAAACGCCATACATTCAACAAAGGCAAACTATGACATCGTAAGAAAGATGAGAGCTTCCATACTTGTTCTAGGCCCGCTTCTGGCGCGGTTTGGGCATTGCGAGGTGAGTCTTCCTGGTGGATGCGCGATAGGTCAGCGCCCCATAGACCTACATCTTAGTGCACTTGAGAAAATGGGCGCAAATATCGAGATAAAAGATGGTTATGTTGTAGCAACAGCTCCAGATGGGCTAAAGGGTGCTCGTATAGTTTTTGACAAGATAACTGTAACTGGGAGTGAAAACATTATAATGGCAGCAGCTCTGGCAAAAGGAACAACACATCTTATAAATGTCGCAAAAGAGCCAGAAGTCGTTCAGTTATGTGAAATTTTAGTAGCAGCTGGAATAGAGATAACTGGCATCGCAACAGATGAACTTGTGATAAAAGGAAGTGCCAAATCTTTGCTTGATATAGCTGACTTTACCGTGATACCAGACCGCATCGAGGCTGCAACATATCTTTGCGCTGGAGCTATCACAAACTCAAAAATAACTATCACAAAATCAAATCCAGCCCACCTAGTCGCGATACTAACTAAGCTAGAGCAAATGGGCTTTGGTTTTGAAATTTTAGAAGATAAGATAACTATCCTGCCAGCACAAAAAGTAAAGCCTTGTGACATTGTAACAACCGAATATCCTGGCTTTCCGACTGATGCACAGGCTCAATTTATGGCACTTGCCTTAATAGCACAAGGCGTAAGCACTATAGATGAGAGACTTTTTGAAAATCGCTTTATGCATGTAAGCGAGCTTGCCCGCATGGGCGCTGATATTGGATTAAATGGACATATAGCGCATATCCAAGGAGGTCTTGAGCTAAACGCAACTGATGTTATGGCAACAGACCTAAGAGCTAGCTCTGCACTTGTTTTGGCTGCACTTGTGGCAAAAGGTGAAACAAGGGTTCACAGGATCTATCATCTTGACCGTGGATATGAGAATTTAGAGCTTAAATTTAAAGCACTTGGTGCTGATATAACAAGGCTTAGCGAATGAAAGTAGAATTTGAGCAAGCAAAAGAAATTTTAAGGCAAAATTTTAACATAAAAGCTAGTAAAATCGTCCCGATAGAAGTAGCTGTGGGTGAAATTTTAGCAGATGATATCTTGGCTATAAAAAATCTACCAGCATTTGACAACTCAGCTCTTGATGGCTATGCTGTGATATATGACAACAAAGAAGATGGCTATGAGCTAATTGATAGTATATTTGCTGGAGAAAAAAAGCAACTAAGCATAAGTGGCAATCAGTGTGTTAAAATAATGACTGGGGCACTTTTCCCAAAAGGTGCGGACACTGTCATCAGGCTTGAAGATGCCATTATAAAAGATGGTAAAATTTATGCAAACGAAAAGCTAAAAAAGGGCGAAGCGCACCGTTTTTGCGGGGAAGAGATAAAAGCTGGCGAACTCTTGATAAAAGCTAAAACAAAGCTAAGAGCTGCTCACATCATGCTTTTAGCTTCACAGGGTATTTCTCACATTAGCGTTTTAAAAAAACCAAGTATCGCCATATTTTCAAGTGGTGACGAGCTAAAAGAGCCTTGGCAAAGCGCTGATGATTTTGAAATTTATAACGCAAATGCCTATGGTATCGGCGCACTTTTAAAAGAGAAGGGGTTAAATTTTTCATATAAAGGCATCATAAAAGATAAACTACAAGACACGATAGAAGCCTTGAGAAATGCACAAAATTTTGATGTTATTTTTTGCTCTGGTGGAGCCAGCAAAGGCGAGGCTGACTATATGAAAGACGCGCTTATCAAGCTTGGCTATGAAGAGCTATTTGAATATATAAATATACGACCTGGTGGTCCTTGCAAAGCATTTGCAAAAGATAAAAAAATAGTTTTTATCTTACCTGGAAACCCTATGGCAGCATTTTTATGCGCTATGTTGCTTGCTTTACCTTTAATTTCTGACACACCGCTTCAGATACAAACTGGCAAAATTCGTGAAAATATAAAATTTAAACAAGGCAGAAGCAATATAGTCTTTTGCAATATCAATGAAAATGGGGAAATTTCGGTCATAGATGGTAACAAATTTGGCTCAGGGATGATAACTCCTATCATAAAAAGTAACGCCATATATCTTTCACAACCTCACGAAAGTGAACTTTTAAAAGATAACATGATAAAAATTTTAAAAATATCTTGACAAATGAGAAAAAAAGTGGTAAAATGCGGACTTCGATTTGGTTGCGGGAATAGCTCAGGGGTAGAGCACAACCTTGCCAAGGTTGGGGTCGCGAGTTCGAATCTCGTTTCCCGCTCCATATTTTTACTCACATTTTTTTTCATCTTTACTACTAATATATATGCAAATACAGTAAATATATACGCTATGTATTGTGTTAAAGAGGATGCTATTACACTAAAAACATTTGGCTTTGAGGGCGAAGATAACGAAATTTTAAACCTTTTATATCGCCGTGCTGCAAAAATAGACAGCTCAAAGCTTAGTGAGATTTTAACTGCAAATTTTAAAAGTTTTGTTGACAAAAGTGGCGGGAGCGTTGCCTTTGTTAAAGATTGTACAGCGATGGACTTCTTGCAAGAGAGGTTTTTAAGAGAGCTTAGCGATAGATTTATGGGTATTAATGTATCAAGCATAAGGTTTGAACCACAATCACAACTAGAAAGTGGATTAAAATTTAAAGAAATTTTTCTAGGCGAAAATGTAAAGTCCACAGGAACCTTCAGGGCTGCTTTTGAAAAAAATGATTTTAGCCTTAAAAATGTCTATTTTGTTTATAGTTTTGATGCACAAATGCCAGTTTTTATAGCGTTAAATGAACTAAAGCCAAAAAGCATTTTGGGGGCTACTGATTATGCAAAGCACTTTGTTGATTTTAATAAATTTGACCGCGGTTCACTCTTAAGCTTTAGTACTGCTCGACTTGTTTCAAGGGCAAATATAAAACCTGGAGAGGTACTTTTAAAGCGCCACTTTATCGAGCTTTCTTTGATAAATAAAGGCGATAAGTTAAATGCAGTCATAAATGAAGGCACACTAAGTGTCATAACCGAAGTTACGGCTCTTGGGAGTGGAAATTTAGGAGAGCTAATAAGCGTAAAAACAAACGATGGCAAAATTTACAAAGCAACAGTAAGCTCGAAAAAAGAGGTTATAATAAGATGAAAGCGGTTATTGGGATAAGTGGTGCAAGTGGCACAGGGCTTGGGATAAAGCTTGCTTTTGCGCTTGATGAGATTTGTGACACACATCTAATAGTAAGCAATGGCGCAAAAGATGTTTTTTTGCTTGAAAATGGATTAAGTATGGATAATACGCTTTTGGATTTTAAGGGTAAAATTTATCAAAATACCGACTTATCGGCTCAGATATCATCTGGCTCATTTATGAGTGATGTTGTTTTTATCACTCCTTGCTCTATTAACACTCTTGGCAAAATAGCCTCAGGCATAAGCGATACGCTTATTACAAGGGTCACAGCCGTTGCACTAAAACAAAGACAGCGTCTAATCCTTGGCGTAAGAGAGATGCCATTTTCTACACTAAATTTAGAGCATATGGCAAAACTTTCAAGTTACGGAGCAGTGATAGCGCCACCGGTTTTAGGCTACTACGCGGACTCAAAAAGCGTAGATGAGATTGAAAATTTTATCATAGGTAAGTGGCTTGATGCGGCTAATATCAAAAACAAATTTTACAAAAGATGGCAGGAAATACAATGAAAGCATGTATCTATCCAGGGACATTTGACCCGATAACAAACGGGCATGTTGATGTTATAAAAAGAGCCATAAAGATCTTTGATAAAGTTATCGTTGCGGTTGCAAAAAGTGATAGTAAGCACCCAATGTTTGATACTGATATGCGCGTTAAAATGGCACAAATGTCAGTTCAAAACTTACCGTGTGTAAGTGTCGAGAGATTTGATAATTTACTTGTTGATTTTGCTAAAGAGCGCAGTATAAATACAGTCATTCGTGGGCTTCGTGCCGTTAGTGACTTTGAGTATGAACTGCAAATTGGCTATGCAAATGCCGCACTTTGGGAGGAATTTGAGACAGTTTATCTGATGCCAAGTTTAAAAAATGCTTTCATATCAAGCTCTATCGTCCGTTCTGTTTTAAATCATAAAGGCGATGTTAGTAAGCTAGTTCCGCATGAAATTTTGCCATTTTTAAGCGAGAAAAACTAATGTATGTGCTATTTGAGGGCATTGATGGTGTTGGCAAAAGTACGCAAATTTCACTTTTAGCAAGAAAATTTCCAAATGCTATCGTTACAAAAGAGCCTGGTGGAAGTGAGTTTGGCAAATTTGCAAGACAAATTTTACTTGAAAACAATCTTTTTCTCTCAAGCCGTGCCGAGCTTTTATTATTTTTAGCTGATCGTGCCGAACACATGCAAAAGCTTATTATGCCAAACAAAGACAAGCTTATATTAAGCGACCGAGGTTTTGTCTCTGGTATATCTTACGCCATAACAAACGATAAAAGCTTAAACATAAAAGAACTTTTGGCTATGAATGAATTTGCCTTAAACGGTGTGTTACCAGAAAAAATTATATTTTTTTACGCCAATAAAATACTTGTAAAACAAAGGCTCTTTGAGCGAAAAACACAAGATAAAATAGAAGCCAGAGGACTAGAGTATCTTTTGAAGGTACAAGAAAATATGCACAAATTTTTACAAAGTCAAAGCTTTGATACACTTTTTATAGATGCTAGCAAAACGGAAGATCAAATTCACGGCAAGATAGTTGATTTTTTAGGATTTAGCTGATAAAACTATTTTATCAGCTTTTTTAGGCTCATTATCCGCTTATATGAGGTCTCTATACGCTCTTTGCTTATTCGTTTTTCATTTACAAGGTCTATGATATGTTGCTTTACTAGCTCTGCGCTCTTGCGACCATCTAGATTAAATTCACTAAAAAGCAAAATATCCCCGCCAGCGTTTATAAACTTAAAAATTTTCTCTTTCAAAGGCTCTGTACCAACGCCCTTCATAAGCATATCATCACTTATCACAACACCACCAAATCCAAGCTCCGTTCTAAGAAGTGAGTTTATGGTTATATGCGAAAGGGTTGCTGGATTTTTGTCATCTAAGTTGCTTACATAAAGATGTCCGCTCATAATAGCCAAAGCCCTACCCTGCGAGATAGCATCTCTATAAGGCAAAAGTGCATCACGAGTAAGCTTTACTACACTTTTATCTTTATGTGAGTCACTTTCTGAGTTGCCGTGCCCTGGAAAATGTTTCATAACACTAATGATACCGTTTGCACCCATCGCATCTATAAAAGTATTTGCATAAAGGCTTACTTTTGCACCATTTGCACTAAAAGCACGCTCTTTTTTGCCTATAATTGGTGAAGCATCACTATGAAGATCAACAACTGGAGCAAAGTTCATATTTATGCCAAGTTCTTTTAAAATTTTACCCATCTTTAAATAAAGCTCGTGCGCCTGCTTTATATCAAGCGTTTCGCCAACCTCTTTTGCGCTGATAAATTTAACTCCAAGCCCACCTAAGCGACTTACTTTACCGCCCTCTTCATCGATAGCTATAAATAAATTTGGAGCTTTGTTTTTAATGGCCAGAGTAAGAGCTTTTAGTCCTGCTTTATCTTTAATATTTCGCCCTAGTAGCATTACACCTCCAAAACGAGAGTATCCTGCATCACTAATCATCACTTTTACACTAGTTTCATTAAGACTTGAACCATTAAAACCGACCATAACCATCTGCGCCACCATAGCACGCAAAGTAGGCTCAGCGGCACTTAGATTTAAACACATAAATAAGGAAAATATTAAAATTTTTATCATTATTATCACTTTTTACTCAGTAGTGTTTTTACACTTTGACTTACATCTTTGCCATCTATCATCGCAGCAACTTCAGCGGCAATAGGCGTATAAATATTGTTTTTTTTGGCTATATTGCAAATAGCCTTTGCAGTAGGAACGCCCTCAGCAACTTCGCCAAGATCGTCTAAAATTTTATCCAAACTTTCATTTTTAGCAAGCCCCATGCCTACTCTGTAATTTCGTGAAAGCACGGATGAAGCTGTCAAAAAAAGATCTCCTGCCCCACTAAGACCTAAAAATGTATCATCTTTTGCTCCAAAAAATTTACCAAATCTAGCCATCTCCACAAGACCACGAGATATAAGGCTGGCACGAGCATTGTTGCCAAGTCCAAGTCCATCGCAAATACCGCCAGCTATGGCTATAACATTTTTGTAAGCACCGCAAATTTCAGCCCCTGTAATATCATCATCAGCGTAGGCTTTCATAAAATTTGGAAAAAAACTAGCAAATTTTTTAGCAAGTTTTATATCTTTTGAGCTTACAACAAGTGCACATGGTAGTTTTTTTTCAACCTCTTTTGCAAATGTTGGACCAGACAAAAAGGCTAAATTTTCACATGGTAAGAAATTCTCATAAATTTCATTTAAAAAGCGATTTGTACTAGTTTCTATCCCCTTGCTTGCAACTAAAATTTTTTGATTTTTAAATTTAAAATTTTTTACAAGCCACTCACTTACGCTTTGAGTGGGTACAGTACTTACTAAATATTCACACTTTAAAGCCTCATCTAAACCAACAAAATCCTGCATATCTCTTGGAGTTCTTGATGTTATTACGCACTCGTGATTTTCTCTTATGGCATGAAAAAGTGCCGTACCCCATTTACCAGCACCTATGACTGCTATTTTCATTTTTAGCCTAATTTTTGTTTTAAAATTTCATTTACTTTCACTGGATTAAAAGCACCTCTACCCTCTTTCATCACCTGACCTACAAAAAAGCCAAACATCTTCTCTTTTCCGGCTTTATATTCTGCTACTTTATCAGCGTTTGTAGCTAAAATTTGCTCGATTATTGCCACTATAGCACCATCGTCACTAACTTGTTTTAAACCTAGATTTTCGATAATATCATCTACATTTTCGCTTGGATTTTGCATTAGATGATCTAACACATCCTTAGCAGCCTTGCCACTTATAGTCCCATCTTCAATGCGAGCTAAAAGCTGTGCCAGCTTTGCACTTCCAACAGGGCTAGTTTCAATAGTAATGCCATTTTTTAATCGCCCGTTAAGCTCTACAAGAAGCCAAGTAGTGGCTAGTTTTGGTGAAATTTTAGCCTCTATAAGCTCTTCAAAAAACTTTGCCATCTCAACACTTGAAACCAAATTTTCAGCATCTGCTTGTTTTATACCAAATTCACTTTGATAGCGTGCTATCTTTTGCTCAGCTAACTCTGGAATCAGAATAGCCTCGTTATACATCTCATCACAAATCTCTACTGGCAACAAGTCAGGATCTGGAAAATATCTATACTCAGCACTATCTTCCTTGCCACGCATTGAACGAGTTACTAAATTTACAGTATCAAAAAGCCTAGTTTCTTGGTATACTTCAGCATCATATTTTCCATCTTCCCACGCTATACTTTGGCGCTCGACTTCATAATCAATAGCTTTTTGAATAAAGCGAAATGAATTTAAATTCTTTATCTCTACGCGCGTATAGAGCTTTGTGTCGCCTTTTGGTCTAATGCTAACATTTGCATCACAACGAAACGAACCTTCTTGCATATTGGCGTCACTTATGTTTAAAAAGCGCAAAATAGAGTGTAGTTTTTTAAGATAAGCTACGGCTTCATCAGAGCTTCGCAAATCAGGCTCAGAAACTATCTCAAGCAAAGGCGTTCCAGCACGGTTTAGATCAACTAAACTACCGTTACCCTCATGGATATTTTTTCCAGCATCTTCTTCAAGGTGTGCTCTAGTTATGCCTATGCGCTTTTGTTTGCCATCAACATCGATAAAAAGCTCACCTCCTTCGACTATCGGTACTTCAAATTGCGAAATTTGATATGCCTTTGGCAGGTCTGGATAGAAATAATTTTTTCGATTAAAGACTGATTTTTTATTTATTTTTGCATTTACCGCAGTTCCAAAGCTTATAGCTTTCTTAACAGCTTCTTTATTTAGAACAGGCAAGGCTCCGGGAAGTGCCAAGCAAGTTGGACATACATTTGTATTTGCCTCTTCTCCAAAACTAGTAGCACAAGAGCAGAAAATTTTTGTTTTAGTGTTTAATTGAGTATGAACTTCAAGTCCTATAACGACTTCAAACATTTTATACCTTTTATTTGATTTTATGTGTATTTTAGCAAATTTTATCTAAATTTTTGGCATAAAAAAAGGCGAGACCCTAAAAAGAGCTCGCCAAAAATAAAGTTAAATTTATATTAATGCTCTTCTACAGCAACAGCGCCAGCAAGATATACATAAGTTAGCATCATAAATATAAATGACTGTAGTACCGCCATAAGCGTAAGTAGTGCATACGCTGGAAGTGGTGCGATAAAAGGAGCAAGAGTCAGCATAACCAAAAGGAAGAGATCATCACCCTTGATGTTACCAAAAAGACGGAAAGAGAGTGAAACGATACGAGAAAGATGAGAGATTATCTCCACAACAAACATAAGTGGCGCAAGAGCCTTGCTTGGTCCCATAAAATGTTTAAAATAGCCAACAAAACCGTTTTTCTTAATACCCTCATAGTTATAATAAACAAATACAACTAATGCTAGCGTAAGGGTCAAATTTAGAGTTGAAGTTGGTGATTCAAAGCCTGGGATAATGCCAATGGCGTTTGAAAAAAAGACAACAAAACCGATAGTAGCAACCAGCGGAAGATACTTACGAGCAAGCGTTTCACTACCAAGAGTATCTTTACCCATAGAAACAACCCCCTCAAGATATGCCTCAACGATATTTTGAAGCCCTCTTGGAACAAGCTGCATTTTTGATGTGGCAAATTTAGCGACTAGGACTATGATTAAAGCGACTAAACAAAAGTGAAAAATATAGACAAATGCGTGGCTATCATAGATCAAATTTGAAAAAAGAAAAATATCTTTCATATACAAAACCCTCTTTTTAGTATTTAAAATTTTAGGCTGATTTTAGCAAAATAAATGTTAAAAGTATTTTAAGATAATGAAAATTTGGGCTATTTTCATAAAAAATTTATATTTTAATTGAAAAAATAGCTATAAACAAGCTTTAAAATAGTTGCCCCAACTACTATCAAAAACATGGTTCTGATAAATTTTACCTCTTTTTTTATGACCATATTTGAGCCAACATAAGCTCCAACTATCTGCCCTACTCCCATCAATAAACCAACAAGCCAAAGTACTTGTCCACCGATGATAAAAACACCAAGAGATACGATATTGCTTACAAAATTTAGTACTTTTGTATGCGCTACTGCTTTTTTCATATTTAGTCCAATAAGTGCTATCATAGCAAACATCCAAAATGACCCAGCACCAGGGCCAAAAAAGCCATCATAAAAACCAAGCAAGAGTCCAAAAGTGATATAAAAAACTTTTACATTCATTCTAGCTTTTTTATCTTCTTCACCTATTTTTGGAGCAAAAAGTGTATATAAAAATATAGCTACCATAAAAAATGGGATAATGATTTGCAAAATTTTAGCATCAAGCATCAAAATAAGAGCAGTCCCGATACAAGCACCAATGAAAGTAAATATGATGCCAAGAAAAATTTGCTTGTAATCAACCATGCCTTTGCGAGAAAAATTTATCACAGCAGTGAGTGTTCCAAAGCTTCCTTGAAGCTTGTTTATAGCGAGCGCCATATGAGGCGGAACACCCATAGCCATTATGGCTGGAAGAGTTATAAGCCCACCGCCACCAGCAATGGCGTCGATAAAACCGCCCAAAAAAGCAGCAGCAAAAAAAACGCAATACGCTATAATATCAAACTCCATACTCACCCCTCTTATGAATAAGAAATAAATATTATAATATTTTTATAAATTTTTAGTAAATACTAAAGATAATAAATTTGCTTTTATTTTATATTTAGTTTGCTAGCTACAAGCAAATGGGAGCATGTGGTAAAATTATATTAATTTAAGTTAAAATTTATTTAACTCAACTAAAACTCTCTCTAGCTCACCTTTTTGTCCTATACGATATAGCGAAAAGTCATATTTTATGGGGTCATCTGAGTCAAATTCACGAAGTTTTTGAGTTATCTCAAAGGCTGAGCGAAAGTCATAGCTTTTACGGCTACAAAGTCCAAGTGAGAGGGAAATTCTATGAGTATGTACATCAAGTGGTAGTAAAAGCTCACTTTTTGGCAAATTTTTAAACAAACCAAGATCTATATCGCTATCACGAACCATCCAACGAAGGTACATATTATAGCGTTTGTATGGGCTTTGTGGACTATTTGTAAAGGCTCTACCATAAAAGAATTCATAACCATCTGAGCGATAGTCGTTTAAAGAGTAGATAAATTTTATAAGCTCGTTTATCCCATCTATCATCTGTCCCTTTTTTTTAAAGCCATTTTGAACTATATGCTCGATATCCTCACTTTTTTTAAAGCGAGATAGAGTTATAAAAATTTGCTTTACATCCTCTATATTTTGAAAGCGGTACTTAAAATTTTCTAGATTTTTTTTAATAACTTGCTCGCTTTCATCAAGCAAATCAAATTCAAGAGAATTTAGAAATTTTACAATCAGCTTAGCATTTCCATAGGCAAAAAGAGCGCAAATAAGCGAAATATAGGGGTCTTTGAAACAGCTAGCGACTTGAAGTGGATCAGCGTAAGAAAAAAGCTCATCGCCACTATTTTTAACAGCAACATGAGCTTCAAGAGTATCTTTAAGTGTCATTGCTTAAGCGAAAGCAGTGTATCAAGCATCTCATCAACTGTTGTAATAATCTTTGCCGCAGCCCCATAACTAGACTGAAAACGAATAAGGTTAGTTAGTTCTTCGTTAGTATCTACACCACTAATTGACTGAAATTCGCTTTCAGCTGTTTTAAATAGCGACTTGCGTGTCTCATGAAGCGTATTATTACTCTCTGTATCACTTGCTATGTCTGTTGTTAGATAGCGATAGTACCCCTCAATAGTCTCGGTTTTGCTTTGAGCCATGCCGTTATTATAAAATGTAAGCTCTTTGTACTGCATCATAACCATTTTATTTGCAACTACATTATTTCCACTGACAGGCTTTGAGTAACCTTTTAGTTTTGTGTGATCAGCTCTAAACTCATCACTTATGGCCATATCTGCTGCTTTTTCACCTTTAAAAAATTTACTTATACCTATAACACCAGGAAAATTTGTGCCTTTATCTTCAAAGGCTATGCTATAAGTACCTTGTGCGTGTTTTGGTGTAATAGCAAATGTTCCTTTATTACTCACTTTGTCATAAAAGTAAGATGCAGAGAAAAAATCATCAACATCATTTAACATATTATTGTCATTATTATCATCAGAATTTGAGTTAAATTCGCCAACAATTGAGTTACCATAAGTCTCATCAGCCATCGTTGTTGTGCCATTAACATTTATAGTTTTTCTAGCTACTTCGGCACCTTGATTATCATAAACTATCACATCAAAAGTGCCGTCTTGTATCTCATTTGAGTAGTTTCTTAATGTTGTAGCTGGTGTTAGATATGAGTGTTCATCAGTACTAGCCATCTCCATCGCAGACTCAGCATAGATATTGTTTGTATTGTGTATAAGCGTGCGCGAAAAGTTATCTAGATTATCAATATATTTTTGTATGGTTCCATCTGAAAATTTATAAGAATTTTGGTCAAAATGCCTTCCTCTAAGATCAAGTGCAGCACCTATTTTTCCATTGTAGATTTTATCTTCCATAGGAATTCTTCTACCATCTTCACGCTCATAAAAAATAGTTGAGAAGTCGTTATTTTGCGTGCTTCTTTCTATTTGAATAGGATGAAAATTTACACCGTCAACTATACTTACACCACCAATATTTAGATAATACCATCTACCCTCATCTGTGATACCGCTATCAACTGGCATATTGCTTCTAATATCATTTTTAAACGAGTCGACATTTACAAGCTTTGACATCGCAAGCTCAAGCTCATCACGCTTATCGCGAAGATCATTTGCATTTATCCTTATGCCAGAGTCTTTTCCGCTCTCAACGCGGTTTATCTCTTTATTTATCTTTGCTATTTGTTCTCCAAGACGGTTTATCTCGTTTATATTTATCTCTATCATCCTATCAAGCTCATGATGAACCTTATCGATATTTTGAGCCGTTGTAGAGATGTGCTGTGACATTGTAGCAGCTTTGTTTAGCAAATTTAGCTTTTGGGCGCCGTCGTCTGGATTTGAAGCAAAATCATTCCATGCACCAAAATACTCTTTCATATCCATCGCTATCCCAACATCTTCAAGATCTGGCATATACTGAGCTACCTCTTGTAAAATTTGTTGTTTGTAGGATGTATTTTCTAAATTTGATGATGCACTTTTTAGTCGTCCGTATGTAAATTCATCATGAATTCTTACTATCGTATCTACTTGTGTTCCAGTGCCAACACCACCAGGGACAGTATTTAGCGACATAGAAGCTGATTGAACAACACGCTGGCGTGTGTAGTAGTTACTATCTGCATTTGTTATGTTATTACCAGTTGTGCTGATTTGCATTTGGGCTGCATTTAGTCCAGATACACCAGTGTTTAGTGACAGAAAGATATTTGCCATTATTTAAACCCTTGTTTTATATGTATTTGTTTCACTTGAATACTCTCCATCTTGAGACTTAAAAATTTCCTTTGCAAGCGAATCAAAAAAGTCTTTTACCAAAACAACATGTCTAGCATACTCTCTATTTTTTACATTTAGAGTTTCTAGTTTTTCACGCATAAGCACTAGTTTGGACTTGACTTCATCGTCCAAAACATCAGCCAAATTTTGCCCACCATCAATCTTTGAAAGACGCACAAGCTCTTTATCCAAAGCCCTTTTTGTATCCTCAAATTTTCTAATGAGAGCATTTTTTGTTTTTACGCTCTCATCAACCGCTGTGTGTTTGGCTTGCTTTATATTTTCTATATCTTGCTCGGTAGTCTTTATAAGCCCATCAAGTGTGCCTATGGCATCATTTATATATTGTTTTAACATCCTAACCTTACCACTTTAATTTAAGCAAGAGTTTGTGCTATCGCCCTTGCTGTTTTACTAATATCTATCTTATAGCTTCCATTTGCTATCGCCTCAGAAATTTGTGCCACCTTGTCACTTTTTTCACTCTGGCTAACATCAGAAGTTTTTTTGAGATCTGTTGATTTGTTTATCAGACCTGTTTGAAGACCTTGATTTACGCCTAAAGAACTTATCATTTTAAACCTTTATATGATTTCTCACCCAACATATCGGCATAAATTGAAATTTCTTAACCCCTTTGCTTTAAAAAATCGTACAAAATATCACTAAATCCTAAATTTCCACTCAAAGCACCACTCATCGTGTCATTGTACATTGATTTATATATATCAGAACCTGCTGTTTTTGGAAAAAGTGAGTTTTTTTCGTCCTCTTTTAGTGCAATATCTAAAATTTGCTTTACCATAAATGCTTCAAACGCATCTGTTTGCTCACGCAAAAGCTTATCTTGGCTCTCTTGAGAGGGCTGAGTAAGCTTATTTGTGTGCAAATTTGAGTATGAGTTTAACGCCATAGTATTATCTATCTTCATTATAAAATCTCCACATCAACATGTATCGCGCCTACACGCTTTAAATTTTCTATGATAGCTATGATATCACTAGGGCTTGCACCAAGTTTACTTAAAGCTCTAGCTACGCTTGCTATAGTTGTTTTTTCATCTTTTATTTTTATAAGATTTGCTGGCGCACTAATAGCTGCTCCATCTTGTAAGTCAATGTCATTATCAGCTAAATTTTCATAAGAATTTGGTTCTATCTTTATCGTTATATCGCCATGTGTTAAAACAACTGGATCAACGCTTACATTTATACCACTAACTATCGTGCCAGTTCGCTCGTCTATAACTATCTTATCATCAGCCTTATAGTCTATATCAAGCTCTAAAATACGGCTCATAAGCTCGATTAAATTCACATCATCTGGTCGTCTAAGCACAACCGTGCGAGCATCTATAGCTAAGGCTATCTCATCTCCTAAATTTGCGTTTATTGTCTCTTGAAGCTGGTTTGCGGTCTTAAAGCTTGAAGTTTTTAGGCTTAAATTTACACTTTGCTGTGTTGCAAAGTCATATGCCACCTCACGCTCAACAAGCGCCCCACCAAGTATATTTCCAGCTGTTACATGATTATTCCCACCGCGACCAACATTTTTGCCTCCGATACTAACCGAGCCTTGCGCAAGCGCGTAAATATCACCATCAACAGCCTTTAAAGGCGTCATAAGCAGTGTTCCACCTTGAAGACTTTTAGCATCTCCAATAGACGAGATAGTTACATTAAGTTTATCGCCATGTCTTGCAAATGGTGGCAAAGTAGCTGTAACTATAACGGCTGCTGTATTTTTTGACTTTATATCATCTGGATTTACCTTGACATTTACGGTTTGAAGCATGTTAGATAAAGCTTGTATCGTAAATTCTGATGTTGAGCCATCGCCAGTGCCATTTAGCCCTACAACCAAACCATATCCGATAAGCTGGTTTTCGCGCACACCTATGACACTTGCGATGTCCTTTATCTGTGTCGCAAAAGAATTTTGCGCAAGAAGTATGAAAAATATCGTTGCTAGAATTTTCTTCATCACAGTCCTTTTTGGATTTAACTGCGATATATAAGCAAAAATTATTCCAAATTTTGATTATGAGTAGTAACTTAGTGTAGTTGCGCCGAATTTTTTTGATTTAAACATAGTAAAATTAGAAATTTTCTCATCAAATTTTATCTGAGATGAGTGCTCAAAAACTATCATGAAAATTTTACTCTCATCTAGACTTTCTACCATTTTTATCGTCTTTTTATAAATATCACTAAAGCCATCTCTGATGTCAAACGGCGGATCAAGATAGAGCACAACTGATTCACTTGCAGATGCTATGATAGCTGGCAAAAGTGCAAAACTATCGCCATGTATGGCTTTTAAATTTTTATCGATACTAGCCATATTTTTTGATGTAAGCTTAAAGGCATCTTTATCTATCTCTATAGCAATGGCGCTTTTTGCACCATTGCTAAACGCCTCGCACGCCATTAAAGCACTTCCTCCAAATCCCTCGATAAAAACCTTACCATAAAGTTCGTCACGCACCGTATCAAAAAATGAACCCTTTACGATGCTTTTTGTACTTCTTGTTATTTTTAAGCTTGGGAGCTCTATCTTTTTGCCTTTAAATTTTCCAGTCGAGATAGTAGCAAAAAGTCTCAACTCTCAGCCTTTACAAGAGCTATCAGGTCATTTTTAAAATTTGTCAACAATACATCAAGCTTTGCCTCAAAATTTTCGCCCTTTATCTTAAAACTTGGTTGCTTTATCTGAATAGCAAAATAAAACTCCTCAAGCGCATTTAGTAAATTTTGTTTTGAAAATGGTAAATTTATGTGTGAGTCTATCAAAAAAACTGGTTTTTGAGAGCTTACTTGAGTATCAGACACGACAAAATCACACTCTTTGTGTGGCGAGACAAATTCTTTACAAAAAAGCAGAAGCGACTTTTGAAGCATAATGCACTCGCATTCAAACGAAATTTTCATAACTTTCCTTTTAAATTTGCATAATTTTAGCAAAAAAATTATAAAATACTATAAAGTTTTTCAAAAAAAGAACGATATACCCATGTAAAGATTTTTCAAGGAGCGAAAAAATGGAAATTCCAAGCAATTCAATTATTAGCCAGCCAATTGTAGATACGGTTGTCTCTAACCCACACACTAGAGAGGTTGAGCCAACTAGTGCATCTGTAAAAGCAGATGTGGATGAGTTTAACGGACTTTCTCAAGAGGAGGCAAAGCTAAAACTTGAAGATATTACTGAGAAGTTAAATTTTCAGATGCAACAGCTTGATACAAATATAAGATTCAGCTTTAATATGTCTGATAAAGTTATGGTTGTGCAAGTTAGGGAGGCAAACACGGGCGATATTATAAGAGAGCTTCCAACAAAAGAGGCGCTAAGAATATCAAAGTATTTTAAGGAAAGCATCGGCATGCTTTTTGACAAGGAGAGTTAAATGGCAGAGGTTTCATCAAGCACTTCAAGTGCTAGTACACCAACAACGAGTGCAAACACATCAAAATACGGAACGCTTGGTCTAGGCAGTAGCAACAAGCTTAGTGATGATTTACTTAATAAACTAAAGGCGGCAGACGAAGCAGCTCAAGTAAATCCAATGACTAGAAAGATTGAAAAAAATACTGATATCAAAGACGATGTTAATGCTGTTATCACCTTGCTTAATAATGTAAATTCATCATTTTCTAAATTAACTGATGAGTCAAACTATGCAAAAAGAGCGGTAAGCTCTACTGGAACAAGCGCTAGTATCACTGTTGCTTCTGGTGTAAGCGTGCAAGACCTTTCACTAGATGTCACGCAACTAGCACAAAGAGATAGCTTTAAGACAAATAAATTTACAAGCCCATCTGAACTTATAGGTATAACCGAAGACTCAAACTTTGAGATAGAGATACGCGGAGTCAAACACTCTATAGATGTTAAAGCTTCGACAACATATCAAGATCTAGCAGATATGATAAATGAGCGGGCGGGCGCTGATGTGCAAGCTAGGATGATAAATGTAGGAAATGGCTATCAGATGGTTATCCAATCAGCAAGCACTGGCGCGGATCAATCTTTTACCCTTACACAAAAAACTGGCGACTCGTTAGCTAAAATAGGTCTAGACAGTACGAAATTTCAAGACAAAGACGAAAAAGGCAATCTCTTAACAAATGAAGATGGCTCACCAAAAATGACATCAAATCTTGAAAAAAATAGGCTTACAACAGCACAAGATGCAAAATTTAACTATAACGGTCTTGAGATAACTAGAACGACAAATAAATTTGATGACTTGCGTTCTGGCATATCGATAACACTAAATGAAGTTGGTAAATCAAGTTTTAATGTTACTCAAGATACAGCCGACCTTGGTAAATTTGTACAAGAGATGGTAGAGCAGTATAACCTTTTAACAGAAAACTTAGACAAAGCTACGAGCTATGATAGCGAAACTGGCAAGTCTGGATATTTGCAAGGCATAAACGAGATAACATCTATAAGACAAACACTTAATAGAATTTTAACAGGTCAAAACGACGAAGGCAAGAGCATAGATCAGTATGGCGTAACAATGAACGAAAAAGGCAAACTTGAGTTTGACGCGTCTCAGTTTTCAGCTAAGCTTTCAGCTGATGCAGAAGATGTTAGAAAATTTTTCATGGGTGCTACAACTATTGAGACTATAACCTACATGGGAACAAGTGCTGTTAAAGATGGTGCTCTAAAACTTGAAGCGGGAGACTTGGTTATAAATGGTCAAACGATAAAACTTGAAGAAACAAGTGCTGGCTCAAGCGCAAAAGATAATGCGTTGGCACTTTTAAAAGCCATAAATAGCGCTGGAGTTTTAGGTCTTAATGCTAGTTTGAGTCCAGATGAAACAAGGATAATACTAAAGATAAGCGATGGTGCAGACATTGAAATAAAAGGTAAAAATAATGTCCTAGCAAATTTTGGTATGAGCGAACAAACTGTAAATGCAAGGAGCACGACAACAGAGGGTTTATTTACAAAATTAACTAAACAAGTTGATAAACTTACTGGAGAAAAAGGATCGCTTACACTTTATAGCTCAAATTTAGTAGAAGAAAACAAAAAATTAGAAAAAGAAAAAGAAAAAGCTCAGACAACACTAAATGAAAAATATCAATCTATGCGCGACACATGGAGCAAGTACGATGCGCAAATAGCTAAGCTTGAAAATCAATTTTCAACACTAAAAGCTATGATCGACGCAGAATTAAAAAGTAAAGACTAAGGGATAAAATGGGCATAAACAATACAGCATACGCAGCATATGCACAGTCAAGTGTTGGAGGCATAGAATCTCCGACTAAACTTATTGAGATGTTATATGATGGTATTTTGAGATTTATTTTTCGCACAAAAAAAGCTATAGAGGCTGGTGATATCGAAAAAAAAGTCTATAATATCAATAAAGCAAATGCTATATTTGTTGAGCTTTTAAATTCCCTTGATTACTCACAAGGAAATATAGCTCACTATCTTAGTGGGCTATATACTAGACAGATTGAGCTTTTAGTTCAAGCAAACATAAAAGACGATATAGCCGCTCTAAATGAAGTTACAAATGTTGTCAAGCAGCTTTCAGAGGCATGGAGAGAGAGCACAGCTCAATGAAGTGGCTAAACGATTTTAAGGTTGCTATCATAAATGAAGATTTTGATGCGATAAAAAGACTTGTGGCTAGTTTTAGCGAGCAGAAATTTTCAGCTCAAGACGCAGTAGAGGCACAGGCTCTAACGGCATCAGCGATTGAAATTTTAAAAACAAAAAGCAAGCATATAGAAGGTGAAATAACCAAGGTTAATAACATTAAAAGATATATGAACTCATAAATCTAGCTTTTATTCAAATTTAGTTAAATTTAAAAATACGACTTTACCATTAAATTAAAATTTTGAGCTTTTTAAAACCCAAAATTTAATCAGTTTTTATATCCCAAAAGCTCTCTTGCATACTTTAGCCCAAGAGCATAGGCTTTGTCGTTTGCAGCAGCCACCTTTTCTGGCACATGAGAAAGCATACTAGCACGCACAATATGCTCATCTATGCAGCCACTCATCGCAACAGCAACACCAAGTGCAACAACACTTTGAGTTATGACATTTCCAACTTCATCTTTTGCAATAGAGATGATAGGGATCTCATAAATTTTCCATCTACTTTTATCCTCTTGGCTTGCCTTAACTAAATTTGGCTCAACAACTATAATGCCACCATCTTTCACACCATCTTTAAACGCATCATAGCTTTTTTGTGCCGTAGCAAGCATAAAGTCTATATGGCCTTCGTTTGCGTAGGGATATAAAATTTCACTCTCATCAAGGATGATATCAACCTTAGTTGGCCCACCGCGCACTTGTGAAGTGTAAGTAGATGCTTTGACTCCATATCCTCCACTCTCTATCTTTGCAGCCGCCAGAATTTCGCCAGCTAAAATAACACCCTGCCCACCAACTCCGACAAATCTAAGCTCACTTTTCACGCTAGCTCCTTAAAATTTATATCCACCCCATCGCGCATTTTGGCAATTACCTTTGCATAGGCTTTTGTGTATTCGGTTCGTTCATCCTTATGAAGTACTCCTAGCGGAAATTTGCCCTCTTTCTCGCTCCCTTCAAGCGCTTCAAATTTGGTCTTATCTAAAATTCTTGAGCTTATCCATTCAAGATTTTTTACAGCTTCGCCCATCTTGTTTTTGCGACCTAAATTTATATGGCAGTTTGAAAAAACATCAAAAAATGCATAACCATCGTGCTCAAAACCATCTTTTAAAAGCCTTGTAAGCTTTGTTGGCTCAAGCACACTCTGCCTTGCCACAAAACTAGCCCCTGCTCCCATTAAAAGCTTGCAAGCATCAAAACTTGGATCAATATTACCATACTCAGCTGTCGCAGTCCAAAAACCCCTTGGCGTTGTTGGACTTGTTTGAGAATTTGTAAGTCCATAGATGAAGTTGTTTATTAAGATATGTTTTATACCTATATTTCTGCGTGCAGCGTGCAAAGTGTGGCTAGTGCCTATGGCAAGACCATCACCATCGCCAGTAATGACGATGACTTTTTTGTCTGGATTTGCCAGTTTTATCCCAGTTGCATACGCTGTCGCTCGTCCGTGTGTAGTATGAACAGTGTTGCAGTTTATATAACTTGAAAAGCGCCCGCTACAGCCAATACCACTTACCACACAAACATCATTCATATCCCAACCAAGCTCATCTATGGCTCGCACAACACTTTTTAATACAACACCGTCGCCACAGCCCCAGCACCAAAGTGTAGGCATCTTATCTGTTCTTAGATATTTATCATAATCAAACGCCATAGAACTCTCCTAGTTTTTTCTCAATCTCAGCTGGACTTATAGGTCTGCCATTTACTTTAAAAAGTGTGCAAAAGTCATTCCTTGCTGTTACTTTTATGACTTCACCAGCATATTGTCCCAAATTTAGCTCACAGATTAGTAGTTTTTTAAATTTCTTTGCTATTTTGCAAAGCTCACTAATACACATAGGAAATAACGATATAGGTTTAAACAACCCTACTTTTACCCCTTTTTGGCGTAAATTTAGCACAGCTTGTCTTGCTGAAAGAGCGACGCTTCCATAGGCTATTATACAGATTTGAGCATCATCTAACATAAACTCTTCAAATTTTTCTATCTCATTTGTATGGCTATCTATCTTATCAAATAGCCTTTTCATGTTATATGCAACTATATCGCTATCTTCAGTCGGAAAGCCTCTTTCTCCGTGATGAAGTCCAGTAACATGATAACGATATCCTTTAAAAAATGGGTTTAGTACAGCTGGCTCATCATGTTTTACCGCATATGGTTGATATTGGCTAGCATCTCCATCAAAGCTTTTTCTTGAGACGATATCTAGCTCTGAAATTTCAGGTATCTTAACCTTTGCTTGCATGTGTCCTATAGTCTCATCAAGCAGCAACATAACTGGTGTCATAAAACGCTCAGCCATATTAAAAGCATGAACTGTCATAGTGTAACACTCAGTTAAGCTTGATGGTGCAAGCACTATCATATTTACATCACCGTGGGTCGGGTTTTTTGCTTGCAAAACATCACCCTGCGCCACTCTTGTAGGAAGTCCAGTAGATGGACCACCGCGCATTACATTTACTATAACAAGTGGAATTTCAGCGATAAAAGAGTAGCCTATCTGCTCAGCTTTTAGCGAGATCCCAGGTCCAGAGCTGGCTGTCATAGCCTTTGTGCCACTCATTGACGCACCAAGAGCAACACATATACCAGCTATCTCATCCTCCATCTGTATGAAAGTTCCACCATTTGCAGGCAAAAGAGAGCTTAACTCATGGGCTATCTCACTGCTTGGAGTTATGGGATAGCCACCAAAAAATTTACAGCCGCACTCGATAGCCGCCCTTGCAACAAGCTCGTTTCCAGTAGTTATAAGCTCTCTCATAGGCTCTCTAATTTTTGAAATTTGTTTGCCCAAATAGCCAAAGCTCTCTCTTTTGCTTCTGGCGTGAGTTTTGCAAATTTAAAGCCTTTTTGAGCGACATATATTGCAAAGTCAGGGCAGTGCAACTCACAATCCCTACACCCAATACAGGCATCAGGATGTACAACCTCTATCATCTTTCCAAGCACAGCACTAGCCTCAAGACGCATACCAAGCACGCCAGCTGGGCAGTTACTAACGCACACATCGCACGCCTTACACCTGCTCTCATCTACCCAAACCGCTACATCATCGCGTATTATCATCTAAATTCTTTCTTTATTTATAAATTCTCTTTGATAAATTTTATATTTTGCACTATTTCAGCCTCACTAGCCTTAAGTGCTTCATTTTCTTTATCCGCTAGATTGAACCCAATAACCTCTCCAACTCCATTTTTGCCGATCTTTGCAAGCCTTCCACAAGCAAAACCATCAAGCACTATACTTACGCTTTGAAGCTCATTTGTATCATTTTTGATGGCTTCACAAATTTTTACAGCTCCTGCAGCTGGCGCATAAAATGCTGAAGTGCCTACTAGATTCACAAACTTTGCCCCACCATTTCTAGTCTGACTGTCTATATGAGCAAACTCATCGTTGTTTAAATTTGTATTTAAATAGTTTTTAGAGATTATCATCTTGTCATTGTGTGCGCCCACCACCTTGCTAGATGAGCAAAACTCGCCTTTTAGCGTCGAAATTTCATAATTTAACCTAGCACTATCAAGCTCACCCGCCATGCCTATTATTCTATTTTTTGCAAAACCGCTAAACTCATAAGCAAGATAAACCATTACATCAAGAGGGTTTGTAACCACTACGATAAAGGCGTTTGGAGCGTATTTTACGATATTTTTAACAGCCATATCAAGTACCTTTGCATTTATAAGCAGCAAATCCTCGCGAGTTTGTCCTGGCTTTCTTGGGCTTCCAGCAGTCATTACTACAATATCACTATTTGCAATCAATGAATAATCATCGCCACCTAATACTTTTAGGTTTTTGTTAAAAACATGAACGCTTTGAGCTATGTCCATAGCTTTTGACTGGGCTGTTGCGCCAAATATATCAACCATCGCAAGCTCATCGCAAACCCCACGCATAGCAAGTGCGTAAGCTGTGCTTGCACCAACATTTCCAGCACCGATAACAGAAATTTTCATCTTTTTTTCCTTTTGTCAAAATCCCATAAATTTAGCACTTTTTTTATTACAAAGTTTTTAAACTCATCTTATTTTTGAGAATTTATATTTGCGTTGTGTTCGTTTAGAGTTTTTGAAAAACGATGTTTTTTGCTCTTTTTATCAAGGACGAAGTAAAGATATTCACTATTAGCTGGCGCGACCGCTGCCTTTATAGCTGCTATGGATACAGCACAAACAGGCGTTGGAGGAACTCCACTATTTAAGTATGTATTAAACTCGCTTGTGTCGTTTTTTATGCGTTCAGGTGTAACTGCCACATGCGAATAAATTCCATAATTTAGCGTGCCGTCCATCTGCAAACGCATGCCTTTATTTAGGCGGTTATAGATAACTGAAGCAACAAGTGGCATCTCAGCTTCATTTGCTGCTTCTTTTTGTATAACGGCAGCAACGGAGAGAATTTTAAACCATTTGCGCTCATTATACTCACCAAAAATTTTCTTACTAATCTCCTCTTGTGCTTTCTTTGATGCATTTACAAGATAGTAAGCTAAGTGTCGCTCTGAAATTCCAAGAGGTATTTTGTATGTATTTGGCACTAAAAAACCATCAGGCAGTGGCGAAAGCGCAAGAACTTCATTATTTAGGCGTTTTGCGTCAAGTCCAAATTTTTGTGCCACTTCATTTAAAAACACTATCTGCGTCTCGCCAGGTATCAATGTTATCTCATTCATTGCAGCTTTTGCACGAGTTAAACGCTCTAAAAACTCACCCTTGCTTAGCTCATTTGCATTCATTTGTATCCAGCCAGACTGTGGCATGCCAAAAAAACGTACTAAAAATTTATCAAGCGAGCTGACATTAAAGTTGCGATTAGCTAAATAAGATATAATTTCGCTCACACTCCCCTTTGGTATAAAGACGACTTTAGAAGTATAAACTGGGCGAGAAAGGTAAAAAATAATGCTAATAGCGCAAATAAGAAAGAGCTCTGTGATGGTAAAAATAGCTATAAATTTACTAAAAATTTTGCTAGTTTTTGTTCTTTCAGTCATTGTTATCCTAAAAATTGGTATTAAAATAGACAGTTTTGAGCTTGTTGGACTAAAACTAGAGCAATTATACATAAAACTTGATAAAAAAATAATTTTTACCGCACAAAACATCACTCTACCAAAACTAAAGACACAAGATACTCACACCTCGGGCTCTGAGTTTTATAAACTTTCACAAAATGCCATCTGGCTAGATAAGATATTTCAAGAAATTTCACTAACGGATGTAAATATAGGCGATATGAGCTTGCAAATTTTATATAAAGATAATACATTTTTTATAGATAGCCCACACATTACAGTTGATATAAAAATACTTGAAATGATCGATGAAAATACTGAAAAAATCAACATAAACAACCTAAATTTCAAAGACTTTAATCTAAGCATTTTTGGAAATGCGAGTGCAAATTTAAAAGATAAAAAGTATGCTTTTAGCGGAGAGTTTAAAACACATGAAATAGCTGGAGGTATCGACCTTGCTTTAATAAAAGATGACTTAAAGTATAAAATTTATGATGCAAACGCTACTTCACTTAAAAATTTTATGCAAGAGATAACTAAAAAAACTGGGCTTGATAAAGAAGTTTCAAACTGGATATATGGCTATATAAAAGCACAAAACTATCACATAAAAGAACTTAATGGTCGCATAAATATCGCAACAGCACAGCCTTACTTAAATGAGCTAAAAGGAGAAGCACAAGCACAAAACTTACAAATTTCGCTTGATAAAAGCCTAAAAGATATAAATGTCAAAGACGCAAACATCACCCTTGAAAATTCTCGCCTTGACTTTAGTTTAAATAAGCCAACTTATGGCGATAAAAAACTTGATGGCTCAAGTTTGCATATTTATGAGCTTTTTGATGAGAAAAAGGCTGGAATTTTTATAAACATAAAGACAAATTCAATCTACGACAAGTCTATAAACGATATCTTAAAAGCCTATAAAATTTCCATTCCAGTAGAGCAAAAAAGCGGTAAAACAATAGCAAGCCTTGATCTAAATATTACCTTTAATGACCTAAATGTAGTTGCAAATGGTAAATTTGATGTAAGCGATGCACAAATAGATATAGCAGACGCTCCATTTAGCGCAAAAAGTGCAAATATTGAGCTTAAAAACACTAATAAATTAGCAATAGCAGCAAAAGATTTTGGTTTAAATTTCTTTAACTCTGACGCAAGCGTTGATATAGATCTTTTAAAAAGCAAAGGGGATATAAACGGCAAGCTAAAAGAGCTTAGTATAGGTGAAATTTTATCATTAAAAGATGAAAATTTAACCGCTGTGCTTGATTATAGTGGCAAAAACACCCTTTTAACATTTGCAAACCTAGGTCTAGAACTAAGTTTTGGCTCTAAAAATAAGATAAATGTAACAAACAAAGCGCTCATAGCACACTCTGCACTACTTTCAAAGCTAAGCATAAATGGCTTTGAGAGCATAAATATCCAAACAAGTGACTTTAAAAACTTTGACATCGTAGCAAAAGAGGCGACTTTTGATCTGCCGTTTTACAAAAAGGATGGAAAAATTTACAACATTGACACATTTAATATCGATGTAAAAGAAAATTTAATAAAAGGCAACACAAAAAGTGGACATTTAAATTTTGAGATCGCAGATGAAAAAGAGGTTAAGCTTGGGGTAAATAACCTTGATGTTTTAATAAAAGCAAGTGGCGATGATGATAACTCGAGCCTAACTGACTCTCTTGGCGATATAAACGCAAACCTACAAGCTAAAAACTCAAACATCATTTTAGAGGACTTTAATCGCACACTAGAACTTAAAGAGTATCAAGTTTGGGCAAAACAAGACTTTATAAAACTAGGTTCAAATGCCTATGGCGGGCGTATAAATTTAAGTAAAAATAAAGATGAGATAACTATAGAAGCGCGCGACATAGACGGCAAATTTGTCAATCAACTCTTTGGAAGTGAGACATTTGAAGAAGGTAAATTTAAGCTAAAGGTTACAGATACAAAAGAGGCTTTAAAGGGGGAAATTCGCTTTTATGATACATACTTTAAAGACTACATCTTTTATCAGCAGCTTTTAACTTTTATAAACTCGATCCCATCGCTACTTTCGCTAAAAACTCCTGACTTTAACCAAAAGGGATTTTCGGCTCAAAATGGCAAAATTTTACTTGAAAAAAATGGTGATATTTTAAAATTTATCGCGATTGAAATTCATGGTACAAGCGCCGATATTTTAGGAGCTGGCATAATAAATTTAAAAACAAAAGAAATAGATATTGACTTGCAAATTGAATTTTTAAAAGACGCAAGCTCTATTATAGAAAATATCCCAATAGTAAATCAAATTTTGCTTGGGGAAAAGCGCAAATTAAGCACTCTTATAAAACTTCGTGGAACTACCAAAAAACCAGAGTATAGTTCACAAGTACTTACTGATACGCTACTTGCACCATTTAAGATAATAAGAAACATCTTGCAAGCACCATTTTTGATATTTGAATAGGCTGGCTTAAACCTAAATTTCATAAAAATTTGATAAAATCAGCCTTATTAGTTTAAAGGAAGTTTCATGATAACAACACTTCGTGGCATGAAAGATATAATGCCAAACGACAGCGCACTTTATGAGTATATCGTAAAAACCTGTGAAGATGTAGCTAAAAACTATGGATTTTCACTTATTAAAACGCCACATTTAGAACAAACTACACTTTTTAAACGCAGTGTCGGCGAGAGTAGCGACATAGTCGGCAAGGAGATGTATCAGTTTGTCGATAAGGGCGAAAACGATGTTTGCTTGCGCCCAGAAGGCACCGCTGGCGTCGTGCGTTCGTTTATAGAAAACAAGCTTGACAAGGCTGGTGGGTTCTATCGATACTTTTATCACGGCTCGATGTTTCGCTATGAACGACCGCAAAAAGGGCGTTTGCGTGAGTTTCATCAGTTTGGCGTGGAGAGTTTTGGCGTGGCTAGCGTGTTTGAAGATGCGTCGATTATTTTGATGTTGGTTGAAATTTTTAATAGGCTAAATATCAGATACAAACTTAAAATCAACTCGCTCGGAGATGTCCAAAGCATGGGCATTTATAGAGAGAAATTGCTAAAATTTCTAAGCTCTCACGAGGATGAAATTTGCGGTGATTGCAAACGACGAAAAGAGCTAAATCCGATCCGTGTTCTTGACTGCAAAGAGCAAAAATGTCAAGAAATTTATCAAAACGCTCCGTTGATGATAGAAAATTTAAGCGACGAAGCAGCTAGCGACTTTGCAAAACTACAAGAAATTTTAACCGCAAATGGCGTTGCTTACGAGATAGACACAAAGCTTGTGCGCGGACTTGATTATTACTGCAAGACGGCATTTGAGTTTGTAAGCGATGAGATCGGAAGTCAAAGTGCTATCGCTGGTGGTGGCAGATACGATCGCTTGGTTGAGTATCTAGGTGGTAAAGCAAGCTATGGTGTGGGCTTTGCGATGGGTATTGAGCGGATAATGGAAATTTTAAAAGAGCATAAAAGTGAGCGAACTGGAGCTTATCTTTGTGCGTTAGATGATGAAAATATAGACTTTATCTTTGAGCTTGGTATAAAGTTGCGTAAAAATTTTAAGATTGAAATCTCTTATGAAGCTAAAAAACTTGCAAAACACATGCAAATAGCTGATAATAAAAACTGTGAAATTTTCCTTTGTATCGGCGAAAATGAGCGAAAAAATGGCAAAATTTTTTACAAAAATTTAGTCAGCAAAACAGAAAAAACAATAAAAATAAACGAGCTTGAAAAGGAGCTTAAAATATGAATGACTATGGTCTTAGCATATGGGGTAATTCAAATTTTGTAATAGAAAATGGCAAGGTTTGCGTAAATGTGCCTAGCCGTCCAGCCATTATCGATATAGTTAAACAAATTCGCGACGATGGCTACCGAGGTCCGCTTTTACTGCGATTTCCACACATGATACAAAAGCAAATAGAACAGCTTTATTCAAGCTTTAATAAGGCTAGAAAAGAGTTTGGATATAAGGGAAATTTTAATGCTGTCTATCCTTTAAAAGTCAATCAATATCCTGGCTTTGTAAAAAACCTTGTAGAGCTTGGAAAGCCCTATAACTACGGTCTTGAGGCTGGAAGTAAGGCCGAGCTTTTGCTTGCTATGGCATTTAATAATGAAAGCGCACCTATAACTGTAAATGGATTTAAAGATAAAGAGATGATAAATATAGGCTTTATCGCAGCTGAGATGGGGCATAACATAACTTTAACGATCGAGGGTCTAAACGAACTTGAAGCCATCGTAGCAACCAGCAAAGAGCGCTTTAAGCCAAAGCCAAACATAGGTCTTCGTATCCGCTTGCACTCTTCAGGCTCTGGGATTTGGGCAAAAAGTGGTGGCATACACTCAAAATTTGGACTAACTTCAACTGAGCTAATAGAAGCTGTTAATATGCTCAAAAAAGCGAATTTACTAGATCATTTTACTATGATACACTTTCACATCGGCTCTCAAATAACTGAAATTCACACCCTAAAAAAGGCACTCAGTGAAGCTGGGAACATATATGCTGAGCTTAGAAAAATGGGTGCTACAAATCTCAAAGCCATAAATTTAGGCGGAGGGCTTGCTATTGAGTATTCACAGTTTAAGCAAACTACAAGTAGAAACTACACACTAACCGAATACGCAAACGATGTTGTATATCTGTTAAAAACCATTGCAGAGCAAAAGGGTGAGTTAGAGCCTGATATATTTACAGAAAGTGGGCGTTTTATCGCCGCCTCTCATGCACTTTTAGTAGCCCCTGTGCTAGAGCTCTTTTCCCAAGACTACACCGAAGAAAAGTTAAATTTAAAAAAGAAAAATCCACAGCTTATAACCGAGCTAAATGACCTTTATAGCTCTATAAAACCAAGCAATGCTCTTGAGTATCTACACGACAGCATACACCACATGGAAAGCGTTTTAACACTCTTTGACCTTGGATATGTTGATCTTCAAGATCGCTCAAATGCCGAAGTTTTGTGTAGTCTAATTAGTAAAAAAGCTGTAAATTTGCTTGGCAATAAAAGCAACATAGATCTAAGCAAAATTCAAAAAGATGTACAAGAACGCTATCTTGTAAATTTCTCTATGTTTCAAAGCTTGCCTGACTTTTGGGGATTGCAGCAAGACTTTCCGATCATGCCGCTTGATCGCTTAGATATCCGCCCTACTTTGCCTGCCTCAATATGGGACATTACATGCGATAGCGATGGCGAGATCTCTTACAATGATGAGAAAAACCCCCTACTTTTACACGATGTTGATGTTGAAAAAGAGGAGTATTTTCTTGGATTTTTCTTAGTTGGCGCGTATCAAGAGGTACTTGGTATGAAACATAACCTTTTTACACATCCAACAGAGGCAACTATAAAAATGACTCAAAGCGGCTTTGAAATTTTGCACCTACTTGAAAGTCAAAGCATACTTGATATAATGGAAGACATGGATTATGATGTCTATGCGATACAAGATACGCTAAATGAGAGATTAGAAAAGTCAAAACTTATTAATGAAACACAAAAAAAGCAAATTTTAGGCGAGCTTTATCTTTTTTTAAATGATAATAGCTACCTAAAAACAATCCAATAACTTTACATATCGAAACATCTACAAAAATTTTCAGGGCAAATTTAGCTAATCTGCCCTGAATTTTAGCCACATTAGTATAAGATTCAAAAAATTTTAAAGGAGATAAGATGCTATCAAAAAGAGTTCAGAGCTTAAGCGAGTCTATAACTATCGCCATTAGCTCAAAGGCCAAAGAGATGAAAGCTGCTGGCATAGATGTGATAAGCTTTAGCGCAGGAGAGCCTGACTTTGATACGCCAAAAGCAATTAAAGATGCAGTTAAAGCCGCACTTGATAAAGGTTGTGGCAAATATACTCCAGTACCAGGCACACCAGAAATTCTAAATGCTATCGCCACAAAGCTAAAGCGAGATAACGGCTTAGAGTATAAAACTACCCAGATTATCACAAATGTTGGCGGAAAACACTCTCTTTTTAACATCTTTTCAGCGCTTATTGACAACGAAGATGAAGTCATCATACCAGCACCTTACTGGGTAACATATCCAGAGATAGTAAAATACTGTGGCGGAAAGCCCGTATTTGTCGAAACTAGCGAAGAAAATGGCTTTAAACTAACACCACAACAGCTAAAAGACGCTATATCTTCAAAAACTAAAATTTTAAGCCTAAACTACCCATCAAACCCCACTGGTGCAATCTATACAAGAGCTGAACTAGAGGCTATAGCTAAGGTTTTAGAAGGAACAAATATCATAGTCATAAGTGATGAAATTTATGAAAAGCTTGTATTTGACGGTGAGTTTATAGCATTTGCAAGCGTTAGCGAAGATGCATTTAAACGAACAGTTACTATAAACGGACTTAGCAAATGTGGGGCCATGCCAGGCTGGCGTTTTGGCTATACAGCAAGCGTTATGAACGATCTGAATGCCGCCATGAAAAGCCTACAAAGCCAAAGCGTAAGCAATATCTGCTCGCTCGTTCAAGCAGGAGCTATACCAGCACTACTTGGAGAAACTGAAGCTGACATCACCCATATGAACGGCGAATACAAAAAGCGCAGAGACAAGGCAGTAAGGCTTATAAACGACATCCCTGGGCTTAGCGTCATTAAGCCAGATGGAGCTTTTTATCTTTTTGTAAATTGTAAAGCAGTTGAACCTGATGATATGAAATTTTGCCAAAAACTACTAGAAGATGGTAAAGTAGCCTGCGTTCCGGGGGTTGGCTTTGGTATGGGTGGCTACTTTAGGCTAAGCTTTGCAACTGATCTTGAGAGCATAAAAAAGGGTATCGAACGCATTAGAGAATTTGTCAAAAACTATCAAAGATAGGCGGTTTTTAAGATACAAAAAGGCTTGCTTCTTAAAATTTAGTTTAATCTTTCTTGATAAAATGTATTAAAATTTCAAAGGAAAAAGATGCAAATAAGCATAAATGGCTTTACTTTTAGCACAAAAGCAAGCGATACAACGGAACTTAGGGCTGAGTTTTTTACACAAGATAGTGAAATTTCAGCCTTTATACAAAAACATGACTTAGCGGATGCGGATATTTTTATACTCAATGGCTTTGCGATAAAAGAGCAACAAGAACTAAAAGATAATGATAAGATAACTCTTATAAAGCGTGGAGTAATGCCAGAAAGGGAAATTTTAAAAGCCATGATAGAGGCTAGAAATTCTCCCGAGCTAAATGCCGCTTTAAATTCTGCCATAATAGGCGTTGCAGGACTTGGAGGACTTGGCTCAAATATCGCTCTTAGCCTTGCTCGCGTGGGAGTATCTAGGCTGATTTTGGCTGATTTTGATGTGGTCGAGCCAAGCAATCTAAATCGCCAGCAATACTTTGTCAGCCATATCGGCATGAAAAAAGTAGAAGCAACAAAAGAGCTTATCACTCAAGTTAATCCATTTGTAGAAGTTATAACTCACGATGTTTATCTAGACGCCAAAAATGTAGCTGAAATTTTTGCCCCCTGCTCTATAATATGCGAGGCTTTTGATAATGTTATAGGCAAAACAATGTTTTTAAATGAAGCTAGCGCAAGCTTAGCAAGTAAACAGATCATTACCGCTTCTGGCATGGCTGGTTTTCATAGTTCAAACATCATAAAAACAATGAAATTTGCTAAAAATGTCTATGTATGTGGCGATCTTAAAAACGAAGCTCGTATAGGTCAAGGACTTATGGCTCCGCGAGTTGCTATTTGCGCAAATCATCAAGCAAACCTGGCACTTCGCCTACTTATGGGGCTTGAAGCTTAAAAAGATAAAGGAAAATCATGAAAAGTATATTTAAAAATGCTGCGATTAGCATTATCTTAATGGTACATCTAATAACAGTGGCTATTATAAATTTTGCACTTCCAAGCTACAAAACACTAACCATCGTAGGTACTGAAGTTAAACGCATGGACAAGGATGGTTTTATAAACAAACAACGCACTGCAAACGGTGTAGTGCGTGATGTATATTTTTTATATACAAAATTTCCAGATAGCGAAAAAGTTATATCTTTTCGCAACGAAGATACCCGCTGGGGCTTTCCATTTTATATGAAATTCAACTCCGCCGACCTACAGGCTAGAGCAACTGCATTTGCCGAAGAAAAGACACTTGTAGAAGTAAAATACTATGGTTGGCGCATACCTATTTTTGATGAGTTTTTTAACGCTATCTCAGTTAAAAAACTAGAAAACACAGAAAACGCCTCTCATCCTATAGTAAGCTACATACTTTACTTTTTAACGCTTGTTTCATTTGTCTCATGTATTGTTTTTGTAAATCGAAAATTTAGACAAATATATTAATTTTATAAGATCAAAGTGCGAGTGCTGTTTTGCAACTCGCACAATGAATTTAATGCACAACTGGCGCATCACCAGTGCAGGGATGATGATGATAATCGTCAAATATAACCTTATCGGTTTGAAATTTTATCCGTTTTTCAGCCCTAATGCGTAAAAACTCATCCTCTTCGATACGCTTAATCTGAATCGCAGCCTTAAAAGTTGGGGTCTTAGCTATCAAGTCCCAGCCGTTACTAGTAAGCTCATTGCAACAGCTTTCCCAGTAGTGGTAGGTCATCTGGATAATGCCATCAGGCACTACATCTGTGATATCTGCCTTAATGACGATATAGCCGTATCTACTCCATGCCTTGATAAACTCTCCATGCTTTATACCATATCTTTTAGCCAAATTTGGGTGCATCTCAGCGATAGGACCTATACTATCTCCGCCATTTTCAATAGCCTTTGAGCGGCGTGTCATTATGCCTCCAGCGTATTGATAGACCTTTCTGGTTGTTAAAAGTTGTATCGGATAGTTCTCATCCGTTGGCTCATCTACGCTTCCAGCCATTACCTCCCAATCATCTGGTAAATTTATCCGTTTTCTAAACTCTGCTTTTGCAGGCTCTATCTCAGCCAAGCTTCCTACATGCAAGCACGGTATCAGCTTACCTTTGCCATCTGGTGTGAAAAATTTCTTATCAAGATACAAGCTTTGTCCACCCATATCATCTTCATTAGGACAAGGCCAGTGAAGTCCGTGATGTTTTTTGATACGATAATAACTCATACCGCCGTATCTTCTAGGATCGCACTTTCTCTCTTCTTCCCAAATTTCTTCAGGGGATTTAAAATTAAAACCCTCTTTTGCACCGAGTCTTCTTGCTATCTCACAGATTATCCACCAGTCTTGGCGTGCATCTCCTGGAGGCGTTATGACTGCTTCGTTATGCTGAACACGGCGCTCAGCATTTGCATACAAGCCCTCCTTTTCACTACTTGCAACACCCGGCAAAACAACATCAGCCTTAAGTGAAGTTTCAGTCAAAAATATATCTTGGCAGACATACATATCAACTTTTGAGATAGCTTTTAAAAAGTGATTTGTATTTGGGTCAGTCATAACTGGATTTTCACCCATCGTCCAGAAAAAGTGAATCCTTCCATCAAGTATCGCATCTGGAACTTCAGTCTTATGAAGTCCTATCTTGCCGCTTAAAAAACCAGGCTCTAAATGCCAAACTTTCTCAAACCAAGCCCTTTGCTCAGGGTCTGTGACTGAGCCTAAATTTGAGAAGATATTAGGTAAAACGCCCATATCACAGCACCCTTGGACATTTTCTTGACCCCTTATAGGCAAGTCGCCACTGCCAAGCTCACCAACATTTCCTGTCAGTAAAAACAAATTTGATATATCACAAACTGCACCAACACCGTGGTTAAAATGCGTCACTCCCATACCGTGAGTGATAACGGCTGGGCGGATAGTCGCATACATTCGCGCGGCTTTTCTTATGTCTTCCGGGTTTAAATTTGCGTACTTACTAACAGCCTCTGGAGAGTAGTCTTTAACCGCTTCACGAACATACTCAACACCTTTTGTGTGCGCATTTACAAATTCCCAGTTTATCAAGTCCTCTTCAAATAGGACATAAATTAGTGCATTTATCACAGCTATATTATGCTCTGGTGCAAGTTGCAAGTGCACATCTGCGCGGCTAGCAAATTCTGTTTTTATCGGATCGATTACTATGAGCTTTGCGCCACGATTTAATGCTGCATAGCGGCTATTGGATGTCCATTTTCTGGGTTTGAACCTATCATCAGAATACAATTGCTATGCGGTCCTATCTCTGTAAAGCTATTTGTTGCTGCTCCGTTACCAATTGTTTTGGCAAGACCTGCCACAGTCGGAGCGTGTCAAATTCTAGCACAGTGATCTACATTATTAGTCCCTATAACCGCACGCATGATCTTTTGAGCCACATAATTATCCTCAAGAGTACAGCGCGCCGAGAAATTTCCAACAAGCGCATCTGGTCCGTATTTTTCCTTAATCTCTTTCATCTTTGCAACAACAAGATCTAATGCCTCGTCCCAGCTAGCTGGCTCAAGCGAACCATCTTTGCTAAAAACGCCATTTTTCTTGCGTATCATAGGTGTTGTAAGCCGATCTGGCGCACCGACATAGTCCCAGCCATAAAAGCCTTTAAGACAGAGATTGCCCTCATTTACTGGGTTGTCATCAACGCCTGTGGCTGAGCGTATCACATTATCTTCAACATGAAGCTCGACCTGACAGCCAGTCCCGCAGTACGGACAAATAACTTTGCCCGTCTTAGCATTTACTCCCATTTTTTCTCCTTCTTAATTTATGCAAATCTTGCATATTTATTACTCTGCAATTTTTGCATAATAAAACTTAATAAAAAATAAAATATATTAAATATTTAAACTATTTTTATAACATAAGTATACTTTTATATAAATACAGAAAAAGTAAAAAATTTTATCTAAAATAGCCAAAATAAAGCATAACGATAAATTTACATTATGTTATAACTATTGATTTTATATTTTAAATAAATTTATTTTAATTAAAAGTAGCTTATTTGCTAAAATATATAAACTATATATTTTTATTAATAAAATAGCCAAAAAATTTTATTTTTTCATAAAAACACTATCAAATTTTATACAATTAAGAGTTCATTTATCCTTTTTAAATATAATCACATTTTAATTCAAATAAAGGATAAAAATGGCATCTGTAAAATTTAAAGGCTCGCCAGTTACTCTGGCTGGCAACTCCCTTAGCAAGGGTCAAAGTGCTCCTGTTGTAAATGTTGTGGCACAAGACCTTTCGGATATTCAAATCGGCGGACAACAAGGTAAAGTGCAAGTTGTGGTCGTGGTTCCATCGCTTGATACTGGCGTTTGTGCTAGTGAGGCTAGGAAATTTAACGAGCATGCTGCAGCACTTGCAAATACTGAAGTGGTCGTAGTTTCGATGGATCTACCTTTTGCTATGGGGAGATTTTGCACAACCGAGGGCATTAAAAACCTAAAAACAGGAAGCGACTTTAGGGCTAAGGAATTTGCTAACGCATATGGCGTTTTATTAGCAGATGGCGCACTTGCTGGGCTTACATGCCGTGCAGTTTTTGTTATAGATGCAAATGGGGTCATCATTTACAAAGAAATTTGTGATGAGATAACAGATGAGCCAAACTATGAGGCTGCTCTAAGTGCGGCAAACGAAGCCAGCACAACATGCTGCGGTAGCTGACACTAAAATTTAGGTTTGCGGTGCAAACAAACTTCAAGCCCCTTTTTTGGGGGCTTTTACAAAAAACCAAATTTAAAATACATAAAATTTTATGTATTTTATCTAGCTTTCATCTAAATCCCAGCAAAAGCCTTTCTTGCATTTACTAAGTCATTTTCATCAGGATGCGACTTTGAAGCTTCCCACCTTGCCAAACGCTCAGGCGTTATCTGATGCATAGCCTTATCGCCCATCTTTTCTACCATCTCTCTCATTTGCTTCATAACTTCATCAGATATGGCTCCTTGACATATAAACTCTCGCAAAACTTCGCAGCCATTTTCTTCAAGCAAAACCTTGCCACCATTTAGCATATGAGCACCATGCTCGCCCTCTGGCTCAGCGCCAAGAGTTATAAAAAGCCCTACTTTTTTATCTTTGATATTTTCTTTTATAAATCGTTTAAATTTGCTATCAGGACCGCCCTTATCGATATAATACCCCAAAGCTATAAAATCAAATTCGCTTAAATTTTGTGCCTTTTGGCTCTCAAAACTAACCGCTTCACAACCAAGCTCATCAGCTATCACCTCGCCAACCTTTTTGGTATTTCCTGTTTGTGAAGAGTAAATCACGATCTTTTTCATCTATCAAATTCCTTTTGTGTTATTTTTGTTATCTCATCAGCTATTGTATTTCCCCAAAAAATTCCATCCAAAGTAAGCTCATAGCCACTTTCGTTTAAATTTAACAATCCCCAGTCTTGCCACTGCTTAAATGTCTGCAAAAGCTCAAAAAAACACTCATCACCAATAAAAGGCTTTATGTCATTAAATTTTAGCACATGATACTGAAAAAACGCTATAAATTTCTTATAGTTTTGCTCGCTTGGCGGTAAAATTCCAAGCATCTGTACGCCTTTTTTCATATTAAATATACCAAAATCCCCAATCTTTCCACCAGAGCCTATACCAAGTGGTAAAATATCTGCGCCAGCATGAGAAAGGCGGATATATCTATAAATATCGCGCCCTATTTTTGAAATTTTAGTTAGTTCAAGCATTTCGTGCGAGCCATCAAGCATCTCTTTTACAAACAGATGGTGCAGCTTTTTATCTCGATCAAGCTCGTAATAACTCGTATCGTGACTCTTGCTAAACTCAGAACCATCTAAAAACTGAAGCGAGTAAAAACTCACGCTATCAACGCCTATTTGTTTTAGTGTTGCAGCATCAAATTTTAACTCATCATCGCTTTGTTTTGGATAGTTATAGATGATATCTGCACAAAGCATACCATCAAATTCTGCCCTTAACTTCGCCAAATGCTCTATCGCTGAGGCTTGGCTATGAGCGCGGTTTAGTAGCTTTCTGCCAGCTTCGCTAAATGTTTGTATGCCTATGCTATATCGATTTACCCCAAGTTCTCGCATTAGGCGAAGCTTGGATAAATTTAGATTATGCAGTGTGCTTTCAAAGCTAAACTCGACATCTTTTGAAAGAGTAAAACTCTGTTTTATCGCCATTATCACACGCTCAAGATGCTTTTCTTTTAGTGTAGTTGGCGTGCCTCCGCCAAAGTAAATAGAGCTAAACTCTTTTTGTTTGATATAGTCAAACTCACTATATTTTTTTATCTCCGCAAGCAAAAATTCTGTGTATTCGTCAAGCTCATCATCAAGCTTTGTGCGGTTCATCGAACAAAACGAGCAGATATTGTCGCAAAATGGCACATGAAAATATATTGCACCATCTTTGTGAGTAGGAGTTTGCGTGTCTAAAAACTCAAACAAATCCTTTTGTTTTGCCATCTTTGCACGCTTAGGATGACCACTATGGTGACCTTTTATCCGTTTAGAAAACATGTTTTTATGCCTTTCATTTTTAGTTCCTCCTCCGTTTGATAATGCGTAAGTTTATCAAATTTTTTTTTAAAATACAAGCTTAATAAGTAAAAATATTTTGTAAATTTTTATTAAATTTTAAAAATGTTTTTTATAAAATACAGATTTAAAAAATGAAAATAAATATCATATAATGTTAGGAGTTTTAATGTCGGATATAAAAACGGCGAGCCATAGTTATAACAAAGCCAATAAAAAAGTCATGCTTTATATATTTGTAGCAAGCGCCATTACAACTTTTGCAGCCGACAATGATGTTTTACTAGATAGTATAGAAGTCATTGAAAAGAGTGAGCAAGATATAAAAGAACGCAAAGTAAGTGAGATAAAAAAGACCACAAAAGATTTAGAAAAACAGCAAGTCTCTGATAGCCGTGATCTTGTAAAGTATGAGACTGGAATTTCAGTCGTTGAGAGCGGTAGATTTGGCGCTTCAGGATACTCAATACGCGGAGTTGATGAAAATAGAGTTGCGATACAAATCGATGGACTAAAACAAGCCGAAACCATTAGCTCGCAAGGATTTAAAGAACTTTTTGAAGGCTACGGAAATTTTAATAATACTCGTAACGGCATAGAGATGGAAAATGTCAAATCAGCAAATATTACAAAGGGAGCTGATAGCATAAAAGCTGGTAGTGGTGCCTTGGGCGGATCTGTAATGTTTGAAACAAAAGATGCAAGGGATTATTTAATTGATAAAGATTGGCATTATGGTTTTAAAGTAGGTCACTCATCAGCAAATGATGAGCGTATGCACTCACATACTTTAGCTGCTAGGTTTAAATGGTTTGATTTTTTGGTTATAAAAACAGATAGAGAAGGGCACGAAACAAAAAACTATGGATACAGCACTTATGATGATAATATTCGTGGCAGAACTCGTGAAAAAGCCGATCCATACAATATAACTAAACAAGGTACGCTTATAAAAGTAGGCTTTCAGCCACACGATGAGCATAGATTTAGCTTTGCAAATGATGTTTATAAATCCAAAAATCAAGGCAATGACTATAGCTACACGCTTTATCCGCCGTCATCAGGTAGTGGTTTTCAGTTTGATCCAAAAAAAGGTGAAAAATACACAGATGACCTTAGTGAAAGGATAAGCCGAAGCTTTACATATGAAAATTTCACACAAACGCCGTTTTGGGATAATGTAAAGATAACATACTCACATCAAAAAATAACACAAAGGGCTAGAAGTGATGAGCGTTGTTTAGAGGGTGATAACTGCCAAGATATAGCAAATAAGGCAGGACTTAAAGTAAATAACTCAAATATAGTAGACAGATATGGCAAAGATTTTGAAGTTACCAAAGAGACTGTAGAGGGAGGTACTGCCAAATTATCAACTATTACAGACTCATCTGGTCAAAAATACCAAAGAGAGATAAAAGCCGAAGATATAAACAACTATCATCTGGATTGTTCTGTGTTTGACTGTTCTGGAACATTAAATTTGTATAAAATGGGTTGGAGTGATGTGCATAGCCTAAAGTTAGATCTATCAAAAACAACACAAATTATAAATGCCGATAGTAATGAGTATGTATTTGATATATCAGAATATGAAAACAATGGTAAAAAATTTAAACAAATCCAAGCACAAAAGCAGTTTAAAAACTATCTTGGTCATACAATAAAAAATAATACAACTGACATTTCTATCATACTACCAAATTCAAAAGGTTTTTTAGAAAATTTATGGAAAGAAAGAGACTTAAACACTCAAACAAAACAACTAAATTTTGACTTTGAAAAAGAATTTGAAATTTTTAGCTTAGAAAATAATTTAAAATATGGTGCTTTATACGGAAAAACTGAAAAATCAATGATAAATCGCACTGGATACTACGGAGAAAGTGCTAAATGGTGGGCTAGCAATGGCAAGGCAGATTGTGGGGCTGGCGGAAAAGATGCTTGGGATGGATTAAAATGCCCTCGCACAGATCCAGAGACATCATTTTTAATACCAGTCGAAAGTAAAAATGGCATGATCTATTTTGCCGACAAGATGAGAGCTACCGAATGGCTTGAATTTGACTTTGGATACCGCTATGATAGAGTAAAATACAACCCAAACTATATCCCGGGCGTAACGCCAAAAATTCCTGATGATATGGTAAAAGGTATATTTATACCGCTTGAGAAAAATAAACTTCAAAAACCTGAATATCCAGAAGCACCAAGATGGTGGAGTAGTAGTGCAGGATGGAATTGCAACAACAGTTCTTGTACTGATCCAGCTTATCTAGCAGCTATGGCAGAATTTAATACCAAAAAAGCACAATACGACGCTCAAAAAGCAGCTTATGAAGCAGAAGAAAATAGAGTAAAAACACAAAACGAAAAAAATCCTGAAAAAAATATCGAGTATCTATCTAGACCAAAAGAATTTTCTAGCGACTCTTACTCCTTTGGAATAAATTTTGATCCATTTGATTTTTTACGCATACAGACAAAATACTCAAAAGCTTTTCGCGCTCCAACAACCGACGAGCTATATCTAACCTTTAGACATCCTGATATGACTATTGTTCCAAATGTTGATTTAAAACCAGAGATAGCAAAAACAAAAGAGATAGCATTTACATTTCATAATAACTCAAGTTTTTTAACACTAAGTACTTTTAGAAGCGACTATACAAATTTTATAGATTTTACATTTATCGGAAGAAAGCAGTTTAATGTAACTGGCACAAACCAAGACAGCGCACTAGACTTTGACATCTATCAAAACATAAATAGACAAGAGGCTAAAGTAAATGGTTTTGAGATAAATTCAAGATTAAATTTAGGTGATGCAAATGAAAAATTAAAAGGTTTTTATATAGGCTATAAGCTTACCAAGCAAAAAGGCAGAATTCAAACCAAAGAAGATGGTAAAGTGCCTATGAATGCCATACAGCCAAAAACCTCCGTATATAGTCTAGGATATGCTACACAAAATGATAAATACGGCGCAGATGTGTATATAACTGATGTAAAAGCCAAAAAGTCACAAGATACTTACAATATGTTCTGGAAAAGCGAAAAAGGTGAGACCATAGGCGGTAAAAAAGTCAGCAACTACCACTCACACTGGCTAAGCGATAAATATACCACTATCGATATCGTAGCCTTTGCCAGACCAGTTAAAAATTTAACTTTTAGACTTGGTGCGTATAACTTAACAGACAAAAAGTATATCACTTGGGAGAGTGCTCGCTCAATACGCTCATTTGGTACAACAAATATGGTTAGAAAAAGTGACAACTTAGGTATAAACCGATTCTATGCACCAGGCAGAAATTTCAAACTAACATTTGAGATGACATTTTAAATTTCGGGGCTTTTGCCCCGTTATTTACTTTTTTGTATGTGGGTTACTAACCCTTGCGCCGTTTAAAATCTCAAACCCCTGCGTATCAAAAGCTGCACCAAAACCTTTTACATAGCGACCCTTGCCAAGTAAAATTTTAACAACATAAAAGTCCTTCATTGCACGGATAAATTTTAAAGATGGATCATCAGAAAATTTCTCTTCAAATTTATCAAAAATCCTCTCCCTATCTTCATCGTTCATAAAGCTAGCCACTGCCTCAAAGCTTACTCTAACCCTTGCAAACGCGCTTTTTGCCTCTACTTCATCTTGTAAAAACATAACTGAAATTTTGTCTGGATTTTGCTTTATAGCGTGATAATGCTCAGCCACAGATGAAAGTGTGATATAAATTTCATTTTCAACCTTAACAAAAGGTGCATACGAACTCACGCTTTTGCCATCTTTTTGGCTTGAGATGATAACTGTTTTAAACCCATCAACAAAGCTTATAAGCCCCTCTTGCGTGGTATTTTGAATGCTATTTTTTTTGATACTTGAGTAAAGCTCGATGATGACATCTTTAAAATTTCCATCCTTTGCCTTACTTAAAAACGGCACAAAAGCACTCTCGCTACCACTTACTATCTGCATACCATCTTCATTTATGTCAGCTATCTTCGCGCCTTCATACTCTTTTATGCCGCCTAGTTTTTGTGCAAATGCCTTAACTATATCAGCATGATCTTTATTCATATGCTCTATCGCAACTTCTTTCATGAATTTCCTTAATATAAAAATGTGATTTTTTAATTTTAACAAAATGTTCTTTAAAAGCTAATTGAATATTTTTTATAAGCAGTAAAATTTATTTTGGGGCTAAGAACCCCAAAAAATTAGTCTAAACTAGAATATAGCTCAGTCACAACATCTCTATAGCTCATAGGATTTGACCCATCAGCCTTAGTTAAAAATTTCGCATAAAAGCTCTGTCCGCCAGCACTTATAGTCATTCCATCTTCATTAATATCAATAAGCCTTGCATCATCCGCATCCTTTATACCTCCTAATTTTTCAGCAAATTCAACCAAAATTTCCTGATGATTATCATTCATGTATTCAATAATCATTTGTTTCATTTTTATATCCTTTTTTGTAAAAATTTTTGATATATATTACCAAAATAATATTTAAAATTTATTTAATCATAAACTTAAATTTATGATACGCAAAATCATTTAATTAATAAATTTCAAATTCTTGCTTTTAACGAGTCAAATTTCTCTACTTGCTCAGGAAGTAGCTTCATCTTTGCGTCACGCCCTACGCTTAGTTTAAAGATATTATTACCCTCTTTGTCATAAAACTGCACAGAAAGCGAAAGCAAACCCATAAAAGTTTGCGATACAAAAAATATTCTATCTATCTCTTCAAATTTTAAGTGCCCACCAAATTTTGACTCTTTATGGTTAAAGTTATAATACCCTTGCATCTTTTTACCGCTTGGGATATTTGTCTTAAATTCTATGATAAAAGCTGGAGTGTTTTTTATAAAAAGAACCTCACCCCAAGTGCCTATATCATTTAAAATCTCTTCAAATTTATCCCCACAGACCTCTTTGCAGTGGCTTGCTGGTAAATTTTCTATAACCTCTATCTCACGAGCTAAGCCAAGTTCTTCGCCTATTTTTGCAAGTGTTATTTTTGGATTTGCTGCAAGAAGTGCTTTTACTTTTTCTTTCATTTTTATCCTTATTTTGAAATTTAAAATTATTATAGCATATTTAATAATAATTTTCAAATTTAACCTTAATAACTTTAAATATTAAATTTTTAAAATTTTAAAATATCTAAAAACAATTTTAACACCAAAAAATCGCTATATACCTATATACAAATAAAATAAGTATTATTTAAAATTTATATAAAATTTTTAAGTTTTAGCTCAGTTATTATTGCATATAATCCTTTTTCATATTTAAAATCAAGGAAAAAATAGTGTCAATAAGTGCTAGAAATCAAGTAGAAGTTGAACTTACAGAAGTAAGAACTGGCGCTGTAAATTCTTTAGTAGTAGGTAAAACAGCTGGCGGCGAAGTGTTAAAAGCAACAGTTACCACAGACAGTGAAAAGGCTCTTGAACTAAAAGTAGGTAAGAAAGCGGTATTTTTGTTCAAGGCTTCTAGCGTTATCGTTGCAAAAGACGGAGAGTTTAAGCTAAGCGCAACAAATCAAGTTGCTGGCAAAGTAAGCGAAGTAAAAGCCGGCTCTGTAAATTCTGAGGTTATTATCGATGCAAATGGTGATAAAATTTCAGCCATCATAACAAAAGAATCAGCCGAAAAACTAGCCCTAAAAGCAGGAGATGATGTAAAAGCTATCATAAAAGCTACAAATATTATAGTGGGCGTAAGGGTTTAACTATAAAATTAAAGAAAAATCTACAAAATTTACAAGCCACTGCGTTTTAGCTTGGCTTTTTTGATTAATGTTTTGTACGATTTATACGATTTTTCTCTCTTTAAAATATTCAAAAAGTTAAAAATTTTAATAATAAATTTTAAATAAAAATTTAAATATAGCCATTTTAGTTAATAAAACTTTTCAATAATAAATTATAACATTACATCAGGAATTTAACTTTAACACAAGGAGTTAAAATGTCAAATCACGATCTCTTATCTAGGATAAATGATAGACTTGACCAACTTAGCAAGTTGCCTGCCGTAAAAGACAAGCTTACCATTACAAAAGCACTAGAAAAAAAGGGTTTTTCTAGGCGTGAATTTATGAAATGGGCTGGAAGCATGAGTGCACTTTTGGCACTACCAGCCACATTTACCCCAGTTGTTGCTCGTGCAGCTGAGCTTAGTGACAGACTTCCTGTTATCTGGCTACATATGGCTGAATGCACTGGCTGTTCAGAGAGCCTCCTTCGAACAGATACACCAACTATAGACAGCCTAATCTTTGACCACATAAGTCTTGAATATCACGAAACATTAATGGCAGCCTCTGGCTGGCAAGCAGAGCATAACTTAGAAGATGCAATACAAAAGCATAAAGGAAAGTATGTTTTGTTGGTTGAGGGCGGCATACCTACAGGAGCCACTGAGTACTATCTTACTATAGGTCCACACGGTGTAAGCGGAAAAGAGCATGCCATAAAAGCCAGCCAGAATGCTGCGGCTATCTTTGCGATAGGTACCTGTTCTAGCTTTGGTGGCGTTCAAGCAGCTCATCCAAATCCTTCAAACTGCGTTGGGCTTAGCAAAGTCACAGATAAGCCAGTCATAAATGTCCCTGGCTGTCCTCCAAGCGAGAAAAATATAGTCGGAACACTGCTTCACTTTATACTATTTGGCACTCTACAGGCTCTTGATGTTTTTAATAGACCAAAATGGGCTTACGGACTACGCATACATGATCTTTGTGAGCGTCGTGGTCGCTTTGACGCTGGAGAATTTGTGCAAAATTTTGGCGATGAAGGAGCAAAAAACGGCTATTGTCTTTATAAGGTTGGTTGTAAAGGGCCTTATACATTCAACAACTGCTCAAAAGAGAGATTTAACTCTCACACAAGCTGGCCAGTACAAGCTGGACATGGATGTATAGGCTGTAGTGAGCCAAATTTTTGGGATACTATGGGTCCTTTTGAAGAGCCAATGGGCGATAGACTTTATGATACAGTATTTGGACTTGGAGCAGATAGCATAAGCGATAAGATAGGCATAGGCGTTTTAACATTAGCTGGCATAGGCATAGCAGCACATGCGGCTATTGCAGCAAGTAAGAAAAATGAAGAGTGAGGCACAATATGAGCGATAAAAGAATAGTGATTGATCCTATAACACGCATAGAGGGGCACCTTCGCATTGAAGTTGTAGTTGATGATGATAATGTCGTTAAGCAAGCTTACTCTGGCTCTACGCTTTGGCGTGGTATAGAGCCGATACTAAAGGGTCGCGACCCGCGTGATGCTGGCTTTTTTACACAAAGAATTTGTGGTGTTTGTACATTTTCACACTACCGAGCTGGAATCGTGGCTGTTGAAAATGCACTAGGTATAACACCGCCACTAAATGCTGAACTTACGCGTACTTTAATGAACGCTGCACTTTACTTGCACGATCATATAGTGCATTTTTACCACCTACATGGGCTTGACTGGGCAGATATAACATCAGCCTTACAAGCAGACCCTAAAAAGGCAAGCGAAGAGGCATTTAAATGGTGTAAAACTCCTTACGCATGTGGTGCAGATAAACTAAAAGAGGTTAAAGACAGAGTTAGTGAATTTGCTAAAAAAGGTAGCCTTGGACCGTTTGCCAACGCTTACTGGGGACATAGCTCGTATAAATTTACACCTGAGCAAAATTTAATAGTTCTCTCACACTACCTTGAGTGTCTTCGCATACAACGCACAGCAGCAAAAATGATGGCGATATTTGGATCTAAAAATCCACATCCACAAAGCCTAACAGTCGGCGGCGTAACTTGCGTTATGGATCTGCTAAGTCCAGCCAGGCTTGGCGAATACATGACTCAGTTTAATGAGATAGCAGAATTTGTAAACAGGGCGTATTACCCAGATATAGTTATGGCGGCAAAAGCATATGCAAATGAGCCGAGCGTTTTAGATGATATCGGGGTTGGAAATTTATATGCTTATGATGAGTTTTTGTTAGGCAGAAACGACTATCTTTTTAAAGGCGGAATTATACTTAATGGCGAGATATCAAAAGTTTATGATGTTGATGATACAAAGATAACCGAGGAGGCTACTCGCGCATGGTACAAAAATGACGCCGCCCTTCATCCTTTTGATGGACAAACAGAGCCAAACTATACGGGGTTGATAGATGGAGAGAGTATCGGAGTTGATGGAAATTTAACTCATAGTAAAAATTTTGACACCAGCGGCAAATATAGCTGGATAAAAGCTCCAAGATATGATGGTAAACCTATGCAAGTAGGACCTATCGCCACCATAGTTATAAACTACGCAAAAGGCAATCCAAAAGTAGTTAAAGTCGTGGATAAGTTTTTACAAGATAGTGGACTTGGGCTAAATGCTGTATTTTCAACACTCGGACGCACTGCAACCCGTATGCTTGAAGCAAAGGTCATTGTAGATCATGGACTTGAGGCATTTAAATCGTTGATTGAAAATTTAAAAACAGACCAAGAAACCTGCGCAAAATACACAATAGACAACTCCAAAGAGTACAAAGGCTACTTTAAGGGCAACGCTCCAAGAGGCGCACTAACTCACTGGTGCCGTATAAAAGATGGAGTCATACAAAACTGGCAAGCGGTTGTTCCTAGTACCTGGAACGCCTCTCCAAAGGACGCAAAAGAACAGATGGGAAGCTATGAAGCTTGCTTGATAGGCACAAAGTTGGCAGACCTTACAAAGCCGCTAGAGATCATACGCAAAATTCACTCATATGATCCTTGTATTGCCTGTGCGGTTCATGTTATGGATGCAAAAGGCACAAAACTTGGCGAATATAAAGTAAATGTAAACGCATAAGGAGCTCACATGTCCAAACACCGACCAGACCGCATTAGCGAGTATGAATTTTCAATCGGACTTAGACTTACGCATTGGATAAGGTTTGTAGCCATAGCTATCTTAATAATAAGTGGCTACTACATATCTTATGTCTTTGTAAGCCCTGAGATAACAAGTGAGCCTACAAATTTTATGAATGCCAAATGGCGTGCGATACATCAAATTTTTGGCTTTGTGCTAATCGCTGCAACAATATTTAAAACTTATCTATTTTTCTTTGATAGACTAAGTCGCAAAGAGGTAGTAAGTGTTTATGATTTTTTTAACCCAAAAATTTGGATCGCACAGATAAAATACTACATCTTCATAGGCAAACACCCTCATCTAAAAGGCGTGTACAATCCGCTGCAATTTATGTCGTATCTTATATTTTATATAGTTTTAGTACTTATTTGTCTTACTGGACTTGTGCTTTATGTACATGTTTATCACGAAGGACTTGGCGGACTTTTGTATGAGCCGATGAGAGTAGTTGAAGAGCTTATGGGTGGACTTGCAAATGTAAGAACGATACATAGGCTGTGTATGTGGTTTATTATATTGTTTGTTCCTATACATGTTTATATGGCTACTTTTAATGCAGTAAAAGGCAAAAATGGGGCCATGGATGCGATAATTAGCGGATATAAATTTGTTAAAGATGAGCATCATAAATGAAAGTACTTATCCTTGGCATAGGAAACATTATGTACTCCGACGAAGGTGTCGGGGTGCATTTTGTAAAGATGATAGAGAAAAATTTTAGCTTTTTAAGTAGCGAGCATGAGCTTGAGTTTGTTGATGGCGGAACTCTTGCAATGGCTTTAACACCCATTATCTCAAGCTATGATAGTGTTGTGATTGTTGATTGTTTGAGTTGTGATGACGGCAAGGCTGGAGATGTTTTTTTCTTTGATTTTAAGAAAATTCCACTTTCTGTCTGCTGGGACGGCTCAGCTCATGAGATAGAGATGTTACAAACTTTAGAGCTAATGAATATGGCTGGGGATTTACCAGAAGTTAAAATTTTAGGTGTCGTTCCAAATCGCATAGAGCCTATGAGCTTTAAGCTATCAGATGATATTGCAAAAGCAAGTCTAGTTATGCAAAAAAGTCTTTTAAAACATCTTGAAACACTAGGCTTTTCATGTAAGAAAAAGGCAAATTTATCCATACTAGACATAGCACAAAGATGCGCTAAAAAAGGACTTTAATGATACTTGCATTTGAGTTTAAATGTTTTGACAACCACGAAATTTTGGCACATATGTTAAAATTTCATGCTAAAAATTTTAAAAACAGCATTGTTATAAAAGATGATAGTGTTACGCTTTTTGTAAGTGGCGATGAGCAAGATATTTTAGCTTTTAGCGATATACTTGGCAAAAATTTAAGTTTTAGCATATTTGTGACAGACTCAAAGGTTTTTGTGACTGAAATTTTTGTGCAAAATAGCACTTTATCAAACGATGTTTTTTGCCCAAATTTAACTCCAATGCAAGTAGAAAAATATCACGAAACCCACTCCTTGGTCAAAAACGAATTTGAAACAAAAAGCCAAATTTCAGTCTTTGGCAAACAAGTAGATGAGATGAACTTTAACGAGCTTTTAGATAGAGTTTGCAACTTTTTAACTCAGGGCAAAGATGTAGTACTTACTTGGCAAGGCAAAGACTTTAAACTTAGCCTGCTTGACACCCTAGCCTCATTTGACTTTATAATCCCCACAAACTTAAGCTTTTTAAATAACATTTTTGAATGCAACGACACAGCATTAAAAGCACTTGCAAGCCTTGAAAAACCGCTCATAAAACTAAAAACCAACGCTATTTTTAGACAAAACCACAAAGATGAACCAACCTTTAGCCACATAAAAGCCCCATCAGATATTTTCACATATGCAGTTTGCGAAAAGTTGGCTAAAAATGCGGTCAAATTTATAGGAGTTAAAAATACTCAAGCTGTAAATTTACAAAAAGTTATTTTGCTTGAAAATGGTTTTTTGGCAGCTTCTAGCAAGAAATATCTGCCAACTGGCGATCATTTTATGATAAGACTAAATAAAAACGGCGATGATGGGATATTTTTTAGTAGAAAAAATGAAAATATTAGCCTTCTTTTAGCACCTAGTTTTAGTAGTTTTGATGAAATTTTAAATCTTGAAAATGGTCAAAAACTACTTAAGAACTTCAAAGCCAACTTCAAACTAACAAATATTAGTCAAAATAGTGGATTTTATACGCTTTTTAGCATAGTTGCAGCACTTTTAAAACAAAAAAAAGAGACCAAAGATTGCGCGCAAAATTTATTTGATCTTGCTTTTGACTTTGGGGCTAATCGAGGTGTTTTGATAGAGTGCAAACGCGATAAACTAAAATTTGAAAACGCAAAATTTATACGAAGCGCCATGAGTTTTATGCTAGCTGGGGCAACTGATAAAAATATCGCCTACGGAGCGATAAGCTCGCTGGCTGGCTTTTTAAACGATCTTTTGTTAGAGTGCGATCTAGTTTCAAAAGATGTTTTGCTTTGCGGAGATGTGTTTGATGATGAGATAGTGGCTAAAATCTTTCATCGTGAAATTTCAAATTTTAATATATTTTTTGAAAACAAAGTCTTTTTAGAGCAAAAATAGAGCAAGTCTCGTGCTAGCAAGGCATTAAAACCGCATTTGAAAGCTCTATACCCACTTGACTTTTAAAGCTCTCACCGTTTTTTATACTCTCAACGACCTCGCCCTCTTCTATCAAAACTACACTATCACACACTAGCTTTACAAGTCTCATATCATGAGTGATAAATAAAAACGATGTCTTGCCTTTTAGACTTTTTATAAGCTTTAATATCTCAACCACAAGTGGCGCATCAAGCGAGCTTAGTGACTCATCAAAGATGATAAGCTTTGGCTTTATAGCCATAGCCCTTGCGATACAAATGCGCTGTAGCTCACCTCCACTAAGCTGTTTTGCACCCTTACTAAGATAGCTTTTGCAAATTCCAAGCTCATCTAAAAGCTCATGTATGCGGTTTATGCGTGCATTTTCATCAAGCCCACTTAGATAAATGAGTGGCTCTTCTATGATCTCTTTTACACTAAAACGCGGATTTACAGCACTTAAGCTATCTTGAAAGACTATTTGTACTTGTTTGTAAAACTCACGCTTTTTTTCAAGATTTTTAAACTCAACTAGCTCATTATTTAGATAAATTTCTCCGCTTTTTTGCTTGATAAGTCCCATTATTATCTTTGTTATCGTGCTTTTGCCAGATCCTGAGCGTCCAAGAAGACCTAAAATTTCTCCGCTTTGCATTTTAAAGCTTACATTTTTTAGCACCTTAGTTTGTGTTTTTACGCCAAAAAATGAGAAGCTATCAAAGCTGTGTGATAAATTTCTAACTTCAAGCAGACTCATAAACTATCCTTATAAAGTGCAAAATGAGCCTCTAAAAGCTCTTTTGTGGCGCTATGTTTTGGCTTGGTAAAAATCTCACTTGATTTTGCTTGTTCCACTATACGCCCCTCACTCATTACTATGACATCATCAGCTAGCTTTGCTACCACGCTAAAATCATGCGTTATAAGCAAAATGCCGATATTTTTACGCTTTACAAGCTCGCTTAAAAGCTCTAAAATTTTAGCCTGCACGAGCAGATCAAGGCTGGTTGTGGGCTCATCTGCGATGATAAACTTAGCCTCACAAACAAGGGATATAGCTATCATCACACGCTGAAGCTGCCCGCCACTAAGCTCAAAAGCATATCTATCAAGCGTGTCTGCACCAAGCCCAACATCGGCTAAAATTTTTACCACATCATCTAGGCTTTTTTTAGCACCACTTGCCTTTATACTCTCTAAAAAGTGCGTTTTTATGGATACTATTTGATTAAACGCTGTTCGTGGGTTTTGCATGATTAGTGCAAACTTCACATCACCTTCAAGGCTAAGCTCGCTTCTTAAATTTGCAGGCGTAAGCCCTAAAAGTGTCATGGCACTTAGGCTTTTACCACTTCCACTTTTGCCAATGAGTGCCGTTATCTCACCCTCTTTTAGCGTAAAATTAAGAGCATCAACTAACACCTTTTTACCATCAAATACACTTAAATTTTTAACTCTCACGGATGCTCCAAATGCTTAACATCAAATTTTTCACGCAGATATTCACCTATAATGTTAAAGCTCATCACACACAAAAATATCATAAAACCAGGATAAAATATCAGCTCAAGATGGCTAAAAATATACTCCTTTGCGTCACTTATCATCACGCCCCACTCAGGCGTTGGTGCTTTAACCCCTAGCCCAAGAAAGCTAAGCCCTGAGATGTGAAGTATGATATGACCTATGTCAAGCGTGGCTAAGACAAGGCATTGTGAGATTATTGGTTTTAGCATATTTTTTTTAAAATTTTGCCAAAAGCTAGCGCCAGATGTTACGCTTATCATGACATATTCGTTATTTTTAAGACTCAAAACTATGCTTCGCACGATCCTTGCGTACCAAGCCCAGTGAGAAAGCGCGATAGCTATGATAATATTTGTAAGTCCAACGCCTAAAATTCCTACCAAAAATAGAGCCAGTATCAGAGTAGGCACACTAAAAAATAGATCACAAATCCTCATGAAAATTTGATCTACTCTGCCCCCTGCAAAGCCAGCTACTCCACCTATAAACACACCTATAAAAAGTATCAAAAATAGCGTTAAAAAAGCGGCCTTTAAAGATACACTTGTCGCAAGTAAAAGTCTAAAAAACTCATCTCGCCCAAGATGATCTGTGCCTAAAAAATGCTCGCTTGAAATACTTTCAAACTTAAGAAGTAAATCCACTTCATTCACATCAGCAGGAACCATGTAGTGCGCAAAAATGCTTATAAAAACCAGCAAAAATGCCATAAAAAATGCAAAATAAACTCCAAATTTTTTCATGCTATCCCAATTCTGATACGAGGATCTATGTAAGCATAGATCACATCTATGATGATGTTTGCGATGATAAAGCTAAATGCCATTAGTAAGATAAAGCACTGAATGACTGGATAGTCGTTATTTATAATAGCCTCAACCGCATACATGCCAATGCCAGGATATGCAAAAACACTCTCAACTATCATCGCACCACCCACAAGCTCGCCAAGGTGCATGCCAAGAGCAGTCACGATAGGAAGCGAGGCATTTTTAAAGATATGGCGAAAAAGTATGGTAAGCTTTGAAATTCCTCGCACCTTTGCATACATGACATGGCGTTGCTCTTTTACTTCAAGGATATTTGCGCGGATTAAGCATGAGTTTATCGCGATACTCATAAGCGATATGGTTATGGCGGGCAGTATGATATGCTCTATGCCACCTATGCCAAAGGGCGGGAAGATTTCAAATTTCACTGCAAATATCAAAATCAGCAAAAACCCAAGCCAAAAATTTGGTATGCAAACCCCAACAAATGAAAACATCCTAACAGCTCTATCTATAAATTTATCCTTATACAAAGCCGAAAGTATCCCAAGCGGTATGGAAAATCCCACAGTAAATAACAGTGCAAGACCAGCTAGCTTTAGTGTCGCAGGAAAGTAATACGCCACATCATCTATCACGGCTCGCCCCGTGATGTATGAAGTGCCAAAATTTAGACTTATGGCATCTTTTAGCCACATGGTGTATTGTTCTAAGATGGGTCTATCAAGATACAGCTGCGCTCTTGCGTGTGCGAGCGCTTCATCGGTCGGTGAGATACCCGAGGCATTTAGGTAGCTCATCGCCGCGTCCGTACCGTTTAGCCTTAGTATCATAAAGATAAAAAGGCTAACGATAAACATCATCGGCACAAGCAAAATAACTCTTTTTATGATAAATTTAAACACTACTTCTCACTTGATTTTATAAATTTCATCTTATCAAATGGAACATGGTTTTTAAGTATGCTGGTTGTTACGCCACTTAAATTTTTACTGAAAATCACCTTATTTGTCTCGTAGGTTATAGGGATATAGATAGCCTCTTCATGTAGTTTATTTAGGACTTCATGGGTTAGCTCACGCTTAGTCTTTGGATCAAGCGAGCTTAAAATTTGCCCTATTTTTTCATCTATTAAAGCCTTGTCTTTTAACCCAAGCTGAGCTTGATAGTCAGCATGCGATGGAAGCCTCATAGATGCTAAAAAGCCCACAGGATCGTAAGGCGCTCCCCAAGTGGAGTTAAATATCGCGCCAAAGTCGCCAGTGCGTTGCTTTTTATAAAAGATAGAGCTCTCATCAGCTTTTATATCAAGCACCGCGCCGATCTTCTTAAAATACGACTGCATTATTTCAGCCATAGACTTTTGAACACCATTTGTGCCTATGTAAATGAGCTCGATCTTAAGCGCTTTGCCATCTTTATAGCGTATCTTATCTTTACCTAAAACCCAGCCATCATTTTCTAAAATTTCATTTGCTTTTTTTAGATCAAAAGCGTAAGGTTGCGCGTTAATATCAGTGTTTTCAAAGCTTTTGTTAAATAAAAAATCAGCCTTTTTTTGTATATCAAAAAAGATCTTTTTCATTATCAAGTCTTTATCTATCGCCATATTTAAAGCTGTTCTTACAGCCTTGCTATCGGTTGGAAATTTATTTGAGTTTAGTGCGACAGCAAGGGTAAAAAGTGGCTCGGAGCTTATCGTGCCAAACTCGTTTTTAAGGCTGTTAAATGTATCTAGCGGGACTTGCTCATCGCCGTATATCAAAGAAATTTCTCCTGTTTTAAGAGCTATGATCTTTGTTGCTGGCTCTGGTATGACCTTGCCAAGAAGTTTATCAAAATGTGGCTTTTCGCCCCAGTAAAGATCATTTTTCACAAACTCATCACTAATGCCCTGCTCGCTTTTTACAAGCTTCCACACACCAGTGCCAATGGGTGATTTTATACCATCTTTTGTCTTGCCGTCCATCATCGCACTAGGCGCTATAAATCTAAAAGGTCTTATAAGGCTTAGCTCTTTTAATGTCGGCTCATAAGCATTTTTTATAAAAAGTTCAACCTCATACTCGCCTATCACCTTTACATCGGTTATGATATTTGCTAGCTCGAGCCAAGCATGTCGCTTGCGGTTATCAAGTATCGCGTCAAAATTTGCCTTTACAGCCGCTGCGTTAAATTTCTCGCCATTTGAAAAGCTCACATCCTCACGAAGCTTAAATTTATACACCTTACCATCATCTAAAATCTCCCAAGAAAGCGCTAAATGCGGATATATCTTGCTATCATCGCCGTATCTTACTAGGCTTTCATAGACCATATCTTGAGCAAACATTTGATTTGGCGAATAAAGGTGCGGATTTAGCTCGCCGACATTTTTTGACATCGCAAAATTTAGCGTCTGCTCTGAAAAAAGAGTAGATAGTAAAAAAGCCACGCATAAAAATATTTTTTTCATAAGTATCCTTTTTTAGTGTTAAATCATCTCAAGTCGCATTAGCTGCATATCCTCGCCGTCTATGACGGATAAATTTTGCGAGCCACAGCTAGGGCAAATGAACTCATTTTTGCTAAGCTCATTTTCCCTGCCGCACTCTTGGCAGCTAACGACGATGTTTTGCACTTTTATGATAAGCTCTGCATCTCCGCAGATACTTTCACACTTGCAAACATCAAAAGCACTTTGCAAATAGTGCGCCTCAACTCCGCTAAGCCGTCCTATCTTTATATGCACCGCAACGATCTTTTTAGCATTTTGCTCTTTGACATTTTTCTCACAAAGTCTAATCAGATCTTGCGCTATACTAAGCTCATGCATAAACACTCCTTAGCAAATTCTAGGTAAGAGCTCGCCCCTTGGTGGCTCTAAAAATCGCTTCGATCCATACGCAGTTTGTAAAATGACATTACCTCCTTTTGTATCTAAAATTTCTCCAATAGCATTTGCATTTGTGTCAAATTTACGCAATATCTCAACCGCTCTAGCCTCATCTTGCTCGCTAACAGCAAGCACAAAGGTGCCTTCATTTGCAAGCTCGTAAGGCTCAAAGCCAAAAAGCTCGCAAATACCAGTAACTTCATCACTTACCTTTATATCAGCCTCTCGCACCAAAATATCAAGGCGCGAAAATTTAGCCCATTCGTTTAAGACAGCACTAAGCCCCCCACGAGTAGCGTCTCGCATAGCAAACGGCTTTATGCCAGCATTTAAAAGCTCCATAACAACGCCCTTTAAGCTCTTGCAATCACTCTCTAAATCGCTTTGAAGCTCTAGCTCTTCTCTGTTTGCAAGCACGACGGCCCCGTGTCGTCCGACATCACCTGAGAGCAAAATTTTAGCCCCACTTACTAGATTTCTAGTCTCGCAGCTATGTATGATATTGCCCACCCCACTTGTGTTTATAAAAATTTTATCACACTTGCCTTTTGGCACTACCTTTGTATCTCCACAAACGACCTTGACATCGCTTTGCTTTGCCACGCTTGCAAGCGAGCTAAGAATGGCTTTAAGCTCATCTATATCAAGTCCTTCTTCAATGATGAGCGAACAGCTTAGATACTTTGCCTCAGCTCCAACCATCGCAAGGTCGTTTATAGTGCCGCAAGCTGCGATCTTACCGATATCAGCTCCGTTAAAAAAAAGCGGAGTTACGACAAAGCTATCTGCGCTAAAGGCTAGATTTTTAAACTCTCCAAGTACGGCACTGTCGTTGTTTTGTCTTAAGATGTCATTATTAAACACTTTAAATATCACATCCTCTATGAGCGAGTTCATTTGTACTCCACCGCCACCATGAGAAAGTAAAATTTTTTCGCCCATTTTTATCCTTTTAGTTTTTCACTACGCTCTTTTGGCGTATTTATAATACGCCGCACAAGCGCCCTCACCACTCACCATACAAGAGCCCACAGGACTTTGTGGCGTGCAAGCTTTGGCAAAGATCTTACACTCAAACGGCTTTGCTCTACCGCGTAAAATTTCAGGGCATATACAGGCCTTGCTCTCTGGCTTGCTTACGACCTCGCAGTCAAAGACCTTTCTAGCGTCTAAAAAGCCAAACTCATCTTTTAGTCTTACTGCGCTGTCTTTTATCACGCCAAGTCCTCGCCACTCAAAGTCACACGGCTCAAAATAGCGCGTCATAAGCTCTTTTGCCTTTAAATTTCCATTTTTTGTTACGACCCTTGCATATTGGTTAAAAACCTCAAATTTCTCATAATTTTGCTGAGAGACTAAATTTAGCACACTATGCATAATGTCAAGTGGTTCAAATCCGCTAACAGCAATAGGTCTTTTATAATCTCTTGCAATACTTTCATAAATTTCATATCCCGTTATCACGCTTACATGGCTTGGTCCTAAAAATGCGTCTATCCTTACATCTTTATCATCCATTATGGCTCTAACAGGCGCTGGAACACTCACATGATTAATATGAAAAAATAAATTTTTTAGCCCAAGCTCAAGAGTTTTTTGGATCAAATTTGCACTCATTGGCGTTGTGGTCTCAAAGCCTATCGCAAAAAATATGACTTTTTTATCAGGGTGCTCTTGCGCTATTTTAATGCAATCAAGCGGTGAGTAAAGTGCCCTTATATCGCGCCCTTCAGCACGCAGTTTTTGCAAGCTTGTAAAAGAGCCGGGCACTCTAAGCATATCAGCAAGCGTGCAAAGTATGCTATCATCCATACTTGCAAGCTTTATCGCCTCATCTATCCTAGCCCTAGGCATAACGCACACCGGACAGCCTGGACCATGGATAAAATTTACATTCTCACCCACTAGCTTATCAAGCCCAAATTTCATAATAGAGTGCGTATGTCCGCCACAAATCTCCATGATATTTAGCGCTCTTTTGCTAGTTGCTATAATGAGCTTGCTAAGTGCTAGGATGAGATCTTTATCGCGAAAATCGTTAATTAAATCCATCGTTTTTCTTTGATGAGTTTATAATTTCATCAAGCCCCATATCGCCCTCGCTCGCGTCAATCTCGCCGTTTTTCATATCCTCAGCCATTTTTCTATAAATTTCAAGGCTTTCAAGGGCATATTTTGTATCGATCTTCTCCATCGCATACCCAACATGGATAAGCACATACTCACCCACATTTACAGGCTCTCCGATAAGATCAAGCGTGACCTTACGGCGAACGCCTAGTGTCTCAACTGTGGCAAAGTTATTTTCATCGATTTCGATCACTTTTGAAGGGATAGAAAGGCACATTATCTAAGCTCTTTTTTAAATTTTAAATAATTAAGCCATTTATCAACGCCCTCACCTGTCTTGCTATCAAGCGCGATGATGTCGGCTTTTGGATTAAGCTTTCTTACTTCATCTCTAACCCTTTGCAAGCTAAACTCAAAGTGTGGCATTAGCGATGTTTTGGTGACTATAATTAGATCTGCCGTGCGAAACATCACAGGATATTTTGAAATTTTATCATCGCCCTCAGGTACGGATAAGAGCACGACATTAAAATGCGCGCCGACATCGTAGCTAGCAGGACATACTAGGTTTCCAACATTTTCTATAAAAACGACATCAAGCTCAGAAAGAGGTAGACGATGAAGCCCTGAATGCACCATAAATGCATCTAAATGGCAAGTCTGACCTGTGCTTATCTGGTGTGCCTTTGCGCCTGCTTGTATGATACGATCAGCATCTTGATTAGTCTCTAAATCGCCCTCAACAACGCCTATCTTAAACTTATCTGCCCTTATAGTGGCTTCTAAAAGCGTGGTTTTGCCAGCACCTGGGCTACTCATGAGATTTACACATAAAATATTATGCTCATCAAGATGGGCTCTATTTGCGCTAGCCTCTTTGTTATTTGCACTTAAAATTTTCTCTATTACCTCTATCGTCTTGCTCTCATTTAAAATAGGATGAGAGTGCGAGTGCTCGCCACTATGATCGTGCTCGTGAGTATGCGTGATAGAGCCATGAGTGTGTTCATGAGTATGAAAACTAACCCCATGCTCATGAGTATGCTCATCGCTATGATCGTGATGGTGCGAATGAGTAGTGCCGTCAGCATGGGTATGCTCGTGTGAGTGAATATTGCCAAAAGAGCAACCGCAGTCTTTACACATTTTTGCTATCCTTACTTAAAGTAGTTTAAGTGTCATTATATCTAGTAAAAATTAAAATTTTGCTTTAATTTTTACTAATTTTTTTAAAAATTTTAGTAATTAATATAATTAAGAAATAGCCCTTATTATAGTAGCAAATGAGCTATTTGACCCAATGCTATGCTTGCATCATTAGTTGGGTTTTGCCTATTTATGTAAAATTTTATGCCATTTTGCTTAAATAAATTTATTACTTTTTCTAATAAGGCTTTATTTTGAAAAACACCACCAGCAAGTAAAATTTCACTATCTTCTTTCACACAAATATCACATATTAAATTTGCAAGCCCATTTATAAAAGCAGTTATAGCTGCTACCTTTTCATCCCTTAAAGCACCTTCAAAGGCATTTTTAAAGCAAATTTTATCATCTACGATATTAAATTCATAACTCACATCTAGGCTCTCGTCGTAAAATTTTTCCATCTTCATACCAGCCTCACCCTCATAACTAACACTATCAAGTCCTAAAACAATACTGCAAAACGCATCAAACATACGACCTACAGAGGTTGTGGCCACGCAAGAACTGCTGTTTTCATATAGCTTTTTTAGATTACTTAGCTTTTTGCCATCAAAACGACTCAAAAACTCGCCAGCTTTGCTTTCTAAGTTATATTTTAAGATAATACTAAGAGCTATTTGATGTATATTTTTTATGCTGCTTTCTGCACCTATTAGCATAAACTCATCAAATTTTAGCATCCTTTTATAGCTATTTTTATCAAGCCACATGACCTCTCCACCCCAAATTTTAGCGTCATCTCCGTATCCAGTACCATCAAAGCAAAAGCCAAGATAACGCTTGCTTGCATCCAAGTTATTTTCAAATATAACAGAAAGCAAATGCGCATAGTGATGCTGCACTTGCGTTATCTTACAGCCTTGATCTTTTGCCCATTTTAAGTTTAGAAAATGCGGATGAAGGTCTGCTACTATCTCATCAAATTTAAGCTCATAAGTTTGTTTAAATAGCTTTATAAGGTTTAAAAAACGCTCAAATGTAGCAACATTTTTTAGATCGCCGATGTATGGGCTTATCATTATCTCGCCGTTTTTATAAATCGCAAATTGATTTTTAAGCTCAGCACCTACCGCCAAGATCGTACGCTCATCTTTAAAGCTAGTATGTATAAATTTTGGATTTACTCCGCGGCTCGTGCGTAAAAATATCGGTCCATTATCTACTATAAAGGCTATACTGTCATCGCTTGGTGAGTAAATTTCTCTATCATTGTCAAGGTAAAAGTCAATTACCCCACCAAGCTTACCTAGCAAATCCTTTTCATTATATATAACAGGTTCGCCAGAGATATTTGCAGATGTGGCTATAATGGCGTTTTGTAAAAAGTAAAAAAGCAAAAGATGAAGCCCTGTGTTTGGCAAAAATATACCTATTTTATTAAGCTCTGGTGCTAAATTTAAAGGTAGTGAATTTAGCTTTGGTTTTAATATGATTATTGGCTTTAGATTTGAAGTTAAAATTTTTTCCTCAGCTTGAGAGATAAAAGCTAGCTCTTTTGCCATTTTTATATCCTTACACATTATGGCAAACGGCTTACTTGGGCGAGTTTTTCGCTCGCGCAAAGTCTTTATACTATCATAATTTGCACTATCACATACTAAATGAAAACCACCAAGCCCCTTTATGGCTAAAATTTTACCCTCTTTTATGAGCTTAGCTGCTATCTGCACACTCTCATCACCCTCTTTTATAACAAAGCCATTTTTATCCTTTAAAACTAGCTTTGGACCGCACTTTGGGCAAGATATAGGCTGTGCGTGATAGCGTCTATCGAGTGGATTTCTATACTCATCTTGACAGCTTTGACACATTACAAATTTACTCATCGTAGTGTTTGGTCTGTCATAGGGCAGTGCTTTTATTATGGAAAATCTCGGTCCGCAGTTAGTACAGTTTATAAATGGATAGTGATAGCGCGCATTTGTGGGGTCAAAAAACTCACGCTCACAATCGCTACAAAGTGCAAAGTCTGGTAAAATAGGCGCATGCTTTGTAGCTGAGCGCGAAGCTATAATATTAAAATCGCTAAAACTCTTATCAAAAAGCTCAACTTTTTCAAACTCATCTATTCTTGCAAGGGCTGGAAGTCTTGCAAAAAGCGCATCTTCAAATCTTTTAATACCATAAATTTCACCAAATAGCGTAAGCTTCACACCCTCATCATCGTTAAAAATCTCACCAAATAGTCCAAATTCCAACGCGAGATTATACACAAACGGACGAAATCCAACACCTTGCACCAAGCCACTTATCTTATAATAAAAACACTTTTTCATAGCGATATTATACAAATTTTAAATAAGAGTTTGTTTATCTTAAAATAAAATAATTAAAATTTATTAATAAAAAAATTTATTTTTGTCAGATAGATGACATAAATTTATCGTAAAAAATAATAAAATTACACCAAGATTTAAATTAGTATTTTAAAGTTTATTTTTAAGTATTACTTTAAATATTGCAAAATCTAAAATCACAATAGAAAGGAGAATTTATGAAACAGCATAAATTTGTGATCGCAGATTACAAACGATGCATCGGCTGTGCTACCTGTATGGCGTCATGTTTTAAGAGTGCTTACGAGCGTGGCAAACTCTCAAAATCACGCCTAACAGTCCTTCGCCAAGCTTATGGCGTTATGCCGACTCAGTGTCGTCAATGCGATGATGGTCCTTGTGCGAATGTATGTCCTACTGGCGCATTGCGTTTTAACGAAAGCTGCATAGAGCTGCATGAAGAAATTTGTATCGGCTGCAAGCTCTGCACTATCGCATGTCCTTATGGTGCTATAAGCTCAAATGCCGAGCTAATGCCTTCTATAAACTACGCGACTGAGCCAAAGTACTATCTTGAGATAGAAAGTCAGTCAGGTGCAAAAAATATCGCTATAAAATGCGATATGTGCAACGGTCGCAAGAACGGTCCAGCCTGTGTTGAAGTATGCCCTACCTCAGCCATTATCATGGTAGATCCAGTAAGTCATAACCACAAACTAGGCAGAAAGATAGATAGTAAGGCAGCTGAGAGCTTTGTGGATAAAATTTTAGCTGGCAAAAATGTCATCTGTGCCCCAAGCACAAAAGAGAGCCAGCTAGAAGGTATCGTGATAAACGAGCTTAGTGCCACCCCTAATGAGATGGCAAAGTCTAGCCAAAATTTAGGAGGCGCACTATGATAACTGTGTATTCTCTATTTTTACTAAGCGGTATAATTAGCATTTTTCTTTACAATGCACAACAAACTGCTGTAAAAGTTGGTTTTGGTCTGTCTGCTGTGAGCTGTTTTTACGCGATGTGCTACTTTGTGGCAAATATGGGCGTGAGCGATAGCTTTGCCTTGGGCGGAAATTTCCTTTATTTACCTACTTTTGCACTAAATCCACTTGGAAACTTCTTTAGTTTTGTTGTGGTGTTTATAGGATTTGCAAGTAGCGTGTATGGCATGAGCTATGCTAAAGAGTATATCAAAAAAGCAAGCGTTGGTGTTTTTGCTTGTTTGTTTAACTTCTTCATCTTATCAATGTTACTTGTTATAAGTGCAAATAATGTATTTTGCTTTATCGTACTTTGGGAGTTAATGACTTTAATCTCATCATTCCTAATCCTAGTAAATGATGGCAAAGGCACGCTAAAAGCAGTCATGGTATATCTTGGTATCGCGCAAATCGGTGCTTTTTGTATAACATGTGGTCTTTTAATCATCGCTTACTACGCAGGAAGCTCCGAGTTTAGTGCATGGGCTGGCGTTAAAATGCCTATGATGGCATCAGTAGTTGTATTTATACTTTTCTTAGTTGGCTTTGGCTCAAAAGCTGGTATGTGGCCTTTTCATGTTTGGCTACCGATGGCACACCCTGCTGCTCCGTCAAATATATCAGCTTTAATGAGTGGCGTTATGATAAAAGTAGCACTTTTTACCCTTGTAAAATTTACTCTATTCTTGCCATTAAGCATTTACTTTGGACTAACAGTCTTAATCCTTGGTGCAGCAAGCTCGCTATTTGGCGTTTTATACGCACTTTGTCAGCATGACTACAAAGCACTTCTTGCTTATCACTCAGTTGAGAACATAGGCATTATCTTGCTTGGTTTAGGAACTGGAATTTACGGACTTACAGCGGGCAATAATACACTTGCAGCTATCGGCTTTTTAGCAGGTTGCTATCATGTGGTAAATCACGCTATATTTAAAGGCTTGCTTTTCCTTTGCGCTGGCTCAGTCCTTCACGCTACACATACAAGAGATATGGATGTTTTAGGCGGTCTTGCTAAAAAGATGCCATGGACATCAGTTGGTATGTTTATAGGTATCATGGGTATCGCTGCACTTCCTCCAGTAAATGGCTTTGTTTCTGAGTGGTTTACTTATCAAGGTATGCTTCAAGGTGCGATGAGTGAGGGGGTATTTGTAAGATATGCATTTACACTTTCAGTTGTAGCACTTGCGCTAACTGGCGTTTTGGTCGGTATGCACTTAAAGCTTTATGCAGTTATCTTTGCAGGCACTCCAAGAGATCAAAAAATTTGGGAAAATGCAAAAGAGAGCCCGATAGGTATGGTTATAGGCATGGTTATACTTATGATAGGCTGTGTTGGCTTTGGTGTGGGTGCAAATTTTGTCGTTGAGTATATAATGACAGCAGTTAGCTCGATACAAGCTACAAGCTATCAAGCAAGCGTGGGCTTAACTCTTACTTCACCTATCGGCAGTATAGTATCAACTCCGCTTATAGCCATCATCTTGTGTTCAACCATGATACTTCCTTTTGCTATCTTAATCTTTATGAAAGCAAATCGCACAGCAGCACGCGAGACTGATCCTTGGGCTTGTGGCTTTAAATACAGCTCTCGTATGCAAATGACTGGCGGACCTTTTACTGGTGATTTAAGACGCATTATGAACTGGCTATTTAAAGGCGAGAGAAAAGTCATCGCAAAAGACTACTTTAGCCCTATAGAGTATCATAACCATCCAAAAGATATATGGTGGGGTATGTTTTATGAGCCAGTCATTAAATGGTGTACAAAATTTGCCGATAAGGCTGGAATTTTCCAAAGCGGCTATACAAATGTCTATGCACTTTACATTTTATTGTATCTTTGTGCTGTGCTTGCAATTAGCTACTTTTTGATATAAGGAGTGAAAAATGCAAACTATACTTTTGATGATTTTTCAAGTCGTCGTTATCGTTTTAGTCGCTCCTTTATTTGATGGTATGGCTAGAAAACTAAGAGCCAAACTTCAATCAAAACAAGGAAGCGATTTTTTCCAAACATATCGCGATATAGCAAAGCTTTTTAAGCGTGGCAGAACAGTTCCTGCGTGCTCACACTGGGTGTTTAGATATGCTCCGTTTTTCTTGTTTGCTACCTCAGCTGCTATCCTAGCTGCTATACCTATAACATATAACCAAAACACAGGTTTTGGTGCTTATGCTGATATATTTGTTATCTTATATCTTGGTGCTTTGCTTAGATTTGTCTTTGGTGCAGCATCTATGGATAGTGGTAACCCATTTGCAGCAACTGGTGGCGGTAGAGAGCAGATGTTGGCTGTTTATGTAGAGCCTGTTATGATAATGTGCCTAATCGTAGTCATGCTTGCAGCTGGTACTTCAAATTTAGTTGAAATTCAGCAAAAAGTTCAAAGTGGCGAGATAGGATACTTTATACCTAGCTTTGCTGTGTCTTCGATAGCGTTTTTATGGTGTATGTATGTTGAAACTGGCAGAAAACCATTTGACTTAGCAGAGGCAGAGCAAGAGCTTCAAGAGGGCTTGCTTGGCGAGTATGCGGGAAGTGATTTGGGCTTGGTGCAAGCTTCACTTATATTAAAACAATTTGCTATGATAGGACTTTTCCTTACTATATTTGAGCCTTGGAATTTTGCAAATCCTTTCTTAGCTCTTTTGGTCTTTGTTCTAAAAACTGGCGTATTTTATGTAGCTGCTGTGTTTATAGATAACTTTGGACCACGCTTTCAAATGACATCTAGCCTTCGCAAAAACGCAGTTTATGCCTTGGCTATATCATTTATAGCTTTGACACTTTATGTGGTGGGGGTGTGAGATGTTTGATGTTTTAGCAATATGTATAATGATTACATCTCTTGCAGTATTTGGTCTTAGAAATTTAAAGCTATCAATAGCTTGCTATGCAGTGCAAACCCTGCTTTTAGTAAGTGTGTTTATGATGCTTTCATCAGCATTTAATGCAGAGCAGTTAAGCACTTGGGCTATGGTAGCATTTGTTACAAAGGTCATCTTTGTACCGACTATATTGTTTATGCTTATTAAAAAGCTAAATGTAGTTAGCGAAGATGAGCCTGTTGGCGGATTTTTCGTAAGTCCAGTTATTGCTATGGGATTTAGCCTAGCGATCGCGATGAGCATACATCCGATATTTTTAGAGTTTTCTCTTATAAAAGAGCAAATTTTACTAATCGCTGCGGCTACGATCTTTATGATGGGGGTCTTTGGCTTTATGCTTAGAAATTCTTTTATCAAGCAAATCTTAGCATACTGCCTTTTTGAAAATGGTATCCACCTAAGTCTAGCACTTATGGCATACAACTCACACGAGCTTGTTGAGCTTGGGATTTTAACCGATGCGATATTTGCGGTTATTATTATGAGTGTTTTGGCTGTGAGATTTTACAAAGCTTATGGTAGCTTGGATACTTCAAAAGCTACGAATTTAAGGGGTTAAAGATGGACAGTTTAGCTTTAGTCTTAATCTTACCATTGCTTGGTGCCCTGCTTTTAATGCTAGCACCAAAGAATTACTCAACCATGAGTCTGCTACATGTCGCAGTCTCAGGAGTAACATCAGCAGCACTTTTGTTTAATGTATGCAAAGTGTTACAAGGTGGGACATTTTTTAGCTTTGATGAGTTTTTGTTCCTTGATAGTCTTGGCTGTGTATTTTTAGTTCTCATTGCTGTTACTGGCTTTTTGGTAAATTTATACGCCACTACCTATATGAAATGGGAGCTTGAAGGCGGACATATAAATTTATGCGACCTTAAAAAATACTACGCACTAAGCCATGTCTTTATCTTTACGATGACACTTAGTGTGATTTGTAATAATGTCGCGTTTATGTGGGCTGCGATAGAGGCTACGACGCTTGCTTCTGTATTTTTGGTTGCTATCTTAAAAGATCAAAAATCAACAGAGAGTGGTTATAAATACATAGTCTTATGTTCTATCGGTCTTGCATTTGCACTATATGCGACAGTACTACTTTACTCAGCAACTTTTGCAAATACCGGCAACGGCGAAGAGGCTATGCTTTGGACTAGCATAATGGCAAATACAGCCACACTAAATGACAACGCCGCAAAGCTTATTTTTGTCTTTGCTTTAATTGGCTTTGGCACAAAAGCTGGTCTTGCACCAACTCACACTTGGCTACCAGATGTACATGCACAAGGTCCAGCACCTATATCAGCTTTACTTTCTGGTGTGCTTTTAAAATGCGCAATGCTTGGTCTTTTACGCTACTATGCTGTCACAGCTGGTGCAGTGGGCTTTGAGTTCGTTCAAGAGATTATGCTAGTATCTGGTACTATTACTTTATTTGTAGGTGCATTTTTCCTTATCCGTCAGCACGATGTAAAAAGAATGTTTGCATACCACTCTATCGTACATATGGGGGTTATAGCTTTTGCGCTTGGCATAGGTGGAAAGCTTGGTATATTTGCAGCTGTATTCCACTGCTTAGCTCACAGCCTTACAAAGGCTTTGGCATTTTGCTCTACTGGCAATATAGCTAGAATTTACGGACACAAAGATATGAGTAAGATGGGCGGTATGATAAAGATAGCTCCTATTACTACGGTGCTATTTGGTGCAGCGGTTTGCTCGCTTGTCGGTGTGCCAGCGTTTGCGATATTTGTAAGTGAATTCTTAGTCTTTAAAGGTGCTATAATGAGCGGACAATACATAGCCGTCACGCTTTTTGCAGTGGCTTTGGTTATCATCTTTGTTGCTGACTTTGCACACTTTAATATGGCTAGCTTTGGCGAGATCAAAGGTGAAGCAGTACATAAAAAAGAGATGAGCCTAACAGAAAACCTTCCGCTTATCGCTCTTTGTTTGCTTATAATCATCTTTGGTGTTTGGCATGTAGATAGCTTTTACACACTCGTTGAAAATAGCGTAAAAATAATAATGGGGGCTTAATATGCGTGGCGATAAATTTGTACAAACTTTGAGTAGCAAAGTTAAAATTTTAGAAACTACCCGCCAGGCGGACGATCAGATAACCGTTTTGGTTGATAGAAATGATTTGCCACTAGCGGTTAAAATTTTATACTACGACATAGGTGGTTTTTTAAGCACGATGATACCAAATGACGAGCGTAGTATAAATGGCTGCTTTGCTCTTTATTATGCCATATCTATGGAAGGAAGCAAAATGAGTGAAGCTGATGACTTTGCTCCTGAGGATAAGTGCTTTATAACCGTTAAAACACTTATCCCAGCCGCAGATCCGACCTTTCCATCTGTTACACCGCTTGTGCCAGCTTGTGTTTGGTATGAACGAGAAGCTTTTGATATGTTTGGCTTGATAGCTGAGGGCTTGCCTGATAAGCGCAGGCTAGTTCTTTCAGATGATTGGCCTGATGGACTTCATCCGCTAAGAAAAGATGCGATGGATTATCGCTACAGACCTGATCCAGTAGCACATAAAGATGAGCCTGAGGCTGAGTTTTTGTTTCCACGAGGCGATGCTGTTGTAGATGTGCCACTTGGGCCACTTCATGTAACAAGTGATGAGCCAGGTCATTTTAGACTATTTTGTGATGGCGATGAGATAATCGACGCTGATTATAGGCTATTTTATCAGCACCGTGGCATGGAAAAACTAGCTGAAAATCGCATGAACTACGATCAAATGGGCTATTTAGCCGAGAGGGTTTGTGGAATTTGTGGATACGCACATGCTATTGCCTGCATAGAGGCTGCTGAAAAGGCTATAAAACTTGAAATTCCACTAAGAGCGCAGGCTATTAGGGTTATATGTCTTGAGATAGAGCGCCTACACTCACACTTATTAAACATAGGTCTAGCGTGCGAGGTTACTGGTAACTACAACGCATTTATGCATATTTTTAGGGTTCGCGAGTACTCAATGGAGCTAGCTCAGCTAGTTACTGGCGGTAGAAAGACTTATGGTAATGTCATCATGGGTGGCTTACGCAGAGATATGACAAACAACGAGATAAAACAAGCCATAGCTATCATAAACAACCTTGAAGTTCAAATAAATGAAATTTGGGATGCGGTTATGGAGGATAAACGCCAAATAGGACGCTGGAAAGGTGTTGGTGTGCTTGATAAGCAAGTAGCTCGTGACTTTAGCCCAGTTGGTCCGAATATGCGTGGTTCTGGCTTTAAGCGAGATAACCGCTATGATCACCCTTATGACTTCTTTAAACAAATCGAATTTGAAGTGGCAATAGAGCATGGCGGAGATGTATTTAGCCGTGAGATGGTAAGATATAAAGAACTAAAAAGCTCTATTCATATCATCCGTCAGTGCCTAGAACTCATGCCTCAAACGCCTATCTCAATCGATCCAAAAACGATGATAAGCCCTGAGAATTTTGCGCTTGGACATGATGAAGCTCCAAGGGGTGAAAATGTACACTGGATTATGCAAGGAAGTGCTCAAAAGGTTTATAGATGGAGATGTAGAGCCGCTACATATAACAACTGGCCATCTTTAAGATATCAGTTTAGAGGCAACAACATCTCAGACGCAGCGCTTATCGTCTGCTCGCTAGACCCATGCTATTCTTGTACAGAGCGTGTAACCTTAGTTGATGTTAGAAGCGGAAAAAATAAAATTTTAACCGAAAAAGATCTTAAAAAGATCTGCCAAAATGGCGGACTTTCTAGAAAGGATTTAAGATGATGAAGTTATTTGACATCACTGAAAAATACGGAAAGGCGACATACGCCTATCCGTTTGAGCCGTATAAAGTTCATGAAAATTTTCGCGGTCAGCCACACTATACATACGATCTTTGCATAGGTTGCGCAGCTTGCGGAGTAGCTTGCCCTAGCAACGCGATAGAGCTAAAGATGAACGAAGAGCAAAGCAAGCTTGTATGGCAATTTGACTGTGCAAGATGTATATTTTGCGGTCGTTGCGATGAAGTCTGTCCAACGGGTGCTGTTAGGCTTAGTGATAGCTTTGAGCTTGCAGTTAAATTTGATAAAAGCGCATTGATACAAAGGGGCGAGCTAGAGGTAGAAAAATGCTCATGTTGCGGTAAGCCTTTTACTCCAAAAAGACTTATAAACTACGCTATACAAAAGCTAGAGACTGCAAATTTACTACCCGGCAGGATAGATGAAGCAAAAGAATACTTGTATATCTGCCCTACTTGCAAGCAGGCAGCATCTGTTGAGCGACTTACAAGAGGTATCGAGGAGGGAATAAAATGAGAACTGTATATGAAGTCCCTGAGGATATAAAAAACGCAAATGATCTAACATCAAAGCTAGAGCATTTAAAAAATATCCAACGCAGTTTTAGCGTTTATAGAATTGACTGTGGAAGCTGTAACGGCTGTGAGATAGAAATTTTTGCCGCCATTACTCCGATGTGGGATCCTGAGAGATTTGGCTTTAAGCTCGTTGCAAACCCACGCCATGCTGATATTTTAGTCTGCACAGGTCCTGTGACTAGACAGATGTATTACCCGCTACTTCGTGCATACGAAGCAGCGCCTGATCCAAAGATCGTCGTAGCTCTTGGTGCATGCGGAAGCAGTGGCGGTATCTTTCATGATGCTTATAGTGTTTGGGGTGGTATAGATAAGATAGTGCCAGTTGATGTCTATATCCCTGGCTGTCCTCCGCACCCAGCTAGCATCATATATGGTCTTGGCATGGCACTTGGCATAATAGATCAAAAGCTACAAAAACGAAGCTTTGAGACCGATCATCTAACGCCTCCGCCAGCTAAGAAGTCAATCATCGGCGATATACTTTTTGAGCGTGACTTACAAGCTGAAAGTAAAAGGCTGATGAGCTATGTCTTTGGTAGGGCGCTTTTTGATAAGTATATGAGCGCTATAAAAGCAGCTAGTGATGTTAAAAATCCAACCCTTGCAAAAGAGGCTTTAGTGGCTGCTATAAAGGCTGAAGATGATCCTAGATATGCTGAGTGTATGGGAATTTTACACAATGATGTCTATTTAAAATACGCTAACGCAAGTAGCGAGTATAGCATAGACACAAAAGCAGTTTGGAATAAAAAATGATACAAGTTTTTAAACTAACAAAACGCCATATGGATGATAATAAAAACCTTTCACGCGAGTTAAAAGAGATAAAAGTCTTTTCAACTTGCGTAGGTCACGGCGTAGGGACGATAGATTTTAGCGAGAAGGTGCTTGAAATAAGCGAAGATGAACTTAGCAAAATCATCGAAAACTCAGGCGAATATGTCAAATTTAAGATAGGAAACATCAGTAAATATTTTGAAGTAGAGATATTTGCCGAACACGCCGCAAAGCTAATTCCGCAAATGTGCGAGTGTGAGTTTAAAGAAATTTTAAGAGGCCTTAAAGAGGGCTACTTAATGCTAAGGAAAATTTTTTAGGGGCTGGTGATGCAAAGTATTAAAAAGGCGATTTTATGTATCGGAAATCCTTTAAGAGGCGATGATGATGTCGGAAACGAAGTCGGTCGTTTGGTAGAAAAAAACCTACCCGAATGGCGAGTGTTTTACGGCGAAGATGTACCTGAAAATGAGTTTAAAGCGATACGAGAGTTTGAGCCTGAAATTTTAATCGTAGTTGATGCAATGAGTGGATTTAACGACGATAAGATCGAGTTTTTTGACCTAAGTGACGATAAAGACTATATCTACTCAACACACAACTTGCCAACACCAGTTTTACTAAGCTATCTGCGTAAAATTTGTGAAAAAACGCTGTTTTTAGGCATTAGTGTTTTGCTTGAAAATGTCCTTGACTTTAAAGAAGGACTTAGCCAAAAGGCAAAAGATAGTGCCAAAAAGGCGTATGAGCGAATTTTAGAGATTGATAGAAATTTAGTTAGTTAAAAATATTTTTACATAAGGAGTACAAGATGCTAAATCCTGCACAAACTGCCCAAGCTATATCTGGGGCGATGGAACACAAAGCACACACGCCAATTTCTAGCATAATATTTTTGGCTATAATGGCTGGTGCTGCGATAGCGATGGGTGATATATTTTGGGCACACTCGACTGTGGGTATGGCTGAAAAGCAGTCTATCGGACTTGCAAATTTTATCGGCGGTATCACATTTAGTTGCGGTCTCATGATGGTGGTTTTTTACGGCGGACACCTTTTTACAAGCTCGATTTTAAGCGGTGTTAGCGCTTATGCTGGCAAGCTAACACCAGGTAAAACCATAGGATACTGGGTGCTTGTTTGGATATGCAACTTCATAGGTGGTGCGCTAATTGCTTATATGTATTACTACTCAGGTTTGCCGCTAAAATTTGATGGCTATATCCTACAACACTTCATACCTGCTGGCATAGGCAAGATAACAGCTCCATTTCATGAGCTTTTTATACGCGGTATCTTTTGTAATGTCTTTGTTTGTATGGCTATTTGGACAGCTACAAGCGAAAATGATCTAAGCGGTAAATTTTTTGCTATTATGTGGATGATAGGCGCATTTGTGGCTTGCTCTATGGAGCACTGCGTGGCAAATATGTTTATCATCACAGAAGCCATCATAGCAAAAGGGCACTATCTAGCAACAGTAGGTGGCGACTTGCACGCACTTTCACATCTATTGCACGGTGTTAGCGTAGAACAGCTAGAGCTTTTAAATTGGAAAAATTTCTTAGTTGAAAACCTAGTGCCAGTAACACTTGGCAATATCGTAGGTGGTCTATTTTTCGTAGGTCTCGTTGGATTTATAGCAAATCAATACGAGATGAAAAAAGAGGCATAATTTTACAACTCCCCATTCTAATAAACTTAACCCCATGGCAGTTTTGCCTTGGGGTTTTACTTTATAAACTTAATAAATTTAATTAGTTTGTATAGCTTTGAAGTTTTTCAAAATCCATTATCAAAAACTCATGTGGTGATATACGCTTTATCACTCCATCTTTTATAAGCTCATTAAACGCGGTAGAGGCACTTTGACGCTTTAACCCAACGAAGCTTGAAAGCACTTTTACAGAAAATGGTAAGAATATAAAATGATAGCCATTTTGGACTAAATTTTGCTCATTTGAAAGCTCTATCAAAAAATTTGCTATACGACCCTTTGCACTTTCAAATAAGATGGATCTGATGATCTGACGCTGAATTAGAGTGATATTTGTAAGAGTTTCTGTATAAAATTTACAAAACCTCTCATTCTCAAAAAGCCAGTCTATCCCATCAGCATCCATAGTATAAACCTCGCTATCTTCTAAGATCTCAAGCACACAACTCTCATCAACTATCGTGATGTTATCCTTTTTTAGATGATATATAATAAACTCCTCTCCATCTTCAAAGAAACAGAGTTTTGCCGAGCCACTTATAAATACAACTATCTTTAAAAAGCTTGCATATATGGTGCTTCCTTTACTCAAATGCTCATAGCTAAATTTTGAGATCTCATCATAGCTTAGCACCGATGCAATGTTTGTTTCAAGTAGTCCTAAACGAGATTTTTTCATTCTATCCTTTCAAGGTGGCTAAAATTATATCTGAAAAATTTTAAAATTTATTAAAATAACTACTTTAATATTTTAAGATTAATATCGAAATTCATATTATAAATTTTATAAAAAATCATAAAAAATTTATTTTTAATTTTTTTTATTTTTTGTAAAATTATTTTTAAATACCCATATTTTCGTTATTTAATAATATGCAAAAAAAGCATATTATTAAAATTATTTTAAATTTTTTTAGTAATTTTAAAATTAATTTTATTTAATTAGTGATATAATTTATTTTGAATTTAATCAGAAAGGATAAAAATGCAAAGCGTGGTAAAAACCACCTGTCCGTATTGTGGAACGGGCTGTGGGATTGATCTTATCGTAAAAAATGGCAGGATAGTTGAGGCAAAACCGACTGAAAACCACCATGTAAATGATGGCGAACTTTGCCTTAAAGGTATGTTTGGCTGGGAATTTGTAAATTCTCCAAAACGCCTAACCAAGCCACTTATCCGCAAAAAAAACGGTGTTTTTGACAAACACGGCGAACTAACGGAAGTAAGCTTTGATGAGGCTTATGAATTTGTGGCGCAAAAATTTAAAACTACCGTTGAAAAGTACGGCAGTAACGCTATTATGGGCTTTAGCTCTGCTCGCTCAAACAACGAAGACAACTATGTTTTTCAAAAATTTTTTAGAGCACAAGGTAGTAACAATGTAGATCACTGCGCTCGTCTTTGACACGCTCCAACAGTGGCAGGTCTTGCCAACACACTTGGAAACGGAACGATGACGAACGACTTAGTTGAGTTTGCAACCGATACTGATGTGTTTTTGCTAATAGGCACAAACACAAGCGAGTGCCACCCTATCATCGCCATGCAAATGCAGCGCGGACTTGAAAGGGGCGCAAAGATGATCGTGATTGATCCAAAGCGTACAGATATGGCGAAAAAGGCTGATATTTACTTACAAATTCCTATTGGTGCAAACATCAAAACACTAAACACTATGATGAATGTGATACTCTCTGAAAATTTACAAGATGATGAGTTTATCAAAAACTACACTATAGGATATGAGTGGCTAAAAGAGGCTGTAAAAGACTTTACTCCAGAGCGCTTCGAGCGCGAAACTGGCGTGAGTGCAAAGCTTATTACTGAGGCTGCTAGGATGTATGCAAAGGCTAAAACTGCTGCTATTTGCTATACTATGGGCATCACTCAGTTTACAGACGGAACATCAAATGTCTTTTGCCTTTCAAATTTAGCCCTTTTAACTGGAAATTTAGGCAAAAAGGGCGCTGGTGTAAATCCGCTGCGCGGACAAAACAATGTCCAAGGCGCATGCGACATGGGGGCATTACCAAATGTTATACCAGCAGGAGCTGTAAATTCTCCTTACGCGCAAGAGCAAGCTCGTAAAGTATGGCACTTTGAACTAAATCCAACTCCAGGATTTAAACTTACGCAAGCCCCAGACAAGATAGATAGTGGCGAGATAAAGCTACTTTATGTTTTTGGAGAAAACCCTGTAATGAGCGACCCTTGGACAGAACATTTTGTTCATGCTGTTCATCATCTTGACTGCTTTATTGTACAAGATCTTTTTTTAACTGAAAGCGCACAAAAAGCTGATGTAGTCTTACCAGCTGCGTGCTGGGGCGAAAAAGATGGAACTTTTCTTAATACATCTCGCCGTGTTCAGCGCACTCGCAAAGCCAGTGAGCCAGTTGGTGGTGTAGAACCTGATTGGAAAGTGGTATGCAATATCGCTAAAAAGATGGGGCTTGAGGGGTTTGGCTTTCATGATGCAGAGCAAGTTTGGAATGAACTTAGAGAACTTCAACCAAAATTCTTTGGTGGCATAAGCTACTACCGCCTTGAAAAACTTGGTGGAATTTCTTGGCCTTGCCCAGACGAGGAGCATCCTGGCACACCAGATCTTTATACAGATAAAATTTCTATGCTACCTGATGGCAAATTCCGTTTTGCACCAGTTATCTACCTTGAAGATAAAGAGCAGCGCGCAAGTGCTGAGGCTGAATTTAGAGCAAGACTAAACATCCCTGATACTCATCCAGTAGGTAGTGGAGTGCTTAGTGAAGTGCCTGATGAGGTCTATCCTTGCTTATTTACAACGGGTCGTAAGGTATATCATTATCACACTGGCACTATGACACGAGAATGCCCTGCCCTAGAGCATGGTGCTGGAATGGAGGGCGCGCTTATCGAAGTTAGCGAAGATATCGCTAGAGAAAGGGAGCTTGAAGAGGGTTGCTATGCGCTAGTTGAAAATAAAAGGGGTAAGATAGCAGCTAAACTTCGTATCAACCCAGACCTAAGAGAAGGCACGATATTTACGACATTTCACTACAGTGAAGCAGATGGAAACGAGCTTGCAAACGCAAGCGATCCAGACCCACTTTCTGGTATCACTCCACTTAAAATGACAATAGCAAACATTAAACGCATAAATGAAGATGAGTTTATAAAATTTAGGGAGCAAAACGAGATAAAAATGCACTCTGAAACTCCGTATCTGTCTGCTAGTAGATAAATTTTTAAAGCCAAGAACTAACTCTTGGCTTTTTAATAATAGTAAAAAATGTTAAATGAAATACTTAGTAATTATTCATCATGGTTTATCTACATTTTATATTGTCTTAGTATAATTGCTAGAAAATTTACAAAAAATAAGGATATTTTATGAAAAAACAAAAAAGGATACTTCTCTCCATTGCGCTTGCTAGTGCTTTAAGTACTTGTGCATTTTCACAAGATATGAATGTAAATAACTTTCATTATAGAGATTATCTTGATCTGGGTCAAAATAAAGGCGTTTTTAGCAACACTATCGGCGAAGTCATTTTAAAGGCAAAGGATGGTAGTGAGTTTAAATTTGCTCGTGTACCAAGCCAAGCCGCTCGCACTATAGACGGCTCTATTACATCGCTTGGGCGAAACTATGCGGTTACAGCAGATCATACAAAAAATGTGTTTTCAGCCATTAGTTTTGATGGTAGGGGAAGTAACTCGACCACTTTTGGGCAGACAAACTATAAATTTTTAACAGGTCAGCACGCAACATCCAACACTGGGTCAAAATACTCAACCGACACACTATATATAAAAACAACAAAATATATAGTCGAAGGTGAAATTTCACCAGCAGATATCGATCAAATAGCGGTTTCAACACAGATAACTCGCGATAATGCAAATGAAAATATAGCAAAAATAGGCAGATATTTACAGAGTATAGATGGCAACAATGACGGTAAAATCGTACTTTATCAAGCTGGAACAGGGTATTTAGAGCTAAATCACTCATCCAATCTTAGCGGAACAGGCAACTATTCTCGAGGTGGTGGAATTTTTGATCTAAGCGCAAACACAATTTTAATAAATTTTTCCAACAGCTCTAACAATATCACACTAAGCGCAAAGGTCAATCAAAAATTTACAAACAATACAACAACTGGCGATAGCGGAAGTGGATTTTATCTTTATGACGGGCAAAAATGGGTTTTAATTGGCGTTTTAAGGGGACATCTAAGTGGTGATGCAAACTGGATAGATCTATCTTATGTAACCAAACAGGATTTTGAAGATTATGTAAGCAAATACGAAAGTCGCTCGGCAAATTTAGAGCAAAATAAAGATAACATCATATCTAACAATCAAACATTTAACATAGCAACCAACCAAGACTTAGGCTACGGTGGAATCGTAGTGGAGAGTGGAACGACCACGATAAATGGCACTGGAAGTCTAAAATTTGCTGGATTTGATATCGCCGAAAATGCAAGCGCAAATTTAAACACAAAAATTCAAGAAGACCTACACAAGATCGGAGCTGGAACGCTAAATGTAGGTGTCGCAACTGGGACAAATTTGCGCCTTGGCAATGGCGAAGTCGTATTAAACACCGATAATGCTTTTAATAAAATTTATGTAACCAGCGGTAGAGCAACACTCAAACTTGCAGATAGCATAACTAGCTTTAACGCAGATAATTTATTTTTTGGCAACGGTGGTGGGAAACTGGATCTAAACGGTAAAAGCATAGAGGTTAAAAACTTCTCCGCAAACGATAGTGGCGCAAATGTCATAAACTCATCTCAAACCGATTCAACCATAACTCTAAAAGGTAACGAAAATTCCGATACAATCGTGCATACAGCCATCGGTGGAAGCGATAAAAACAAAATAAATTTAAAAGTCGAAAGCACAAATGATAAAACGCTAGTTTTTAACGCAAATACCCAAATAGATGGCACTTTAAGCGTTACAAATTCCAAAGTTGCCATACACGGACACCCAACCACACACGCTATAAAAACATCAAATACATCAGTCTCTACAATAAAACAATATGACAAAAATATACCAGAATATATGGACTTAGAGCGTCCATCAACGCTTGCTCAGCCAGACTGGGACAAAGTGAAATTTGAAGCCAAACAAGGCGTAAAGCTTGAAAACTCAACGCTAAGTATCGGCAAAGAGAGCGAGTTTAACTCAGACATTACGGCAAATGGTGCTTCAGCTATAAATTTTGGCGGAGATATTGAGTATTTTATCGACAAACTTGACGGAAGCAATACTCAAAACGGCGGACTATCATATGCTCAGCAAATCGAAAACCAAAAGTTAGATGAGAAAAATCAGGGCAACGATACGATAAAATTTAGTGGCACAATAACTGCAACTGGAACAACCGCTATAAAATCTAGTCTAACGCAGTTTGCTCCAACATTAAAACTCTCTGAAAATGCAACTTTAAAAGCTAAAAATTTAACTATCAGTGATGCAAACAAAGTTGATTTTGCAGGTAACTCAAAAGCCGATATAGATGAATTAATACTTAAAAACATTTCAAATAGTAGCGACAAACTAACAAAAGCGATGACGGCCACACTAAAAGTAAGCAAATCTTTAACCTTAGATAATGCAAAGAATTTAAATCTAAATAACAATCTGGTGAGTAACTTAAACGAGCTAAATTTGATAGCCAAAAATGGCAGTTTAGTCGAAGCAAACGAAAAAACAAGTCTAAAAGGACTAAGCCTAGATGCTTCAACATATTCTCAAAAAGGAACTGGCGAGCTAAGTATAAATGGTGGAAATATCGAGCTTAAAAACGGCTCAATATTAACAGCAGACACACTAAAACTAGAAAATTTCACAAATGAAAATTTCAAGATCACAGACTCAACATTTGGTATTAAAAATTTAGAGGCAAAAAACTCAACAATCAACATAACAACACTAAACAATAATTCAATACTAGAAAATCTGACAGCCAGTGGCAACAGCGAAATCACACTCAAAACTTGGGATGAGAATAAATTTGATAATCTTAAAACACAAGATAGTGCAAAGATTAATCTTAAAGAGCTTAGCTTTGATATGTCAAACGAAAAAAGCGTAAATACAAATATTGCAATTTTAGACTCTTTAACACTAAATGGTGTCGGTTTATTTAATGGAAATGACATCAAGATAAACACGATAAAATTTAATAATCTAACCTTTGCTGATGCACTTAAAATTGAGTTAAATTTCAGTGATGTTTTAAAAGAAAATATCGACAAAATAGACTATGAAAAAGACTATGAAATTATCGTAGCTACAAATTTAAACGGCAAAACACCATATGTTAAGCTATCTAATGGAATTTTTGCAACAAGTTTCGTAGCTGATAATAAGCTAAAAGTAAAATTTACAAAAGAAGATCCAAAAAGTGAAAATGCTCTTAAAAATCTTACAGACAACCAAAACAACGAGCTTTTAAAAGCGATTATCTCTCATACAAATAGCGGTGCAAGTCCAGAACTAGCAGCACAGATAGAACTAGCAGCACACACAAAGGATGTGGGTGCAATGAAAGAAATTTTACAAAAGACTGAAAGTGAACTTAAAAATATCAGCGAAAATTCTGATGCGACAATAGCAAACAGTATGCTTTTCTCATCAAATTTAGTGATGAATTCTCGCCTTGCACACTTGAAATTTACTCCAAAACTAACTATGCAAAACGCCTTTAAATATGCTCTTGCGAGTGGTTCAAACGACGATGTAAAAAAAGTTTTTGAAGCAATTGAAGCTAACAAAGCTAAAAACAGCTTTTGGTATAACTTTGGCGGTGGCTATTTTAAAGAAAATAGCAGTGCGGATATGAAATTTTATTCAACAAATATTGGATATGATAAGCTTAACGATGTTGGTCAAGGTAGCGTTATTTATGGCGCTATGGCTGGTTTTAGTGGCGCAAAATACAAAGCCAAAAACTATCAAGACAACTCAAAAGCTTACAATATCGGCATTTACGCAGACTATGAAAACACAAACGCATATGAAGCTACCGCAAATTTAAGTCTAATCTATATTAAGAGCGAGAAAAATTTTACTCTCTTAAATAACCAAGAAAATGCTAAGAATAACGGCTACGGCGTGCTTTTATCAACATATCATAAATATCGCTTTGACATTTCAGACTCACAAAGTATAAAGCCACTTGTTGCGATTGAGGCTGACTACACAAAAATGGATGGCTTTAAAACGCAAAACTACAAACAAGATAAATTAAGCAAATTTGGTGTTAGTCTAGGTCTTGGTGCAGAGTATAACATCCTAAACAGTACACAAGCTCACACGATCCAAGCTATCGCCAAAAAGCGAATACACCGCTCAAACAACAATGTGAAGCTAAATTTAAGCCAAGCAGACTCATTTTTGGAATATAAAACAGACAAAACTCGCGTAAAATACGAGCTAAACTATATCGGCGAAACTAAACTAAATGAGGGCTTTACCCTACAGTACAACATCGGTGGCAACGCTGATTTTAAGGGTAGTTATGGTGGTAAAGCTGGTGTCAAGCTGGAATATAAATTTTAAAAAATACCAAAAAATCAAGGCGTAAATTCATTTTACGCCTTATAAAACCCATAAACTTATGTGCTTTATAGTCTTAAATTATCTTTATTTTGATGTATAAGACGCCTACTAAATAAAATTCATTGCCAATATACTTTAAAATTACAATAACTGCAAATTCATTAAATCTTAATCACATAGGTAAAAAGCATTTGCCGTAATAAAAGCTCAAATTTATGTTAATATTTAGCCAAAATCTCTATTTTGCTAAATTTTTATTTTATTCAAGCTTATAATAAAGTATATCCAATAATATAGCCTGAAAGATCTTTGTAAGGTTTTTAAAATATACTTAGGATACGAAAAGTATATATGGTGCCTGAGGTCGGACTCGAACCGACACAAGGTTGCCCTTACCAGATTTTGAGTCTGGCGCGTCTACCAGTTTCACCACTCAGGCTTTTAAAGTTTATTATTGTATCAAAAATTTATAAAAAGCAGATTAAAAAGCTGGAAGCCAAGTGGCTTCCGAGCAAGAAATTATTTCTTCTTAGCAGCTTTTTTGCCACCAGCAGCTACAACTTCTTTAAGTTTTTTACCAACTTTAAATTTTACAGCTTTGCTAGCTGGTACATCAATAACTTTCTTTGTTCCAGGAACGCGAGCTTTTCTAGCAGCTCTGTCAGTAGTACTAAATGTACCAAAACCGATAAAGCTTATGCTATCGCCTTTAACAAGAGCAGCAGAGATTGTCTCAAGAGCAGCATCAACTGCTTTTAGAGAATCTTTTTTAGAAAGACCAGCCTTATCGGCAACAGCTTGAATGAATTCAGCTTTTTTCATGAACTATCCTTTGTTTGAAGTGTTACAGTGCCTATTTTACACTCTTTTTTTAAAAAAAACAATAGCTTTGCCCCTAAAATTCACAAAATTTACAAATTTCTTTGCAAATTTTCCATGTTTTTAGCAAATTTCAAACAAAAGTTCATTTTTATATCCTATCTTTTTTATATCAACAAGTGAAATTTCATCAAATTTCATAGACATTAGCTCATTTTTGTTTTTTACATCATTTTTTGCTAATTCTCGTAAAATTTTACCCCGATAGACCTTAGCATAATGGCTTACCACCTTACCATTTTTTATAAATTTATATGTATAAAATTCTTGCTTTAGTTCATAAAAATTCTCATAAAACTCAGCTCTTAAATCAACAACCACTTCATCTTTTAAAAACTCATCAATAGCAAATGAGAAATTTTGCTTATAAAACTTCTCAATATTTACACTATCTAACTTTTGACCCTGCTTTAGTTTATACTCTGGCAAAAGATCACTTGCTAGTACGACACCAAAGAGGTTTGAAAATATCAAAGTATTTTCATCTATATATGTACGAGCCTTTTGGTTTAATCTCTCATATCCAAGATGAGTATAAGCCACGCCGCTATAGCGTAAAATAGCCTTTATACACCCCTTTACAAAGATACTTTCGCAAAGTCCTTGTGAAATTTCTTTAAGTCCAAAAAGCCTACAAAGCTCATCCTTAGAGGCATTTTTTACAAAATCATCATAAATATTTAAAATCAAAGATCGTTTTTCATAAAGCTCGGGAAATATAAAATTTTCTTTTTGTACCGACACATCACTACTTTGGGTGCTTTTAGCTTCGCTTGGCGAAAATAGAATTTTCATTTTTTTCTCCTTTTTTTGTGATTATAGTATAAATTTTTTTGATTTTTTACCGATATAGGGCTAAAGGAATGAAATTTGCTTTTATGCAATAAAAACTTAGGATATAAAAATGAGAATAACAAATCAACTTCAATACGCCCAAACTATGCGCAACTATCAGCAAGGTATGGCAAATGTTAATAAATACAACCTGCAAATTTCAAGTGGAACAAAGATACAAAATTCTTATGAAAGTGCGGCTATTTATAATGATGGCATGAGGCTTGATTATGAGATTACGACACTTGAGCAAATAAAAGAGGCAACCTCAAAGTCTCAAAATTTCTCAAAAAATAGCGATAAACAAATGCTTGAGTTTAGCAAACAGCTTGATAACTTTAAAACAAAGCTTATCCGTGCAGCTAGCGATGTTCACAGTGTAACATCTCTTGAGGCTCTAGCAAATGACCTTCAAGGCATTAAAAACCATCTTATGAATATCGCCAACTCATCTGTAAATGGTCAGTTTTTATTCTCTGGTTCGGCAGTCGATACAAAACCTATAAGTGCTGATGGAACATATAATGGCAATGCTGAGTCAATGAAAACAGTTGGCGGAAGCGGTATTGAGATACCTTATAATATAAATGGCTTTGATATTTTTCAAGGCAGAGACAATGACTATAACAAAATACTAACAACAAATGTCTTACTGACTGACAAAACAAGTCCAGATATAGACGGCGAGAAAAAATACATTACCGAAGAGAGTAAGCTAAGAAATTTAATAGGCTTAAACTACGCAAAAGATAGTATAGCCTCGGCTAATAACGACGGTCTTAAAAACTACAAGGGCAGCATAGAGCATGACTTTGACTTTTTAGATAGCACAAAAGTAAAATTCCCAGACACTTTCTTTTATATGCAAGGAGTAAAGCCCGACGGAACTAGCTTTACGAGTAAATTTAATATGACTCATGATGCAAGTATTCGCTCAGTCCTTGATAAGATAGGTATAGAGTTTGGCAACACAGACAAATCAAAGGTTGTTGATGTAAGTTTAAACAATAGTGGACAAATAGAGATAAAAGACCTTACTAAGGGTAGTCAAGTCCTAAATTTTCACCTTGTAGCAGCCACAGAACAAGCAGATAATAAAGAAGGTTTAGCGGCACTATCTGCCCCAGGACACACATCTGCAGCATCAGTAACAACACTAGCTGACCTAGAAACTGCAGCAAAAGCTGGTAAAATTTATATAACAGATTTTACAAAAAATAACTATAAAGATAGTGGCGACGAAACAGTAAATAGCTTTGACTTTGATAAAGTAAAGCTTGAACGCAAGGATAACAAACTGACCGCAAATATCACACAGCTAAACCGAACCACAGGAGAGTATGCAACAGACGCTACACGCCTTAGTGAAGTAGCTAACACAAAACAACTTTATACTGGAAGCGAAGATAAATATAACATAGACGGTCAAGTGATAGGACTTGAAGTAAAGTCAAGGGCTGGAACAAAGTACCAAATCGAAGTTAAGCTAGGCACAAAAGATCCTTCATCTCCAGTTTCATTTAGCATCAAAGGAACTGATATTAATGGCAACGCTATTTTTGGTGGCGCTACAAGAAATTTAGCCGTCTATCATGCTGAGCCAAATGGCATACAAAAAGAGCAAAGAACGCAAACTGATGACTTTACATATAGACAACTTATGGATATCATAGGTATGGCAGCAACCGACAGCATACCAACGCTTCTTTACGCAGAAAGTCCTTCAATAACTGAAACTCAACGAAAAGCCAACTACGACGCATATATGAGTGCAATAGAACAGTCAAGAGGTATGGCTGAAGTAAATTTAAATCAAAAAGGACAAATCGTCTTAACAGACAAACAAAATGCCGTAACAAAGATAGAAGTTGCTATGTATAATGCAAATGAAAGTGGTAAATTTTATGGCGATAGCACAGGTCAAACAGCGGCAACAAAACAGGGTGAAGGCTCTGTTTTTAACTTTATGCAAAACAACGCCCTAACAATAGATGAGCCTGGCATAGATCTTTTTAAAGATTTAGATCAGATGATACAAGCTGTAAAAAAAGGAAATTTGCGTGCAGATGCTGATAGTAATAACCCAAGAAATACAGGCATACAGGGTGCAATAAAAAGACTTGATCACATTATGGATCATGTTAGCAAAGAGTCCGTAAAGATAGGTTCTTACACAAATTTACTTACTAGCACAAACGAGCGCTCAAGCATAATGAGCGTAAATATCGCAAGTGTAAAAAGCGACATCATAGATACAGATGTTGGACGAGCTTATTTAAATTTAACCCAAAAGATAATGAGCTATCAAGCGATGCTACAAGCCACTTCAAAGATAAACCAGCTAAGCCTACTAAATTATATGTAAGCCATTTTAGGCGTTTTTAAAAGCTCTGTTGATATAATAGAGCTTTTAAATTTTAAAGGATTAGCCATTTTACGACAAACTATTTTTATCATATCAACTTGTATTTTAATCTATTTTGCACTTTGTACATATCTGCCAATGGCTGACTTTGTTGGTAGCTTTGGGCAGTTTTTAGGTACCTTAAATCTCTCGCTTTTTGGGCTTTTATCATACATTTATCCATTTTTACTAATCGCCCTAGCCTACTTTTTATATAAAAATTTTATAAACTTTAATATCGATCTAGCGCAGCTTGGAGTTGGTAGCTTTTTGCTGGGGATAGCACTTTTAATGTTTGAAGCATTTTTGTTTGATGCTCCTTTTGATGGAATTGTTGGTAAATTTATAAACGATGCTTTAAACGAAGTTATCGGAAAGCTAGGCACTTTTATCATTATTATGGGACTTTTTGTACTGTCTATAAGCATGGTTTTTAAAGAGGGTATTTTATCTTTAATAAAAAAAGCCTATGTTGATCCAAATACAACAATAAAGATACCTCCTATCGCTCAAGCTGATACTCAAACAACTCAAGAGTTGCAATCTTTGCAAAGACAAATTCCTGAGCCTGCACTAAAGCCAGAAAAAGCAAAACAAGCTTTGCAAAAACAAGAGCCAAAATCTGAAAAAATTTCAAACGAGGCTGAAATTTTAGAAAATGTAAAAGAGCTTGTGATGCAAGATGAGCTTGATGAGCTTGAAAAACCAGCTATAACACGCCACTCCCGCAAAAATAATGTAGAAATTTTAAATGAAGTTGCCGAAAATAAAAAGCTACTATCTCAAATCGAGCAAGGAAAAGTTGAAAAGCCAAAAAACTTTGAGCTGCCATCACTAAAATTTCTAGCCGATCCGCCAAAGCGCACAAATAGCGTAAATGAAGACGAGATCGATCAGAAAATTTCAGACCTACTTGATAAGCTAAGGAAATTTAAGATCAACGGTGATGTTGTTAGGACTTACACGGGACCAATCGTGACAACATTTGAGTTTAAGCCAGCGCCAGATGTAAAAGTAAGTAAAATTCTTACCCTACAAGATGACTTAGCCATGGCACTAAAAGCTCAAACTATCCGCATACAAGCACCTATCCCTGGCAAAGATGTTGTTGGTATAGAGGTCCCAAATAAAAATACAGAAACCATTTACTTAAAAGAAATTTTAGAAAGCGATATCTTTAAAAATGCTGCTAGCCCCCTTACAATGGCACTTGGTAAAGATATAGTAGGTGCGCCATTTATAACAGACCTAAAAAAACTTCCTCATTTACTAATCGCAGGAACAACGGGCTCTGGAAAAAGTGTAGGCATAAATGCTATGCTTTTAAGCCTACTTTACAGAAATTCTCCGCAAACTTTACGCCTTATGATGATAGATCCAAAGATGCTAGAATTTAGCATCTATAACGACATACCGCACCTATTAACTCCTGTCATAACTCAGGCAAAACAAGCCATTACGGCACTTTCAAATATGGTTGCTGAAATGGAGCGTCGATATAGCATAATGAGCCACGCAAAAGTAAAAAATATAGAAAGCTATAACGAAAAGATGAAATCAGAAGGCGGCGAGCAGTTTCCATATATCGTAGTTATCATAGATGAGCTAGCTGATCTTATGATGACAAGTGGCAAAGATGTTGAACTTTACATAGGTCGCCTTGCGCAGATGGCAAGAGCGTCTGGTATACACCTAATAGTAGCCACCCAGCGTCCAAGCGTAGATGTTGTGACTGGTCTTATTAAAGCAAATTTGCCAAGTCGTGTAAGCTACCGTGTCGGTCAGCGTATTGATAGTAAAGTCATACTTGATCAAATGGGCGCAGAAAGCCTACTTGGTCGTGGTGATATGCTCTTTACTCCCCCAGGAAGCCCTGGTGTTATCAGACTTCATGCCCCTTTTGCCAGTGAAAAAGAGATTGAAAATATAGTTGAATTTTTAAAAGCACAGCAAGAAGTCGTTTATGATGAGAAATTTTTATCAGATGGTGGCAACAACAGCGATGGTGGCAATATCGAAGGAATTGCCGCAGGCGAGCTTGATGAGCTTTATGAACAGGCAAAAGAGATAGTATTAAGCGAGCAAAAAACATCTATATCATATCTGCAACGCCGTCTTGGTGTTGGCTATAACCGTTCTGCAAATATACTTGAGCAAATGGAAAGAATGGGTGTTTTAAGCACTTTAAACGCCAAAGGACAGCGAGAAATTTTATAATTTTTAACTTTTTTTGCCGTTTGTCCTTGACAAATGATAAAAAAATCTGTATAATTCAATTTCTTTTTTAAAGCGTTGGGGTATCGCCAAGCGGTAAGGCAACTGGTTTTGGTCCAGTCATTCAGAGGTTCGAATCCTCTTACCCCATCCACACTTCAGTTCAAATTTCATATGACGCAGAGTAGAGCAGTGGTAGCTCGTCGGGCTCATAACCCGAAGGTCGGCGGTTCAAATCCGTCCTCTGCAACCAGTTCAAAGCTTCGAAATACGAAGTTTTAAAGTGGTTAAAAAACCTTTAGCCATCTTTACAAAATACTTTGTGTCAAAATTGTGCCAGATAAAGTCGGTTCTATTTTTTATCAAAGCACCTTTTTGACAGCCTTTTCTTTATTTGGCACATTGTGCCAAATAGCCAAAAAAGCCAAATTTTACAAGCTTATCTCCTGTAAAAATTTGGCTCTTTGCTTGTTGTCTTCTACACTTTTAGCATATCTTTTAAATGTTATCACAGCATCACTATGACCCATCATCTGAGAAACCCACAGTGGGTCTTCGCCCTTGCCTATCATGATAGAAGCAAATGTATGGCGTGTTTGATAAAAGACCCTATGAGCCAGTCCAGCCTTTTTTAGAGTGTTAGTCCATTTTTTGCTTAAGCTTTTTGAGTCATACAAGAAAGAGCCATTTAGTCCAGTAAAAACCCATTCGCTATTATTGCCCTGCTTTAAGGCAAGTAGTGCATCTTTTACATAAGGTAGCATCGGTATAGTCCTTATTGAATTTTGCGTTTTAGGGGGCTGTATTTGCCCTTGTCTTATGGCTTTATCTATCCTGATAGTCTCTTTTTCAAAGTCTATATTCTCCCAACGCAAAGCTATAAGCTCACCAGTTCTCATTCCTGTAAAAAATGCTACTTTTAGCACATTTGCAAAGTCTTTATCAGCCACTTTTATCATCAAAGCAACTTCATCAAGACTTAGCGGATTTATGGCTACTTTTTCGTTTTGTAGCTTTGAAATCGCATTAAACGGATTTTTGTCTATTAGCTCGTTTGATACGGCTGCTTTTAAAACAAGTTCAAACACTGAGCGTAGATTATTTATGCGTTTTGCTGAAAGCTCTTTTTTTAGCTCATTTTGCCATTGTTTAAGCTCCATTGGCTTTATCTCGCTTAGATTTTTCTCTCCAAACTCAGGAAGTATGCGTCTTTGCAAGTCTTGCATATAACCTTTAAGTGTCAAATTTCTAACCTGTCCCTTGTGAGCATCCAAAAACTCATACGCAAAGTTTTTAAATTTAACCTCTCTTGCGTCCTTGTTTTTACTCTCTCCTTTTGCTATCATTTGCTCTGTTATGATACTTAACCAGTGTTTTTCAGCCCAAGCAAGTGTGTATTCGTCTGCTACTTTGCTTGTGCTGAGACGGTAGCGTTTGCCGTTTATTGTGCCTTGCACCCATACATATCGCCCCCTAATATAAGCGTGTTTCATTTTATCTCCTTTGTCTTTTACAAAAGAGACACTGCTGTTTTTCGCCAAGCTGTATTTTACCACACTGAAGTTCTCAGTTTGTTTAAAGCACTCATTGACACAAACCATTTCCCACTCCTTAAAAATATCTCTTTATCAGGCTCAAGCCTTTTATCGATCACAGCTCGTTTATACACTCCGCTGTAACTTAGTCGTAAAATTTCCGCTACATCTTGCAGACTTAAAAGCTGTTTGCTTCTACTTTTTAGCTCACAAAGTAAAATATCTAGCTTTGCATCTATCTCTTTTAGTTGCATCTGTAATGCCTCTAAGCTACTCCTTTGCATTTATCCGCTCCCATAGCTTACCTTTGCCCTTTTTGGCATAAATTTTAGCTATTATTCGCTCTTTAAAGCTCGTTCCATAGCCTAAAAATTCTATCTTTTCAAGCTCATCTGTGCTAAAAAGCTCACCTATTTGCTGCCCTACATCTTCGCCGTTACAAAATCTCATAAACAGCCTCTCACCTTCATCTTGTGCCACATCACCCAGCACCTCCTTTACATAAAACGCCACCATCGCAGCACTTATAGCGTTACCAAAGCCACGATTAAAGCCAAGCGTATCATAAAGCAGCATATCTAAAAACCGCTCGTGCTGATTAACTGGCACAAAACTCAAAAGCTCACCCACGCCCTTTTCTTCGTAAGGGATGAAATTTGCCCTTTGCGAGATTATCGCCATTAAGTTCATCTTGCCCTCCTACAAGTAAAAAAATCTAAGTTCGCCTTTTTTAATAGCGTAACTAACCGCCCTACCATCCACCATCGCATCGCCGTTTTGGATAAGCTCTTTTGCTCTATCCACTCCGCCAAGCATAGCACAGATATACTCACTCTCATTTTGTTTTTGCGTCACCACATTTTGATTTTTTTGCACTGGCTCATACACATCGCGCCAACCGTTGCGTATAGCTCTATCTAGTAGCTCATCGCAATCATAGCCCTTAGCCTCAAGGCTTGCTAGTCTTGCTACCATACGCTCAGCCGCCCTTTGCGTTAGCGGTGCTTTTATCTCCTTTCTCATCGCCACAAAGTCGCCCCACATCTTAGGACTTACGCTTAAAGGTAAATTAAGATTTAAAATATTTATAACATTTTGAGATTTTTTCTCGCTTTTAAAAGCAGTGAGATTTTCTTTTTTGATCTCTTTAAGCTCGTTTAAAATTTGTTTATCAAAATCAAAATTTTTTCTTTTTAAATTTTCTTTTTTAAATTTATTATATATATTAATAGGTTCTCGTGTCGGTTTTTGCCGACACGAAACGGATTTCGTTTCGGTTTCTGCCGACACGAAATTGCTATCCGTTTCGGTTTCTGCCGACACGAAATCAAAATCCAATTTGGTATAAATTTTCCTACCACTTCGATTTTTTATATTTGTATAATAAATTTTTATATAGCCACCTTTTTCTAACTCGTCTAGCATTTGTATGATTTTGTCTTTGCCACACTTCATATTTTTCATCAAAAACTCATTTGTTGCATAGCAAAACTCATCTTCGTTACTTGCAAGGCGGTTAAGCCTCATATAAAAGATTTTCGCCTTATCGCTTACACTTTCATCCATCTCTAAGCGAGTAGGCATATAAGAAATTTTAGCCATTTTAAGCCTTTTTATAAATTTATGCCAACACTCCCAAAAGCACAGGCATAAATTTATAAGTGCGTAATATTTTATGTAAAATCTTACGCATAATTCAAGGGCGACCAATGCTAGGTTTTTACTCTACGCACTAGCCGCCCACCATTTGGCCAATTAACAATGCTAAGTAAAATATCACGCAGTTATCCACGCCGTGCATGGAGCTATCTAGCAAACGCTTCTGCTTTATAAGCTTATTAGCTCTAAAACCCTGCTGATTAATTTTTCACGAGTTAAGACAGCAGGGCATGAGAGCCAACGGCTATGCGTTGGTAACACTCACATAGCCAAGCTCTTTTAGTTTTATATAGGCTTTTGACGCTTCTGAATTAGGATGAAAAAAGCCCGTTCCTTTTTTTCTATCCAATAGCCCATGCACGGCTTTAAGCTTAAAGTTATATTGCTTAGCAAACGCACTAATCGAACCATAATCTAGTATTATCTGCTCTTTATTAAATGTCATTTTTAGCATTAAACAGTTCCTTCCTTGTTGTTTGTGTTGTTTATCTAATCTCTCACACCTAGCCTTAGGTTAAATAACCCGTGGGCGTTGAGTGGATAAATGCCGAAGTTTAGGGGGTTTGCGTTGATTTTAGTTATTGGATTTTGTCACAATGTGCCAAAGTGAGCCAAAGCTTAAGCAATTTTTTGGCTTGATGTGCCCCATGTCTTAGATTTTGCTTAAGTAAGTTTTGATTTTATTTTTCAGAAATTTTATTTTTTTGGCTTGATCTCTCTGTCAAAAAATATTTTTATCGCAAGTGGTATTACAAAGCCCTTTTTTTAGAGCCGATTGGGGGGGGGTCAAAGCCCCATACAAATTTAAATATCAAACGCTACTTCACCTATACAAACTATTTAAATTTTGAAGTTTTTGCAAAAAGTATATAATTACAAAGGCGTATAACATAAAAGGCTACTTGATGAAAATGCGTATTTTTAGGGCTTTATACTTTATTTGTATTATTTTAACCGCTACTGCATTTGGAGGCATTATAGGAATTCCTCTTTTTATAATTACATTGATCACGCAATATATTATATTTGGAAGTATAAATCCAAACTTTGTTTTTGTTGATATGGATAAAAAAATATTAATAAAATTTATAAATTTTTGCTGGAAAATGTGGGATTTGTTGGCTGTGATATATCTATTTGTAAGCGTTTTTGAAGCAAAAGAGTTTGATCCGGATGGGTATTATTTAATTGTTGCATTTGTTTCATATGCTATATATATCGATAGTAAGTAAAATTTTACTAGGCAAAGTCGAGCTACCTACTGCGTTATGAGTAGGTAGTCTTGTAAGGCAGGTTAATTGACCTGTAAGCTTTCATCTGTTTTGACACTAAAAATTTTTAAAACTATTTATTTTTAGTGCGTGGGATGATTTTAATTAAAATTTATTTTTAAAATGATACAATTTCTTAAATAATCTTACAAATCCACTCAACGCCCACGGGTTATTTAACCTAAGGCTGAAAATTTATCCATTTTTTTACGCTTTTAATTAAGTTTTGTTTTAGATATTTTCAAGCCAAGCTATAAACCACAGCAAAGACCAAACCCAAACCACCAGCCCAAACCACCAGCCCAAACCACCAGCCCAAACCACCAGCCCAAACCACCAGCCCAAACCACCAGCCCAAACCACCAGCCCAAACCACCAGCCCAAACCACCAGCCCAAACCACCAGCCCAAACCGATTTACACACCTTGCAAATACAAAATTTCACGGACCAAGCCCTTTTTTTAGCCATTTTAGACACTCTTTAACCACTTCAAATACATTTATCCCTTTTGCAAAACTTGCACAAATTTTTAAAACCCAAAAACTCCACGCAAAAATCCATAAAAAAATCGACAAAAATCATAATCTAAAAGCCAAACGCATACCACCAAAGTAAGCAAAATATCAAAATTTTTACAAAAAAGTGGCGGGCGGCGGATGATGCTAGAGTACGACACCCACTCAAACAGTAAAGCCAACCGCGTCAAGAGCAAACCGCCATCCAAGCAACGCCGAGCGACAATTCCACATCATAACTACAAGCAAGGCAGCAAACAACCACCATCTAAAGCCAAAAGCAGCAATGCAGCACTTCACGCATCACAGCTACACACAAGCCACGCCTAAGCAGCCAAACGCCACTCATAATATTTTTGAAATTCAAGCCTTAAGTAAGCATATTTACTATTTGATTATTAATACAAAACTAATTAATCTAACCACCACAAAGTCGCTCATTGATTTGCGATTTATAAATTTGCATCTATTTTGTCTAAACGCCAAACAAAATACACAAAGCAAAAGGCAATTAAATTATAAAAATCCAAATAAACATATCAAACAAGCCCACCAAGACAAAAACTCACCTAAACCAATATCCAAATAGCCTAAAACATCAAAACGCCTTAAAACGGCTTTAAATGCTTTTTAAAAGCAAAATGTATTTTTTATTAATTTAAGTAGCCTTTTAGCTACGAAATATTAGAATAGCCAAGTGGAAATTATTAAAAGTTCAAGTTTTAAAAAATGGCTAGACAATTTAAGCGACAATATCGCCAAAATTGCCATCACTCGCCGTATCGATAAGATACGCAAACACGACCATTTAGGCGATTATAAGCATATAGACGGCGAGATTTACGAGCTTAGAATATTTATAGGTAAAGGTTATCGTATATATTTTGCGGTGCGAGATGATAAGCTAGTCATACTTCTTTGTGGCGGTGATAAAGGCACTCAGAGCCGAGATATAACAAGAGCAAAAGAGATTTTAAAGGACTATAAATGAGTGAAAAATTTACAGTATTTCGTGTCGAAGATTTTCTAACAAGCGACGAGCTACGCAAAGAGTATCTTAGACAAGTTTTAGCCGATGGTGACATAGACGAGTTGCGTCGTGCGATATTTTACATCGCCAAAAGCCAAGGCGTTGGGGAAGTTGCCAAAAAAGCAAATTTAAACCGAGAGAGCTTTTACAAGATGTTTAAAGAAGGTGCAAAGCCAAGATTTGAAAGTATCTTTAAAGTCATGCAAGCGCTAGATATAAAGCTTACTTGTGCATAAGATTACGCCGTTTAGCAAGACAACAAGCTTTATTTAAGATAATTATTTTTTTAATTACACTAAAAACAAAGGCTAAAGCATGACGGCAAATATTATCCAGATAGGAAACTCACACGGTATTAGACTACCTAAAAAGCTTATTGAACAGTTTGGTCTTACAAAGGTAAGCTTAGAAATTTTAAAAGATGGCATATTTTTACGCCCTATAAAGCAGTGTGATATATCTACATGGGACACGCCAGAGCTTCGCCACTTAACCAAGCAAGAGGCACAAAATAACGACTTTAATGAGTTTGACATACAAACAAACGATTGGAAGTGGTAATGCAATTTAGAAAAACTGGATTTGATACCATCACGATACCATATAAACGCCCTATAAAGCCTATTTGTGTAAAAATTGCATTAAAAGCAATAAAGGAGCAAAGATGAAAGATTTAAGCTATTATCTAGCTTTGCCTTATGAAATTTTAGTCCGTCCTTTAAGCCCTGAAGAAGGCGGCGGATACTTAGCCAGATATAAAAACTATCCGCTTGTAATGGGTGATGGAGAGAGCGAAGCTGAAGCAATAGCGGATGTCAAAAAAGCATTTGAGTTTGTAATAGCTTCGGATTTAGCAGAAGGTAAGGCGATACAAGAGCCTACTAGTCAAACTAGCAAGGTGCGTGTAAATGTAAGCTTATCACGCCAAATTTTAGACGCTATCGATAAAGTTAGTAAAAACCGCTCAGCCTTTTTAGAAGATGCAGCAAAAATGGCGTTAGGCTGATTGTGTTTTAAATAAGTTTTAAAAGAGATGTTTAAATTTGATTAAGCTTGTGATGTGTATAATTACACAAAGGGGCTAGATGAGTAAGAGAGAAAAGCTAATTAAAGAGCTAGAAAATAACACTAAAAATATAAGGTTTGATGTTATTAAAAATCTACTTTTGACAAGTGGCTACACTATCCAAAGCGTTAAAGGCTCACATCATAACTTTACAAATGGCAAAATTTTAATCACAATACCATACCATAAGCCAATCAAGCCGTATTATGTCAAAATGGTTTTAAAAGCGATAAAGGAACAAAGATGAAAGATTTAGATTACTATAGAAATTTACCTTATAAAATTGAGCTTAAAAAGATAGCCGATGATGAGGGTGGAGGTTGGGGAGCTTTTATGCCTGAGTTTAACGGCGTGGCGTTATTTTGGGGAGATGGCAAAACAAAACAAGAGGCATTAAATGAGCTTGATTTAGCCTTTGATGTAGCCATTCAAGGGCTTATAGATAGTGATATAGCCATCCCTGAGCCTACTAGTCAAACTAGCAAGGTGCGTGTAAATGTAAGCTTATCACGCCAAATTTTAGACGCTATCGATAAAGTGAGTAAAAACCGTTCAGCCTTTTTAGAAGATGCAGCAAAAATGGCGTTAGGCTGATAACCTAGACATTACTTAGTTGCTGAGAGTTTGGCTTTGACTGCACTTTTTTAAGTAAAATTTAAAATAAAGGTTTAAAATGCAAACGGCAAAGATTTTTAAAAGCGGTGAAACGGTGGCTGTTCGTATCCCAAGAGCGATAAATTTAGATGGTATAAAAGAGTTTGCTATTTGCCAAACCACCAAAAACGAGATAATATTAACCACTGTCGTAAATAACGACAAATACAGCGAGCTAGACACCATTTTACAAGATGCAAAAAAGATAAATTTTGATATTGAACCTCCACAAAGACTGCCACCGACTGAGAGGGCATAAAAGGCTAATTTGTAGCCTTTTACTTCGCCACTTTGGTATTTTTATTTTTCAAATGACATATATTATATAAAATTATGATATAATTATTTTATAAATACTGGGAGTAGATAAGTGATTTATGAATGGGATGAAGTAAAAGCACTACTAAATATCGCAAAACATGGCGTAAGTTTTGACGAAGCAAAAACGGCGTTTTGTGATGAATATGGTATTGTCGTTTTTGATGAAGAGCATTCAAATGACGAAGAAAGGTTTTATCTATTAGCAATGAGTGAAAAAGATAGAATTTTAGTTGTTATTCATTGTTATCGCCATGAAGACACCATTAGGATAATATCGGCACGAAAAGCCACGACAAAAGAAAAAAAGCAATACAAAGGACAATTATGAAAAAAGAGATTGATTTCTCAAAAGGGATTAAAAATCCTTACATAGATAAAAATCTAAAAAGACAAATCACGATAAATTTAAATGGTAAAGCTATAGATTATTTTAAAGAAATGGCAAACAAAAAAGGTGTACCATATCAAACACTAATTAATATTTTTTTAAATGATTGCGTTGATAAAAAGCTAGATATTGCGGTTGTTGGTGCAAAGTGATTAAACAAAGTTGAAGGGCATAAAAGGCTAATTTGTAGCCTTTTACTTCGCCACTTTGGTGTTGCCATACTTCGCAGGGCATAAAAGGCTAATTTGTAGCCTTTTACTTCGCCACTTTGGTGTTGCCATACTTCGCAGGGCATAAAAGGCTAATTTGTAGCCTTTTACTTCGCCCTGCTCATCTCCTCTTTTCCTTCTGCTACTTTTTTGAGTGAATTAGCTTTTATCTCTGCTATTTTAGCCTGTTTTAGCTCTAAATCAAGCTGTGCATTTTGCATTTGCATCATAGCCATAGGATCTTGATTTTGAGTTTGTTGTGCGTCTAGTTGTGCCATCATCTCTTCTACATCTCTTGCCACTGTGCTATCTGTATCTCTTAGCATTATAGGGATTAGCGCACTTGCCATTTCTGGCTTTATAGGTGCTATTGTTTTTACTATCTCGCCCCATGATTTTAACAAATCCTCACGCTTAGTTTTGTTTGCTGGTATTGAGTGTAAGCTTATATCATAGTACCCTACTTCTATCTTGTTTTTTACTATCGCCTTACCATCTTTGCCTACTATCATATTACCATTTTCATCTTTTAAACGCTCATTTATTACAAAGTAGCGATTTGCGTTATCCTTTTCACTGATTCTAAATACTTGCTCAGCATCAAAATAGTGAGTTATTAGCTCCACAGCCTTTGTAAATGCTATCTTATCTATCATTTCAGAAGCGATTAAAAAAGTTTGTAGGCTTATCGTTCCAGCGTTATTTCTTTGCTCTATGGCTGAACCGCTTAGCCTAGTTACTGCAAAGCCTAGCGTTTCATCATTTAGCCCACTTAGTTTTTGTACAGTCGCCCTTGCGTCAGCTATCTTTGCACTTAGGTTTGCGATTTGTGGTTGATTATTTGTGATTTGTATCTTTTTATTGCTAAGCGCTCCATTTTTTACGCGAGCTACTGAGTTATCTATATTTATCTCTTTTGCAAACTCCTCTGCATCTTCTACTGCATCAGCTTCATAAAGTACCTTGCTTGATCCTATCATATTGGCCATTCTATTTTCAGCAAAATTTATAAAGTCTATCTGTGGCTTTAAATTTCTAAAAAACCCATACCAGTTATTATCATGATCTATAGCGTATTTTTGGATAGCAAAAGGATGAGAGCCATTTTTAAAAGGGCTTATCTCACTTTTTAAAAGCACATCTGTATCACCTATTATATATCTATTCCAGATATAGGCTTTATCTTTTATCTCTTTTACCCAAAATTCATATATATTTACTCTTTTTCGATGTGATGTGATGAAATTTAGCTTTAATTCATTTGCTTTAGAGCCAAAAGCTAGTTTTGCATCATCAAAGTCCATACTAAGCAGCTTTATAAAAAATTTCGCATCACTTGCATCATCTTTTAACGAATACGGATCTATTAAAAAGCATTCAGGGCTTATACGCTTCATTGTTATAGTCTTTTCTTTTTTGCCAAAGCTATCACTGCTTTTTAGCTCTTTTATCCATACTTCAAGCACTCCAAGCCCTAAAAGCAAGTCACTATCACACGCCCTTTTTTCCTTTAAAAACTCTGTCGTATCGCTAATGGATTTTAGTATATCGCTTAAGACAGCAGCTTTATCTCTATCCTCTCTTTGCCTGCCCACTACCTCCATTTCTTGTCTTGCCATACCTTTATAGCCTTTTATCTTTTCCATTATCATGGCTAATAAATTCTCATAAATAGGCGGCTGTCCTCGCTCTTTTAGCGTGGCTTCTACATCAGATGGAAGCTGCTTACCACTATAATACTCTTTTGCTTGTCTATACTCTCTTATGCTTTTTGCATTGCCATCACTTGCTTGTTTTAACATATCTTTTAGTTGTTCGATATTTAACATCTTTTTCCTTTAGATTTTTTCATTTAATTTTGGATTTTCAAATTTCATCGGTCTTTTAAAGTTTCTATCAGAATAAAAGGTTATAATATTTTCACTGCTGCTGGTTATTGGTAATTGAGGAAACGCACCACTATTTTTAGTGGGCGGTAAGCCTCTCCCAGCAGCTTTATTGCTTACTACAAGCTTAAATTTTACGCTGTGCTTAGCAATATTTTTTATATCCTTTTTAAACTTTATTGACTTAAGCTTTATTTTGCTAAAATTATATCCAAGTAGGTTATAATTGTAATATTTAAACATAATGTTTAATCCCTACTAATACAATGAGTGGTGTAATTGTAAGTTAGGATATTATTTCCTATACCACTCATTTTATATCTCTCTTTCGCTATCTTTATTAAATTTTAAACTATTTTGTTCTAAAATCTCCTTTTTAGGCAGGTTATCATCGTAATTTTGGCTATTATAGTTCAACCCTGCCTTTCTATTTGAATAAAAACTTATAACCCTTTCGTTATTTTTATTATTCCCTACGATTATCCTAAATCTCACATTATTATCATCGAAATAAGTATATACACGCTTATTTTTAACTTCTTGCATTGTTGCTTTGCGTAACATTTGTCCCATATTTAGATATTCTTGACTTGTAACCCAACCATCAGCATTTTTGTTTAAATGCTTTTGAATATGCAAAGCTCCATATCCACTTTTTAGTTCGCCTTTTTTAATTTGATCTGTCTTGCCTTTTTCAAACTTTATAATTTGTTCTATATTTTCTAAATCCTTGTATATAATAGTAGATTTTTTATCATTAAATGCCACATTATAAATCCCACGCTTTTCCTTTTGCTTTGCCCATTCTAGATACTTTTGTTTTAAAAACTCTGTTGGCTTTGAGTTTGCTATCTCATAAGCCACCTTTGGATTTTTAAACTCCATAGGCTTTTTAATATTCCTATCAGAATAAAAGGTTATAATACTCTCATAAGGGCTGGTTGAAGTAATGTCGGGGGTGGATCCGACCCCAGCCCTTTTTTCATATACTACTAGGCGAAATCTCACGCCATCTTTATCCGCCCACTCATACACTCTACCGCCTTTATCATCTATAAAAGGTTCGCCATATTTTGTAACATACTTGCGGATACTCTCACCTAAATTTAATAACTCATCATTACTTACATAGCCAAACCTTTTGCTATCGCTCATATGCCTTATTTTTATATGCTCTGCCCCTTTACTCTTGTCGCCTTTTGCGTATCTTAGAGCATTTTCTACACTTTGCAAATCTTGTTTTATATATGTTGCCTTTTTATTGTTATGCGTTACATTATAAATCCCACGCTTCTGTTTTTGCGTAGCATCTTTTACGCTCATCATCGCATTATCGCTCACATCATCAAGCTTTAACACTCTTATATCTTTTAGCTCTGGATATGCGCTAAATAGCTCATCATCTTTTAAAAACTCACCTAAGCTCTTTGCATCTTTGTTTATGATTTGTCCGCCTTTTGGATTTATCTCAAATTTCCATTTATCATCTAGCTCATCTTTAAACCAGCCTGTTTTTTGCCAGATTGTAGCTTCATCAACTCCGTTTTTAACCATTTTTAAAGCTTCGCTAAGTCTTGCTTTGTTTGCAGTGAGCGCTCTTTGCCCTGCAAAGCTATTTATGCTGCTATCAGGCGCTTTTGCGTAAATTTTGCCTAAAAGTTTAGGATTACCCTTTGCCATCTGTGGGAACTGTTGTGATAGACCTAAAAATTTATTATAAAGTTTTGGACTTAGCTTACCTATAGCCACTCCAGCCACTTTTGAGCCAAATGCTCCATACAAAAAGCCCTTGACAAAATTTTCAGGGTTAAACTCGCCATTTTCATCCTTGCTGTTTAGCACTCCGCTAATCAATCCGCTACCAATATGCGCATTAGCTAAAATTTTGTCTACTTGTGGTATAATTTCATCAGAGTTGGCAAAAGCAGCGTTTTTGCCGTCAAAGCTATCAACGGGTGCTTTGCTGGTAGCTTTCTCTAAACTATCATCAAAAGCAGTTACTATCCATTTATTATTTCCTATTCTTACTCTGTTTTCATTCCAGCCTTGATTTAGCCCTACAATATAATTTTTGTGAGTGATATTATAGCCATTATGCGTCTGGCTTATCTCCCCTTTTTCAATCACT